>DATKTD010000236.1:0-12382 GCA_035531315.1 Rectinemataceae bacterium
TAGTCGGCCGTGTCGCCCGCCGAGAGCCGGTGGGCCTCGCGGAGGATGACGTCCACCTCCTTCTGGGCGGCCGTCATCAGGTCGGCGCGGGCCACGCTCATCTCGATGGAACCGAGGCTCCGGTCGCGCTGGAGGCGGTTGATGGCCGTTTCGAGGGGCACCATCACGAGGTCGTCCTGGTCCTCACCCATGGCGTTGGAGCCCTTGTCGGCGAGGATGCCGACGAGGGTGAAGGGAGTGCGGCCGATGAGGATGGAGGAGCCGATGATGCCGGCGGCGTTTCCGGCGGCCTGGTCGCCGAAGAGCTTCTTCGCGACGGTGGAACCTATCACGGCGACCTTGCGTCTCGCGGCCCCGGCCTCCTCGTCGAAGAAGTCTCCCACGGCCACCTCCCTCTGCTTTATGACGAGATAGTCGGGATCGACGCCGTATACCGTGGTGGACCAGGTGGCCGAGCCCTCGGTCACCTCGGTCGAGACCCGGGAGACCCCCGACACCGCCGAGAGGTAGCTCGCCTCCGACCTCAGTTTCGCGAGGTCGGAAAGGCTGAGGCGGTTGGCCTCGCGGGGGCCCCGGGGAGGCATCACCATGAGGAGGTTGGCGCCCATGGCCGAGATCCTGTCCCTGATCTGTCGCTGCGAACCCTCGCCCACGGCCACCATGACGATGACCGAGGCCACGCCGATGATGACGCCGAGGGAGGTGAGGAGGCTCCTCATCTTGTTGCGGGCGATGCTCCGGAAGGCGAGGCTACCCAGGCTGCCGACCTTCATGAGGCGCTCCTTCCGGCCGAGAGGAGTACGTGCTCCTCCTTCCAGACCGCGAGGTCCAGAGCCGCCCTTCGGCGATCGGCCACCATCGTGTCGGCGACGATGGCCCCGTCGCGCACGGTGACGACGCGGCGGGTATAGGCCGCCACCTCGGGCTCGTGGGTCACCATTACTATGGTGGTGCCCCTGTCGTTGAGATCCTGGAAGAGGCTCATTACCTCCATGGTCATCTCCGAATCGAGGTTGCCCGTCGGCTCGTCGGCGAGGATGAAGGAGGGATCGTTGACCATGGCCCTCGCTATGGCGACGCGCTGCTGCTGGCCCCCCGAGAGCTGGGCGGGATGGTGGTCGAGCCTGTCGCCGAGACCCACCTCCTCGAGGGCCCGGGCTGCCAGCTCCGAAGCCTTGCCGCGGAGGGTCTGACGGGCGTAGAAGAGGGGCAGCTCGACGTTTTCGAGGGCGCTCGTCCTCGAAAGGAGGTTGAAGCCCTGGAAGACGAAGCCGATCCTGCGATTGCGGATCTCGGCGAAGTCGTCGGGGCTCGCGTCGGACATGTCCTCCCCGTCGAGGAGGTACCGCCCCTCGGTGGGCTTGTCGAGACAGCCGAGGATGTTCATCAGGGTCGACTTGCCCGAGCCGGAAGGACCCATCACGGCGACGAACTCGCCCGTCTCGACGCGAAGATCGACTCCCCTGAGGGCCTTGACGACGATGTCGCCCACCGCGTAATGGCGCTTGACGCCGGACAGCTCGATGACGGCGGCCATCTAGATCTTCTCCTTCACGACGATCTCGCGGCCCTCGAGGTCGGGAGGGCCGGAGACCTCGGTCTTGAGCCCGTCGCTCACGCCGATCCTCACGAGGATGGCCTGGAACTCTCCCTTGTCGTCGAGGTACCAGAGGGCCTTCGTTTCGGCGGGGACGGAAGACGCGCCAAGCTCGGTCTGTGCTCCCGTCGCGCCCTTGCCCGAGGCCGCGCCGAGTCCGGCTCTGGCGCCGGGGCCGCCGAAGCCACCGGGACCGCCGGGGCCGCCCGGTCCGGTGGGCATCATCACCGAACCAAGGCCGCCCGTCGAGCTGCCGGCCTTGGTGGCGCTTGCCCTCGAGGCGGCCGTCGCGGCCGTCGCGGCCGTCGCGGCCGCGTTCTTGTCGTAGGAGGCGAGGGCGGCGGCCTTCTGCCCCTCGTCCATGCCCGCCAGGCCCGCGACAAAGAGCCTTCGCGCCCTTTCCGCCTCATTGAGCCCGGGGGGGCTGAAACGAAGGGCGGCATTGGGCACGGTGAGCACATCCTTTCGGCTCTGTTTGACGAAGTCGACCGTCGCGGTCATGCCGGGAAGGAGCTTGCCGTCGGGATTGGCTGCGTCGACGATGACCGTATAGCTCACGACATTGTCCGAGGTCGTCGGCACGAGGCGGATCTGCTTGACCGTACCCGTATAGCTCGCCCCCGGGATGGCCTCGACCGCGAAGCGCACCACCTGCCCCGCCCTTATCGAGGCGATGTCGAGCTCGTCCACCGAGGCCTCGATCTCGACCTTGGAAAGGTCGCCGGCGAGGGTGAAGAGGCTGGAGGAGCCGGTACTGCCGCCGGCCACCACGCTCTGCCCCACGTCGACATCGCGTTCGAGCACGACGCCCGAGATCGGCGAGCGCACGAGGGCGTAGCTTCCCAGCTCGGTGTCGATGACATCGAGGGCTGCCTTGGCCTGTTCCAAGTCGGCCTCGGCGACGGCGAGACTCGTCTTCGAGGAGGCCAGATCGTAGTCGGCGATGAGGCCCTTCACGGCGAGGGCCTCCTTGTTGTCGCGGTCGACCGCCGCCAGGTCGCGGCTGGCCTTGGCCTTGTCGACGGCCGCCGCCGCCTCCCTGCGCTCGAGTTCGAGGGTGCCGGTATCGAGGGCGACGAGGACCTCGCCCTTCTCGACCCTATCGTTATAGTCGGCGTAAACCTTCTCGGCGCGACCATTCATCTGGGCCAGAACGCTCACCTTGGATACCGGCTCGATGGTGCCGGTCGACGAGACCAGGCTCTCGAGGGAGCCGCGGCCGACGCGCTCGAGGACATAGGCCGATGACGAGGCCAGCCCCGATTTCGTCCTGATGCGGCTCGAGCCGGCATAGACGGCGGCGATCGCGACGGCTGCGAGGACGATGATGGCGAGGACCGTGAGGGGGAGGGTCTTGACCCTGGATTTCTTGATTTTCACGAAGGAGCCTCCAGTTATGCCTATATACATGCAATAACCGTGCCATCTGGCTCAGGCATAAAATTGGAGCGCGACTTCCCCGTAGTTCGATGTCTGGAAGTGAGATGCTGGAATAGTGGAATTCTCCGGCCCATGCTCGGGAAAGGGAGCTGCGCAGAAATTTCACAGGGCTGCGCAACAACTGCGCAGCCCTGTCGGATGCGCCCGCCTGCGCGATCCTGGTTGGAAAGAGCCGGCAGGGCCGGCCCCTCTATCTATGCCGTATGGCGACGTTCCGGGCCCTGGCCGACCCGCCTTCCATCGCGGGAGGCCCCGCCTTCGCGGACGCCTATCGGGGCTGGCTTGCGGGTTCCGGCGTTCCGGGCTCCAGGCCTGCCGCGAGACTCGCGACCGCCCTGGCCAGTGGACCTGCTTGTCGCGGGGCGTCCCCCTCCTCGCTGGCCGAAGCGCTCGCGGGGAGGCCTGTCGTCGGCCGGCTCCGGCGCCTCGCTCCTGGCCTTCAGGGCCGCGGCGCGAGCCGTCTCTACCTCGGGACCCGATGCGACCTCGATGTCCTGACGAATCAGCCGCTCGATGGCCCTGAGGAGGGGCTTCTCCTCGTTGTCGCAGAGGGCGAAGGCCTGACCGCTGGCGCCAGCCCTGGCCGTGCGACCGATGCGGTGGATGTAGGTCTCCGCCACTTCGGGAAGTTCGTAGTTGTAAACATGGCTGATGGCTTCGACGTCGATGCCCCGGGCCGCGAGATCGGTGGCGACCAAAATGCGGATCGCGCCCGAGCGGAAGTCCTCGAGGGTACGCGTGCGATTGCCCTGGCTCTTGTTCGCGTGAATGGCCGCGGCGGGAATGCCCGAGGAGTGGAAGGCCTTGGCGAGACGATCGGCCCCGTGTTTGGTCCGCGTGAAGACGATGCCCTTGTCCACGCCCTGGGCGGCGACGAGGCTCACGAGGAAGGCCCTCTTGTCGCCCTTGTCGACGAAGGCGACCTTCTGTTCGATGAGCTCGACGGCGGGTTTTTCCGGCGCCACGGCCACGCGCACGGGATCCTTGAGGATCTTCGCGGCCAGGGTGGCGATCTCCTTCGGCATGGTCGCCGAGAAAAGCATCGTGTGACGCCTCTCGGGGATGAGGGAGAAGATCCGCCTCACGTCGTGGATGAAGCCCATGTCGAGCATCCTGTCGGCCTCGTCGAGGACGACGACCTCGAGGAGGTCGAGGCGGAGGCTGCCGTCTCCGTGGAGATCGAGGAGGCGGCCGGGCGTCGCGACCAGGATGTCGACGCCGCGTCCGAGGGCCTTGGCCTGGGGGCTCTTGCCGACGCCGCCGAAGACGCAGGCATGGTTGATGCGGGTGCCCTTCGCGTAGGTTTCCACGCTGGCGGCGATCTGCGCGGCGAGCTCGCGGGTCGGGGCGAGTATGAGGGCGCGTACCTGGCGCGGCGCGGGCCGGCCGGGTTTCATCGATAGATTCCTGATGATGGGAAGTGCGAAGGCCGCGGTCTTGCCGGTGCCGGTCTGTGCTGTGGCGAGTAGGTCCCTGCCTTCGAGGAGGGGGGGGATCGAGGCGGCCTGGATGGGCGTCGGGGCCTCGTAGCCCGCGCCGGCGATGGCGGAGAGCAAAACCTCTCCGAGGCCGAGCGAGGCGAAAGAGCTGCTGTTCATCGTGTTCCTTGTAGTGGTAATAATGGCGGGAGCCGTATTATAGAACGGATTGCGGCATCGCGAACAGGGGGAGTCCCGCGCCGTGGCGCGGGTTGCGCCGTGGCGCGGGTTGCGCTGTAGCGCGGGTTGCGCCGTAGTGCGGGCCGCGCCGGGCGCGGGTCGCGCCGGGGCGTCCTACGCCGTCCCCTGCGGTCGGGGGCCCCGATGCCGGCCTTCGTGGCCCGGCTTCGCTTAGTATTTGCGCGGCAGGACGATTGGGCTACACTTGAGGCGATGACTTTTCCGCCGCGGGGGCCCCATGCCTCCTGATTGCGTTCTCTGTGTCGATGACGAGGCCATCATCCTCGCCAGCCTCAAGGTCGAGCTCCGCAACGAATTCGGCAAGGATCTCGACATCGAGGTGGCCATGTCGGGCCAGGAGGGGCTCGATCTCGCCGCTTCCATCAAGGCCGAGGGCCGCAACCTCCTCCTGGCGGTCACCGATCAGCGGATGCCGGGCATGGACGGCAGCGAATTCCTCATCCGTCTCAAGAAACGCTTTCCCGATGTCCTCGGCATCATGCTCACGGGTTTTTCCGAGGTCGACTCGATCAAGCGGGCCATCAACGAGGCGGGCCTCTTCCGTTTCATCTCCAAGCCCTGGTCCTCCCTCGACATTCGGATGGCGGTGAGGCAGGCCGTGGAGCATCGCCGCCTCGCGATCCTCAACGCCAAGCTCGCCCGCCAGGTCGAGGCGATGAACCGGACCATCCTCGCGACCCTGGAAAGCGTCGTCGACATCAACGACCCCGATACCTACGACCACGTGCGGAGGGTATCCGTCTACGCCGAGGAGATCGCTCGCCTTGCCGGACAGGATCAGGGCTTCCGGCGCAGGATCCTCTTCTTTTCCCCCCTCCACGACATCGGCAAGATAGGCATCAACCGCGACATACTCGGCAAACCAGGCGCCTTGAGCGAGGCCGAGAGGGCGATCATGATGACCCATGTGGAGATCGGTCAGAGACTCGTGCGCAACATCGACGCCGACCCCATCCTCTGCCAGATCATACGCAGTCATCACGAGCGCTGGGACGGGATGGGCTACCCCGACGGGCTCGCCGGCGAGGCGATTCCCTTCGCCGCGCGCATCATCGCCATCGCCGATGTCTTCGACGCCCTCCTCTCGGACCGGCCCTACAAGAAGGCCCTCGATTTCGAATCGGCTGTCGAGATCATCCGCTCCGGACGGGGTAGCCATTTCGACCCGCGCCTCGTCGACGCCTTCCTCTCCGGCGAGAATCGCCTCCGCGCGATAGCCTCCGGCGAGGATACCTCCGATATTGTAAGCGATCAGGAGATCGGCTGATCCGGCGCTAGAACGAACCCTAAGGAGAAAGTCCATGGCACTCGACACACCCGCCTCGCTGCGGGCCTCGTCCATCTATCAGGTATTCGTGAGAAACTGGTCGGCCGAGGGCGGCTTCGACGCCGCCCTGCCGTCCATAGATGTCGCGAAACGCCTCGGCTTCGACATCATCTACCTCACGCCCATCCATCCCGTCGGGGCGGTGGCCCGGAAGGGGGCCATGGGCAGTCCCTACGCGATCGCTGACTATCGCAAGGTCGATCCGGTCCTCGGCGGCGAGGAGGCTTTCAGGCGCTACCTCGATGCCGCCCATCGGGCCGGTCTTCGCGTCATCATCGACGTGGTCTTCAACCATACCAGCCCCGACTCCCTCCTCGCCCGGGAGCATCCCGAGTGGTTCGTGAAGGGAGCCGACGGCAAGCCGGGCCCCAGGGTCGCCGACTGGTCGGACGTCGTCGACCTCGACTACTCGCATCGGGGGCTTCGCGATTACCTCCTCGAGAGCCTCGAGGGCTGGGTCCGTTTCGGGGTCGACGGCTTTCGTTGCGACGTGGCGAGCATGGTCCCCGTCGATTTCTGGGCCGAGGCCCGTCGCCGCTGCGCCGCCGCCAGGGTGGCGCGGGAAAGGCCGGCCGGGGCGGTGCGGGAAAGGCCGGCCGGGGCGCCGGAGGGCCAGCTGCTCTGGCTCGCCGAGAGCGTCCACAAGGAATTCGTCGACGAGCTCAGGGCGAGGGGCATAGCCGCGGCCTGCGACGCCGAGCTCCACGAGGCCTTCGATCTCAGCTACGATTATGACGGGCGCGAAGAGCTCGAGGAGGCCTGGGCGGGTCGGGCCCCGCTATCGGCCTATCTCCACCATCTTTCGCTGCAGCGCTGCATGTACCCCGCCCACGCGATCAAGGCCCGCTTCCTCGAGAACCACGACCAGGTCCGCGCGGCCTCGCGCTTCCAGGGAGCGGCCCTGCGCAACTGGACCCTCTTCGCCATGCTCCTCGAAGGCTCCTTCCTCGCCTACGCCGGCCAGGAAGTGGCGATCGCCGAGAAGCCGAGCCTCTTCGACAAGGATACTGTTCCCTGGGAAAGGGGCGACGCCGATTTCGGCCGGTGGTTCGCGGCGGCCCACGCGGCCACGAAGGCCATCCGTGCCCGCGAGACCCGCTTCGCCCTCGGAGAGCCGGCCGAGGGTCTCGTCCTCATCGAGAGGTCGGGCGGCGGCCATCCCGTCGCGGCCCTCCTCAATCTCCGGGGGCTTTCGGGCCGGGTCGACTTGCCCCGCGCCATGGCTGGCCGCGACCTCCTCACGGGAGAGAGGGTCGAGCTCGCCGGGCGCGCGGCCATTCCGACGGAGCCAATCTTGATCGAGCTGGGCGTCAGTCGAGTTTGAAGCGCGAGACGATGGCGGCGAGGTCGCGGACGGTTTCCTCGTTCCGCTTGCCGATCTCCTTGACGCGGGTGCCCGCCTCGTCGATCGACGATACCGCCGATTCGATGTTGCCCATCCCGTCGCGGAGCTCCTCGGAGGCGGTGGCGAGGTTGCGCATCTCGCCGCCGATGCTCCTCGAGCCTTCCATGATCTCGTTCGCCCCGTTGCGCACATTGACGGTGGAGGCGTTGATCTCGCCTATGGCCTCGAGTACCTGTTTGGAGCCCTCGCTCTGCTCGTCCATGGCCTGGCGGATCTCGCGCTCGAAGCGGCCCACCGTTTCGAGGTGTTGCATGACGATCGAGAAGGCGCTGTCGGCGGCGCTCGACGAGACCGAAACCGAATCGATGAGGCCCTTGATCGCCTTGATGTCGCTGGCTATTTCCTTGGATCGCTTCGCCGAATTCACGGCGAGGCTGCGGATCTCGTCGGCGACCACGGCGAAGCCGAGGCCCGATTCCCCGGCGTGGGCCGCCTCGATGGCGGCGTTCATCGCCAGGAGGTTGGTCTGGCTCGAGATGGCGGTGATGGCGCCGTTGGCCTCGTAGAGCTTTTCGGACTGCTCGGCCACGCTCTTCGTCATCTCGACCATGGCCCGGAGCTTGTTCCTTCCGTCCTCGGAGGCGACCTGGAGCTTGGAGAAGTAGTTGGACATCTGCTCGATCGTGCGGGTGACCGACTGGATGTTGGCGACCATCTCCTCGATGGAGGCCGAGGACTGGGTGACGCTGGCCGACTGGTTCTCGATCTGGTCGTTGAGGCGGCCGATGTTGCCGATGATGGTGTCGATGGTCGCCGAGGTCTCCGTGACGCTGGAACTCTGATACAGGACCCGCTCGCGCGCCGAATCGACGGCCTTCACTATGCCGTCCACGCTCTGCACGGTCTTTTCCGTGGCTTCGCCCAGCTCGGAGCCCACTCCCGACAGGTTGCGCGAATCCGTTTCGATGCGGCGGATGTGCTCGCTGAGCTGGACGCGCATCGCCTCGATGGTCTTGGAAAGCCCGCCGATCTCGTCGTTTCTCGCGAGGATGCGCCTGTCGGTCGCATCGGCGAGGTCGCCCGCCGCGACGGCGCTCGCCGTCTTGCCGAGGGCGGACAGGGGTCGGGTGATCGACCTCGTCGTGAGTATGCCGCTGACGATGGAGAAGACGATCGCGACGAGCATGAGGACTACGGAGATGCGCAGCGCGATGTCGGCTATCTTGAGCGAGTGGGCCGAGAGATCGTCGACCTGCTTCATGTTCAAGGCGACGAGCTTCTCGAAGGTCTGTTCGAGCTGGGTTCCCATCGCGGAGGCCCCGCCGTTGTTGAGGGCCATCGCTTCGGAGAGCTGGCCCCCGACGGCCAGGGAGATGATCGATTGGGAGCTCATCACGAAGGGGGTGAGTTCCTGGTCGTAGTCCGCGAGGAGCTTCTTCTCCTCTTTGCTCGTGGCGAGGGGGCGGTAGGCCCCTATCGCCTTGGCCAGGGCGGCGTGGTGAGCCTCGAGCTGCTGGGTCATGTTGTCGAGGTCGGCGCTGTCGCCAGTGAGGGACTGGAGGAGGATGGTCTTCATCTGGAGGAATTCTTGGCGGGCCGTCGAAAGGTTGAGGAGGGAGGGCACCACGACGCTTTTCACGTGGCTGAAATCGTTCTTGACCTGCATCAGGGTGACGATGCCATAGACGCTGACGCCGACGACCACGAGGGTTATCGCCAGGAATCGCAGCATGAGCATGGCGCCGAGCTTTAGATTGCGGAACATGTATCCTCCGGACTGGCCTGGGGCCGATTCTCGATCGCTATGTACGACGCCTTTGGGGCGCCAACTTTTTTTGAATTCTTCCGCGCGAGCGTCAGTGTAAAGGAAGATGGACAAACGCGCCACTCTTCCGCGGGAAGGGAATGGCTGAGATGGGCGAGCCTTCCTTTCGATCGAAAGCAATATGACACAAGCTTGCGTTATGTCAAAGTCCCTGTTATTGTCGCCGCATGAAGATCGGCTACATCGACGGCAACCGCCTCAGGCGGGCCCTCATCGTCGGCGCCGAGCGCCTGATGGAAAGGGCGGCCCAGCTCAACGCCATCAACGTATTCCCCGTACCCGACGGGGACACCGGCACCAATATGGCCTCGACGGCACGGAGCATAGCCATCGCCCTCCGCCATTCCGGCCCCCTTCCCCTCGGCTCCTCCCTCAGGACGGCGGCCGACTCCGCCCTGGCCGGGGCCCGCGGCAATTCGGGGGCCATCCTGGCCCAGTTCATCCAGGGCCTCGCGGAGGAACTCGGCGAGGAAATCCGCATCACGACGAGGCGTTTCGCCGGGGCCCTCCGCGCCGCCAGCGCAAGGACGAGGGCGGCCCTCGGCAAGCCCCGCGAGGGCACCATCATCACCCTCCTCGACGATTGGGCCCTCGCCGCGGAAAAAGAAGCCGCCGCCTCCGACGACTTCCTCGTCGTCCTGGGGCGGGCCCATGACGCCGCCGAGGCCTCTCTGGCCCGGACGACAGAGCTCCTTCCCGAACTCAAGAAGGCGGGGGTCGTCGACGCGGGTGCCCAGGGCTTTTTTCACGTCCTCGAGGGGATCATGGCCTTCATCGCGGGGGGCCGCCTCAGGGATATCGGGGCCAGGTTCCGCCATCCGGGCCCTTCTACCGAGAGGGCAGCATCGGCCGAGGCCCAAGCCGCGACCGTGGTCACGGCCGATGCCATGAGCCCGGAGGCGGGCCATCCGGGCCTCGAGGCCTCGGTCCTGGCCGCGGCCGGGGAGGCGGGCAATTACCGCTTCTGCACCGAGTTCTTCGCGAACGCCCTCTCGGAGACCGGGGCCATCGACCTTCCCTCCCTCCGCGCCGCCCTCGAGTCCCTCGGCGATTCCCTCGTCGTGGCCGGCTCTTCGCGTCGGCTCCGCGTTCACATCCACACGAACAGACCCTCCGTCGTCTTTCGCCTCGCTTCCTCCTTCGGCGAGCTGTCGGCGATGAAGGTCGACGACATGGAGCTCCAGCGGCGGATCGTCGCCCGGAGCGGCAGGACCTGCGCCCTCCTCATCGATTCGGCCGTCGATTTGCCGGACGACGAGAGGCTCGAACTCCTCGTCGAGAGGGTGCCGGTCCAGGTGGAGCTGGCAGGGAGGCGCTGGCTCGACCGGGACGGGCTCAGACCCGAGGAATTCGTCTCCCTCCTCCACGCGATGCCCTCGGCCCAGCCCAGTACCTCCCAGCCGAGCCCCGCCGACTTCGCGCGGAAGTTCGACCTCCTCCTCGCCTCGGCCCGCGAGGTCGTCTACGTGGGCATAGCCGAGGTCCTCTCCGGCACCCTCGAGGGAGGGAGGCGTTCGGGCGCCGAGCGGGCCAGGGCGGCCGGGAAGCCCGGGGCCGTCAGCGTGCTCGACTCGCGCTCCATCTCCGTCGGCGCCGCCCTGGTCGCCCGCCGCGCCGCCCAAGCCGCCGCCGCCGGGGCCGACGGAGCCGCCGTGCTACGCGTCGCCAAGGAGGCCGCCGCGGCCTGCCGCCTCCTCGTGGCCGTGCCCGAGCTCGCGGGCCTCATCCGCTCCGGACGCCTCGGCGCCGTCAAGGGCCTCGTCCTCCGTGCCTTCGGCCTCCGCCCCCTCCTCGGCCTCGACAAGGAGGGTAGGCCCATCGCCGTCGGCCTCTACGCCGGGGCCAGACGGGGCATCCCGGCCATACTCGCCAGCCTCGCCCGCAGCCTCCCCAGGGGGAGGGGTATCGAGGCCCTCGTGGCCCACGTCGACGCGCCGGAATCCGCCTCGGCCCTCGCGAAGGCCATCGAAAAGGGCTGGAAGACGAGGGGCCCGGTCAAGGTGACCAGCGTCTGCCCGGCCCTCGCCGCCCATGCCGGCCTTGGCGCCCTCGTCCTCGCCTATCTCCCCACCGCTCCGGGAGGGGAGGGGTGAGCGCCTCCGGCCTCCTCGGCCTCCTTTCGCTCGCCCTCCTCTCCTATCTCGCCGGCTCCTTCCCGACGAGCATCATCGTTGGCCGCCTTTTCTTCGGCCTCGACATCAGGACGAAGGGCTCGGGCAACGCCGGCGGCACCAACAGTTTCCGGGTCCTCGGCTGGAGGGCTGGCCTCCTCGTCGTCATCGTCGATGTCGGCAAGGGCGCCATCGCCGCCCTCTTCATCGCCCGCCTCGGCCAAGCCTCGGGCCTCCCCCCCGAAATCCTCGGCCTCCTCGCCGGGGCCTTGGCTGTTGTCGGCCATGTCTGGACGGTCTTCGCCGGCTTCCGCGGCGGGAAGGGGGTGGCCACGGCGGCCGGAGCCCTCGTCGTCCTGGCCCCCCTGCCCATCGGCATCGCCGCCCTCGTCTTCGCCCTCGTCCTCTTCTCCACCGGCATCGTCTCGGTGGCCTCGTTGTCGGCGGCCCTCTCCTTCCCCCTCTCCCTCCTCGGCCTTGGCCTCCTGGGTCTTCCCCCCTCGCCCTGGCTCCTCGGCTTCGCCCTCCTCCTCGCCCCCCTCATCTTCATCACCCATCGGGCCAACATCGGGAGACTCCTCCGGGGCGAGGAATACCGCTTTGAGCATCTTGTCTTGTGGAAAAGATTTACCAAGGGCTCCCGGAACTGATTTACCGGGGAGGAAACCTCTTTGCCAAAGAGGTTTCTTCCCCGGACCCCATTTTCCAGAAAATCCCCAGCCTGACTCCCGGCCCCAAAGCGTCTTGCGTGACTGATATATCAGTGGTATATTTGGTCTATGGCCGACCTCAAGGAAGCCGAAGAGGCTTCGTCGCTCGCGGAAAGGGTCTATGACGAGCTCAAGACCCGACTCAACCGGGGCGAGCTCAGGCCCGGCGTCTTCCTGGATCAGGCCGCCCTCGGCGCGGAGCTCGGCATGAGCCGGGCCCCCCTCCGCGACGCCCTGATCCGCCTCGAACTCGAGGGCTTCGTCACCGTCTACCCGAGACGGGGTGTCATGGTCCGCCCCCTCGACCTATCCACGGTCCGCAACATCTACGAGATCCTCGGCGCCCTC
>DATKTD010000237.1:0-4677 GCA_035531315.1 Rectinemataceae bacterium
GATGAGCGCGGATTTTGTGCGCCTCTTCCTCGGAGAGCTTGCCCTTCTTCTTCCTGATCTCCTCGGGAATCCGGAGCATGCCCACGTCGTGGAGGAGGGCCCCGGTCGCCAGGTAGGCGAGCCTGTAGGGCGGAAGTCGCAGAGTCTGGCCGATGACCACGGATAGGATCGAAATATTGATGCCCGACCTCGCAAGGCTGTCTTCCTTGATCGCGGAGCCGAGGATGGCGGAGATCGATTCGTCGCGTTCGTCGCGCACGAGCTGAAGGACGCTCTGAGTCATCTTCTCGATGGCATGCGAATCGACCTGTTCGCCCTTGGCGATGAGATCGAATATGAGGGCCAGGGCATCGACGAGGTCGGTGTATTGACGATAGAGCTTGCGCGAACCGGCGAAGGCCACGGACGAGGGATCGTCGCGGCCCGGGGACTTCGGGGTCTCGACCACGGGTTCGCCATCGGTCATGACAAAGGTAACCCCCCAGCGGTGCAGCATATCGAGGTCCTTCTGACGGACCGGGATGCGCGCGGGGACGAGAAGGTTCCGGTCGTCGATGTAGACATCCTCATTCCACATCGCGCCGGGTTTCACATCTGCGAGAGCCACACGTTTCTTCATAATTCCTCTGACGTCCGCACCCAGGCGAACACTTTTGCTACTATTTCATAGAACTCGACGGGGACGAAGGCGCCGACGTCCTCCGGAAAGAGGATATCCACGAGGCCTTCCTCTTCAAGTATCGGAACGCCGGCCTCCCTGGCGATGGCTTTGAGTCGCTCGGCGGCCCTTCCCTCGCCCTTCGCGACGATGAAGGGTGCGGGAAGTTCGACAATGTAGCGGAGGGCGACGGCCCTTTCCCTCCCGATCGACGCTGCGTCTCTATCAGGCATCGACCAGCACCTCTTCCAAGCCTTCAACGCCTCGGTCGATCGGCCCGACGACAAGCTCGCAAGCCGATTCACGGAGCGTCTCGGCAAGTTGATCGATCAGCGCCCGGTCATGCCACTCGGGCAGCTCGAGCCTGATCCTTGATTTTCCCCTTCCCTGCGACTCGTAGACGAAATACCAGCTACTCGCCGACCCCTCGTTGGAAGCCTGCCGATGAGTCGAAAAACGGCCCTCGACGAAGACAGGCAAACCTGAAAAGTAAGGTAAGTGTAATAGCAAGCTGCCCTTGAAAGCAATGCTTCCGATACAAAGGGAAAAGGGAAGAAGGACTCCGCCTTTCTTTCCGAGATGATTGAAGAGTCCGAGGAAGGCGGCGACCTCGTCGCTGGCCGGTGCGGCATGGGCCCGCACGAGCGAGGTGAGCAAGACCGCGATGTCCACGGGCTCGGCCGACTTCCCCCCACCGCCTTCATTCGAGCCGATGGAATCCGGACGAGGACGGTCCCCCTCCTTCTCCGAAAGACCCAATGGGTACTTTCGATCCCGGCCATGATTCTCGTCCCCCCCGCCCCTGGAGTCGCCTCCATCGCCACCGGCCAAGGACTCGAGGAGATCGACCGCTTCGGGGCCGCTCGCCAGCCCCTTGGCCTCGAGGCGGGCGGCCATCGCGGCTCGGTCCCTTTCTTCGCCCTCGCCGCCTTCTCCTCCCCGCAAGGCCCTCCTGATCCGGCCGAGACGGGCGGCCTCCGGTCTCATACCCTCGACCAGTGAGGCCATCAAGGCAAGACGCGAGGCGGAATCGTCGGGCAAACCGAGCTTCGCGAGGAGGGTGGCTTGGCGGCTCCCATCATTGACCAGGGGGTGGAGGACGATGGCCGTTGCGCCTGCCTCGACCTTGGCCCTGAAAGACATGCCGGGGGCGAGGTTCCTCTCCGAGCGCGCGACGAGTTCGCTGTCACCGGCGCGAAGACGCCAAAGACCCTGCCCCAAATCGGCAAGAACGCGCACGGAAACGACAACGCCGGTCCGAAGCTGAGCTCCCGAACCGGCGTCGACCGAAGACTGGATTGCGCCGAGGCGCGGCAGACCCGAAGGACCGCTCCCCGCCTCGATGGCCATCTTTTATCTGGCCTTTGGGACTATGATCGTTGGCTCAGGCCTTCTGGGCCTCTGCCTTCTGCCCGACCACATGGCGGGTAGGAAGGAGCTCCTTGATCTTGGCCTTCTTGCCGATCTTGGTGCGGATGTAGTAGAGCTTGGCGCGTCGGACCTTTCCGGCCTTGACGACTTCGACCTTCTCGACGCGGGGGGAGTTCATGGGGAAGACGCGCTCGACGCCGACGCCATAGGAGTTCTTGCGAACCATGAAGGTGCGGCTGATGCCGGAGTTCTTCATGGCGATGCAGAGGCCTTCGTATATCTGGACGCGCTCGGTCTTGCCTTCGACGATCTTGAAGTGGACACGGACGGTGTCACCGACCTTGAAATTCTCGGCCTCCGGCTTGAGCTGGGCCGCCTGGAGCTTCTGGATGAGGTTCATGTATTTCCCCCTTCGGTGGTTATTTCCTTGAGCAGGTAGAGAGCCTCTTCGGGAAGCCCCCCCTTCGCGAGGAGTTCGGGGCGGTAAGCCAAGGTTTTGCGGAGCTGTTCCTTGAGCCGCCATCGGACGATCTTCGCGTGATGCCCGGATGTGAGGACGTCCGGGACTTTCAGTTTATCATAATCGGCTGGACGTGTATACTGGGGATACTCGAGAAGGGAGGCGCGAAGGGGCGAGACGCCTTCGGGCTTCGACCCGCCGGCCTCCGAAGCGGCTCCGGCGCTGGCGGCCGATCCGGCGTGGGCCGAGAAGCTTTCCTCGGCCAGGCTCTCGCCCTTGATTACCCCCGGCACAAGTCGATAGACGGCATCCACGAGAACGAGTGCGGCCACCTCCCCGCTCGACAGCACATAATCGCCGATCGATACCTCGTCATCGACGTATCTGTCGACGACGCGTTGGTCGATGCCCTCGTAATGGCCGCAGATGAGGACGAGATGTCCCGATCCCGCGAGATCGCAGGCCATGGCCTGGTTGAAGAGGCGGCCAGAGGGCGTGAGGAAGACCGTACGGGGTGTCACCTGGTCCGGTTCGGCGGCCCCCCTTCCTTCCTCTTCCGCCGCCCCATCCCGCGGTTCGACCCCGGAGGCCTCGAGGGCCCTTCCGAGCGGTCCCGGCAGCATCAGCATGCCGGCCCCGCCGCCGTAGACCTCGTCGTCGCATTTATGATGGCGATCGGTGGCGAAGTCTCGGATGTCAACAAGTTCGTATTCGATGAGCCCCTTCTCGACGGCACGCTTCATTATAGAGCTCTCGAAAAAGCCCCGCAGTATGTCGGGAAAGAGCGAAAGGATGGTGATTTTCATTCGAGGACCCAAGGCGCGACGAGGACGATCCTTCCCTTGTCGAGATCGATGTCGCCGATGAACTCCTTGCGGAAGGGCACCAGGGCCTTCGCGGGAAGAGGATTCTTCGCCGCCTCCATCGGGGCCGCCTCCATCGGGGCCGCCTCCGCGGCGGCCGAATCGGCGGCAAGGGTTTCACGATCCAGGCCGATTTCGAGCATGGGATCGGCCGCCCCATCCAGAACCGCGAGGACGCGACCGTAACGGCGCAGCCCATCCACCGAGACGAGGGAGAGGCCGACGAGGTCGGCGACATACCACTCCCCCTTTCCGAGCGGCGCGGCCTTGGCCCGGTCGACGACGATCTCCATGCCGATCAGTCGCTCGGCCGCCTCGCGTGTCGCATAACCTTGAAAGGCGAGGGTGAGACCGCCGGGGCCCTCCTCGGCCCGAAGGATCTTGAGCCTGAGCCGCGTGTCGCCCAATAGGGCGGACCTGCGCTCGAGATCGACGAGGTCGAGCTCGAGAAAATGGGCGCTCTCGCCCGAATAGGAATGGACATGAAGATCGCCTTCGATTCCACGAGGGGCGCCGAGCCTTCCGATCGCGAAACGGCCGTCGACCCTAGGGCCTCCCTCTTCGACACCGCCTTCTCCGCCGCGAAGCCGGGCGGACGAAACCATGCCGTCGGGATCGGGGGAGGAATCTCGATTCTTGGCGATGGCGCGCAAGCGCTCCTTGTCGATCGCCTTCGCCGCTCGGCGCCAGGGATTGTCCTCGGTAGCCTCGGCCCTTCGCGATAGGGGGTCCTTTTTGCCTGGGCGATCGCGATCAAAAAGGGGCCCCTTCCGGGGCCCCGTATGTTCGCGGTCGGGCGCGCCCCGGTTCTCGCCGGAACCGACGCTCCCGCTTCGCTTCATCAGTCGAGGATTTCGAGGCTGACGCGCTTCCCGTTGGGCGAGGCCGAGGCGGAGAGAATGGTTCGAATCGCCTTGGCGATTCGGCCATGCTTGCCAATGACCTTGCCCACATCATCCGGGCCGACGCGGAGCTCGAGAATGGTGGCACGCTCCTGCTCGATGACATTGATGGTCACCGCGGCCGGGTCGTCCACGAGGGATTTGGCGATATATTCGACGAGATCGCGTTCCACGATTTGCTCCTAGAGTGGTCTTCGCAGTCCAGCGCCTTACTTTATATGGATTCCCTTCTTGTTGAGCAGGCCACGGACGGTGTCGGTGGGCAGGGCGCCCTTGCCGAGCCACTCCTTGGCCTTGGTCTCGTCGACGACGAGCTGCTTGTCGCCCTTTTCGATGGGATGGTAGAGACCGATCTCGTCGAGGGTACGGCCGTCGCGGGGCGAGCGGGAATCCATGATGACGATACGATAAAAGGGACGGGCC
>DATKTD010000238.1:0-14973 GCA_035531315.1 Rectinemataceae bacterium
TCTCGCGGCGAGGGTCGAGGAGCAGGCCTCGGCCGTGAACCAGATCGGAGCCTCCCTCGAGGAAATGAACGCGTCTATCAAGAGCATCGCCGCGATAACGGGGCAGCGCAACGCCTCGCTCCAGTCCCTCCGCGACCGCGCGGGGGAGGGCCAGGAACAGCTCCGTCGCCTGGATGCCCTCATAGTTCGTACGAAGACCGACGTCGAGAGCATCATGAAGATGACCGGGGCGATCAGCGACATCGCCACACGGACGGATCTCCTGTCGATGAACGCGGCCATCGAGGCGGCCCACGCCGGCGCCGCGGGGCGCGGTTTCTCCATCGTCGCCAAGGAGATTCGCGGGCTTTCCGAATCGGTCACGAGCAACGTGAATTCCATCATCGAGGCGCTCGCGCGCATCCAGAAGAGCATCGCGGCCGTGCGCGACCTGAGCGGCGAGAACGTCGTCACCTTCGGCGCCTTTAGCCAAGAGATCACGGGCTTCGCCGATTCCTTCCGCGAAATAGGCGGGGCGACGGCGGAGGCCTCGATCGGCACCCAGGAGATAGTCGAGGCCAGCGCCTCGCTCACCGAGGTGTCGGAGACGGTGAGGGCCGGGGCCCAGACCATCAGGAGTGGGGTGTCATCGGTCGAGGGTCTCATGACGACGGTTCGCGGCGCCTGCGAAAAGACCGCCCTCACGATCGAGAGGCTGACCGGTAACGTGAAGGCCTCGAATTCCGGACTGGACGGGCTCACGACCTCGATCGTGGGCATGCGGGACGACATGATGGGCATCTCCACGATGATAGGCAGGCCTGCCGCGTCGGGAGGAGCCGATGCCTCGAGGCTGATGGCCCAGCATCTTCAGTGGGTCATCAGGGCCAGGCTCGCCATGGACGGCCAGTTGTCCCAGGAAGCGAGGAAGCTGGGCGACCACACGAAATGCGATCTCGGGAGGTGGATGGATTCGGAAGGGGCGGCAGGCGCTCGATCCAGTCCGCGCTTTGCGGAGCTCGACGCTTCGCACAAGCGGCTCCACGCGATCGCGAACGAGATCATCGCCACGGCGAGCAGCTCGCCGATAGAGGAAAACGAGGAACGCTTCGACAGGCTCCTCGAGACTTCGGCGACAATACTGGGCAACCTGCCCCGCCTTCTGGAAGCGGAGTGAACCCGGGTCCGGCGCGAAGCCTCGGGCGATAAGGCCGGGCCCCCTGGCAGGCCGGGGCCGCGCCCTCATGGCCGGCCGGGGCCGCGCCGTGGCATGATGGCTCCATGGATTCTTCTACGATCGCGCATCTTCTCCTGGCTTTTTTCGCGGCCGGTACCTGGATTAGCCTCGCGACCCTCGCGGGGGAACGTCTCGGGGCAAAGGCGGGGGGCCTCGTGGTCAACCTGCCGGGCAACATCGTGTTTTCGCTGCTCTTCGTGGCGCTGACCAGGGGGAGCGACTACGCCTCGCATACCGCGGCTTCGACGCCCATCGGCATGACGGTCGACACGGTCTTTCTCCTCGCCCTGGTCGCGGGTCTGTCGCGGGGGCTGTGGGCGGGCGTCGCCCTAGGTTTCGGCGGCTGGATCCTCGCCGCGGCCATAGCCCTCTCCCTGCCCATGCCCCAGCCCCTCGTCGGGACGGCGATCTACATTGTCGTAAGTGCCGCGTCTTTCCTTTTCGCAGACCGCTTCCTCAAGATCCACGCCGTTCCGAAGAAGCCCGCTCCCTTCCGGGCTTCGGTCCTCGTCGTCCGCGCCCTCTTCGCGGGGAGCATCGTGGCTGGCGCCGTCCTGATCGCCCAGTTCGCCCCTCCCTACCTGACGGGGCTGGCCGCCGTGTTTCCCGCGACGATGTTGTCGACCATGGTCATTCTGAGCCGGGCCCAGGGCCTCGCCTTCGCCCGAGAGACGGGGAAGATCCTCATCGTCTCCTCGGCCAACATCGTGGTCTACGGTCTCTTTTCCGCATGGCTCTTCCCCCTGTTCGGCCCGGCCTGGGGGACCCTCTGCTCCTATGCGGCCGCGGCACTCTTCGTCGGCCTCATCTCGCCCCTTGCCAGGAGGATTCGCTGAGCCGGGGCCCCGTCCGCGCGCTCCAGGGCAGGGGCGGCTCATGTATCTCCATGACGAAGCCCCCCTCCTTGCTCAGCATAGAGGCTCTCGGCTAGGATGCCGGCCCAATGCGTATCAAATTCGGCGGCTTCGCCGCCTTCCTCGTCCTTTCGGCCCTTCTCGCGCATGAGGCCGTCGCCAGCGGCAAGGTCCTCATCCTCGACTATCACAGCTTCCTCGGCACGACCTCCTCCCTCGACTGGAAGCTCGAGGATTTCGGCGCCCAGCTCGACAAGATGCGGAGTCTGGGCTTCAAGCTGGTATCCCTGAACGACGCGATGGCCGACAACATCGAGGGCGACAACAACATCGCGATCACCATCGACGACGGCAATCATTCGATCTGGCAGGCCGTCCAGGCAGTGCTGCTGCCGAAGGCAGTGCCGACGGAGCTCTTCATCTATCCAGCGGTCATCGGGCACGAATCCCATTTCCTAACGCGCGAGCAGCTCGTGAGCCTCGCCGGCGAGGGCTTCGGCATCGGCGCCCACGGCTATCATCACATGCCGATGTCGGCCATCGCCTGGCAGCGCGATCGGAAGACTGTCATGGCCGAGGCTACGAGGCCCGCCGATCTTCTGAAATTCATCCTCGGCGCGAGGCCAAGCTTTTTCGCCTACCCCTACGGGGTCGTCGGGCCCGATGCCAAGGACCTCGTGAAACAGAATGGCTACGACTGGGCCTTCCTGGCGAGCGAAAAGTTCGTCTTCGTCGATCCCGCCGATCCCGCCCTCGATCACTGGGCCGTCCCTCGAACCATCGTCTACCATTGGAACCGCGGCGCCCTTTTCCGATTCCTCGAGAAGAAGGCTCCGGTCAAGGGTTGAGCGGAGGCTCCATCCCATTCGGCGGGAAGCGGTCTTGAGGAAGCTCCCTTCCCGCCCTATCATTGTTCCATGGTTCCCCCAAGGCGGATGAAGGCGCGGCGTTTTCTCACGGCCCTGTCCTTCGCGTCGCTCCTCGCCCTCATGGGTCTGTCCTCGGTCTCATGCGCGAAGTCCGCCGAAATCCCCGTTTCCTTCGCACTGCCGGGCAGTACGGTGGAGGCGGGGCGCCTC
Organism: Rectinemataceae bacterium; assembly: GCA_035531315.1. Classification (GTDB taxonomy): domain Bacteria; phylum Spirochaetota; class Spirochaetia; order Treponematales; family Rectinemataceae; genus CAIJMU01. The sequence continues at coordinate 3,150 of DATKTD010000238.1, forward strand.
GTCGTCGTCTGCGACGACAACTATCCGCCCTATTCCATGGCCGGTCCCGCGGGCCAGAGCGAGGGCATTGTCCCGGATCAGTGGAGGGCCTGGTCGAAGGCCACGGGCATCAAGGTGGACCTTAGGCCCATGCCCTGGTCCCAGGCGATAGCTGTCTTCGAGGCCGGCAAGGCCGATGTCCTCGACACGGTCTTCGAAACGGTGGCCCGGGATAAGAAGTACGACTTTACCCCGCCCTACGCGACCCTTTCGGTTCCGGTCTTCATCCACCGCGGCATTTCGGGCATCGCGAGCCTCGGAGACCTCCGCGGTTTCAGGGTGGCTGCCAAGGAGGGCGACGCGGCCGTCGATGAGCTCAAGGCGGGAGGGGTCGCCGACCTCGTCGTCTATCCGAGCTACGAGGCGATAATCCGCGATGCCGCCGCCCAGAATGTAAAAGTCTTCACGATCGACAAGCCGCCGGCCTTCTACTTCCTCTACAAATACGGAATCGACAAGGATTTCCGCATAGCCTTCGAACTGGGGAGCGGGCAGTTCCACCGGGCGGTGCGCAAGGGCGATCTGGCGATCCTCGACCTTCTCAACGCCGGTTTCAAGGCGATTCCCCCGGCGCAGCTCTCGGCCATCGACGATCGCTGGCTCGGCAGGGGCCTCGGCGACCTGATAGACATGCGTCTCTTCGAGATGATCGGCGCCCTCGTCCTCATCGTCCTCGTCCTACTCCTCACGATAGCCTGGACCCTGCGTCTCCGCGTGGCCAGCGCCACCGCCGAACTCAGGGACAAGGTGGCCCAGCTCGAGAGGAGCGAGGCCGCGACGAGGGGGGCCCTCGCCGACAAGGAGGTCCTCCTCAAGGAGGTGCATCACCGCGTCAAGAACAACATGCAGGTCATGTCGAGCCTGATCGAGCTCGCCTCCTTCGAGCTCCGGGACGAAGCGGATCGGAACCTGCTGCGCGAAACGCAGGAACGCATCCAGGCTATGGCCCAGCTCCATGAGCTCCTCTACCATTCCCATGATCTATCCTCGATCGACGCGGGGGAATATATCGAGGCCGTCGTGAGCGAGCTGGCCATGGGCCACGGCTTCCATGGCGTCGAGCGCTCGGTCGGGCACGGCCGCCTGGACATAGATCACGCCGTCCCCCTGGGCCTGATCGCCAACGAGCTCGTCCTCAACGCCATCAAGTACGCCTACCCCAACGGGCAACGCGGATCGATCCAGGTCTCCTTCCGGATCAAGGGTCCCGAATTCATCCTCGAGGTCCGCGACGAGGGGAGGGGATTTTCCCCGGGCTTCGATCCCTTCTCCTGTTCCTCGATGGGGCTGACCCTCGTTCGCAGTCTGGCTAGCCAGCTCAGGGGGGGCCTAGCCTTCGAGGGGCCGCCGGGGGTAGCGGCGACGCTCCGTTTCTCCGTCGAGACGAGATCGTGATCGGCCTTCGCAGGAGTCTTGGAGCCGGCCTCCTCGCGGCGGCCCTCGTGCTTCCCCTTCAGGCGGCGCCGATGGCCGCTGCCGGAATCGCTCCCGGAGCACTGTCCGTGCCGAGGCCAAGGGTGGCCCTCGTGCTTTCCGGGGGCTCGGCCCTCGGTATGGCTCACGCGGGCGTCATCGAGGTCATCGAGGACATGGGCATCCCAATCGACATGGTCCTCGGTACGAGCATGGGAGCCATCGTCGGCGGGCTCTACGCGGCGGGCTATTCGCCGGCGGAGATGCAGGACATCGTCCGGGGCATCGATTGGGCGAGCCTTTTTTCCGATCGCCGCGAGAATCCGGGCGACCGTTACCGACTCGTCAAAGATACGCGCTTCCCCGCAAGGCTGGGTTTCGACCGTTCCGGTTTCCATTTTGGCGAGGGCCTCTTGGAAGGCCAGAACGTCCTCTCCTTCTTCACGGGGCTGACCCTCAACCTGGCCGGCGTGGAGGACTTCGACAAGCTGCCCGTTCCCTATCGGGCGGTGGCGGCGGACATCCTCACGGGGGAGAAGGTCGTCTTCTCCCGGGGATCGATAGCCGAGGCGATGCGCGCGAGCATGTCGATTCCCGGCGTCTTCGCGCCTTGGGAACATGGCTCGCATTTCCTCGTCGACGGTGGCATGGTCGACAACATGCCGGTCGACCTCGCGAGGCAGATGGGCGCCGACATCGTGATCGCCGTCGAGTCGAGGGTGCGAGGCGCGAGCTCGGCGGCGCAACTCAAGTCGGGGGTCGCCGTCTCGGCCCAGACCCTCGAGCTCTTCATCGAGGAGAACATGAGGGCCTCGCGCCGCGACGCCGATATTCTCATTAGGCCCGACCTCTCCCGCTATACCTCGGCGAGCTTCGCCGCAGCCCCTATACTCATCAGAAAGGGAAGGGAGGCTGCCCTCGCGATGAAGCCCGAACTCGAGGCCATCGCGAAGCGCGTCGCGGCCACGAGAGCCCTCGTCACGCCGGACAGCGAGCCCAACCGGGCAGCCCGGCGGCAGCCGCCCCTCCTCTCGGGTCTGTCCTTCGTCGGGGGAAGCCCCGAGGAGCGCGCGGCGGCGGCGACGGCCTTCGTCGGCCTCGCGGACCGGCGTCTCGACAGCTCGAGTCTCCAGGCGGCCCTGGCCCGTGTCTGGAGCACAGGCTTTTTCTCCCTCGTGACGATCGATTTCGTGCGCGAGCCCGCGGCCACCGGTGCGGGCGGCTCCGGCGGATCGGGCCCCGCCGAAACGGGCGGCGTCGCCGAGGGCGGCGCCAGTGCCGGCACTGGAAGCCAGATCTTCCCCGAGGCGGTGCGAGGCAGGGTGAGGCTCGTCGATCGGATGAGTTCGCGCAACGACCTCATGGTGGGCGGCTATTGGCGCGGGGTATTTTCGAGTCTCGGGTCCGCCGATTCCCGCCTGAGCCCTGCCCTGTTCTTCGGCAATGTCAGCGGCAAGGATTCGGCCCTCTTCGTAGCGGCCGACCTCCTCGGCCGCTCGGGAGTCACCGCCGAATGGTTCCAGCCCTTCGGTCCCTTCTATTTTCGAACGGACTTGGAATGGGAATCCCGCTACGACTCATGGTCGGCCGGCGAGGGCCTCGGTGTCAGGAGCTACTACCGCGAGGCGGGAGGCAGGGCCACCCTCGGTCTGGCTCTCGGGCATGAGGGAGAGATCGAGTCCTGGTGGTCCCTCGAGTCGGTCCGGGCCTCCCTGCCCGACGACCCCTCCCTGGGGCTGAACGTGAACAGCGAACTTGTCGATAGCCTTCTTGGACAGGGCGGAGCGCGTTTCGAATGGTCCGCCTACGATCGCGATCCCTTCCCCTCGCGGGGCTTTTCGGTCTCCCTCGAGGCGCTGGCCGCCGATCCGGCCTTCGGGGGCGACAGCTACTATCGGGCCCTCGATGTCGGGAGCGGAGCCACACTGCCGCTGGGTCGCCGGGCGAGTCTTTCCTTGGAGTTTTTTGCGGGTACGGACTTTTCGAGCTATCTGCCAGGCCTCGGGGAGCTGCCCTCTTCGGAATGGTTCGCTCTCGCCCATCCGGGCATCTTTCCCCTCCTCGAGACGAGGTCGGCCCGGGGCATCGGTAACCATGTCCTCGCCTCATCGCTTGAGTCGCGCTACCGGATGGGAAGGATGAACGCCCTGCTCGGCGGAGACATCTACGCCATAGCCAACTTGTCGGCGGGAGCGGCTCGGATCACGGGCAACCCGGCGGTCGATTTCCTGCCCCTGCGATGGAGCGGGGGCCTCGGGGTCGGCGCCCGTTTCGTGGAGCATCTGGGCATCGAGGCGATGGTTGGCTTCGTCCTCGACGAGGACCCTCTCGCGCCGATCAGACCGGCCTTTTCGGTGAGGCTCGGCAGCCTCGCGGAATTCCCCGAGGACAGGCGTTGAGTCGCGGCCGCCGTAGCGCTCGCCGAAATCGGGGCCGCCGGGGCTGCCACGGCGTTCGGGACAGCCGCGTGCGTGGCGCGGGTCGGAATCTTCGGCGGATCAGGGCAGGCGCAGGGTCTCGACCATGAAGCGTATGGAGCCGTCACCCTTGAGGTCCATGATCTTCTCGATGACGAGGACTACGGTCTTTCCATCCGGTCCGACAAGGACATTCCTGACCAGGTAGTCCTTGACGCCGTCGCGCAGGATGGCGGGATTGCCCGCGGTGAGGCGCTGGACCGTCCCGTCCTTGGCGACCTTCTGGATCGAGAGGCCGAAGGAGGAACGGACCATGCCCTTGTCCTCCTTGACGCTTTTCATCATGGAAATCTGCCAGGCATCGTCGGTGGCGAAGTCGCGGAACTCGAGGGTCTGCGGAGCCTCGGCACCATCCACGAGGGCGTAGATCATCCGGCCGTTCTGGAGATGGTCGATCTTGGAAGAGAGGGCCTTGGCTCGCGTCTCGTCGAGGAGGGCGAAGAGGGCTCCCTCGGGCGACTGGCCGGCCTCGATTTTCGTCGGGAAGGTCTTCGCGACATGCGAAGCGCCCACGAAATCGTTCCGTTTCGTATCGACGATCGCGACCTCGGCCCAGGGGCTGCCCGTCGCTTGTTCGATGCCGTATTGGCCGAACATAAAGCGCGAGGAGTCCGGGGAGAAACCGAGATTCGTGAACGAGGCAACATCCCCGGCAGCGAGGGGGAAGAGGGCGAGGACGGCGAGGGCCGCGAGAACACCGCGTCGGATCATGGCGTACTCCTTCCATTTCTATCGGATCGCGACGCGACCCACTTGATGACAACCGTCGGCTCCTTCCCAGCCGGGTGAGTCGAGGCTATCCTAGGGCCCGTGACACTCGCGACTCGACGACGATCCTATTGGCTCATTTTCATGCTCTCCGTTTTAATCCTGGTGGCCGACGTCACTCTGTCCCTCCCCCTCTTTTCGAAGGCCTTCAACCTCGCGGCCCTCCGAGACGGAGCGGCGACCTCGACCTGGACAGCCTTCGGGCTTTCGGTCGGTTCGTGGATACTCGGTCCGGTCGGGGCCATCATCCTTTCGTCCTTCGCGACGGCCACCCTCTTCGCCATCCTCGTCTCTTTTCGCAAGACGGCATCGGAAGAAATCTACTTTCTCGCCTTCTGGGCCCTCTCCTGTTCCTTCGAATCGGGCCGCATTGTCGTGGAGCGCCTCGTGGAGGGGGGATTCCCCCCCGCGTGGATGGCGCTGACGACGCGGGTCGTCCTCGCCGCCAGATTCTCCGGCTACGGCGCCTTCTTCCTCGCGGGCCTCAGGTCGGCGGGCTTCAGGAACGAGAGGCCGGGACGTGCCGTCCTCGCCGCCATAGGCCTTGGCATCGCCGCCGCCTCGGCCCTTCCCATCGATTCGGGGGCCTTCGAGCCGACCTACCTCGTTCGCGCCGCCTACCAAACCGAAAGACTCTTCCTCGTCGCGGCCCTGGCCCTCATCACCGCGGCCAACCTCCTCGTCGCCGTGGAGACCACGGGCGAGAAGGTCTTCCGGAGCGTCGCCATCGGGGCCCTAGCCCTCCTCGCCGGCCAAGCCCTCCTCATTCTGGGATGGCGGCCCGAGATTCTCCTCGCCGGAATCCTCCTCCTCGCCTTCGGGGCGAGGCTTTTCGTGTCCCAGCTCCACTCGCACTATCTTTGGCAATGAAAAAGCCGCGGTGTTCCGCGGCTTACAAACGCGAGGTCGGGCCTCGTCAATTTCCCCTTTGCCGAGCTATCGGAGCCGGCTCGGAGCTTACAGGAGGAGGGTGGCGAGGGCCCCCGTCAGCACTGGCAGGGCGATGTTGTCGAGATCCTTGAGCGGTAGCGCCTCGACGATTGTCGCGAAGACGGCGATCGCCAAGGAGGGGAGGAGGCGGCCGCTCATCGCCATCGAGGCGACGAAGACGGCGAAGAGGCAGGTGAGGCTTCCTTCGAGGGACTTGCCGCCGGTGAAGGGGAGACGCACCGAACCGAAGAGCTTGCCGACAAGGCTTGAAAGGCCGTCGCCGAAGGCAAGGGCGTAGATGGCGATCGAGGCCGCGGGGTTGGGATAGAAAAGGAGGGAGAGGAGGGCGCCGAGGCCGAGGGTGACCGGGCCCATCACGTACCTGCCAGAATCGCGACGACGGGCGGCGAGAGCGGTGACCCGCGAGACGAGGGGCACGTCGACCCCGCTCATGCGGAGGCTCTCGCTCAGGGCGTAGACGAGGGTGCCCGAGGCGAGGAGGGCCAGGGTCAGGTTCAGATTGATGGCCGCCAGGCCGGGGACGAAGCCAATGAGGAGGTGGATGCTCTTTCGAACGAATTCGATTCGGATTTCTTCGCCGAAAGCGATTGTTCCGCCGATCCTTTTCCCAAGCCTCAGCTCATGTTCCATTATGTTCCAACTCCCGGCCTTTAACATACAGATTATATATGCAATTTCCGTGCCAATAAACCCAATGTTTGCAAGTCTATATCAAGATAGGATTTGTGGCAATGGAAGAGAGGGGCATGGCTGCCATTGTATGTTTTTCTCGACGGGCGACGGGAAAGAATGAACGATCCCTCGCCCTTGACAGTCCAAAATGCCGGATGTTACATTGGCGCCGCATTTTGGGCGATTAACTCAGCGGGAGAGTGCTACCTTCACACGGTAGAAGTCACTGGTTCAATCCCAGTATCGCCCAATAACACGACATTTTCTGCAGACGAAGGCAGCGCTCCAGGAGACGGTCTCCTTGATCTCGCGGGGAGCTTAGCGATGCACATTCCCGACAACTACCTCAGCCCCGCAACCTGCGCCGTCATGGGAGCGGTCATGGTTCCCGTCTGGGCCCTCGCCGCGCGGCAGGCCGGAAAGGAGCTCTCCAGGGAGAGGCTGCCCCTTCTCGGTATTGGAGCGGCCTTCTCCTTTCTCGTCATGATGTTCAACGTTCCCCTGCCGGGAGGATCCACGGGCCATGCCGTCGGGGCGACGCTGATCGCCGTCCTTTTGGGCCCCTGGGCCGCCGTCATCTCGCTGTCGGTCGCCTTGCTCATCCAGGCCCTCCTATTCGGCGACGGGGGCATCCTCGCCTTCGGCGCCAACAGCTTCAACATGGCATTCGTCATGCCCTTCCTGGGCTACTTCGTCTTCCGCTTGGTGAGGGATCGCGTCAAATCCAAGAATGGCGACTATATCGGCCTGGCCGCGGGAGCCTATCTGGCCATCAATATGGCCGCCTTGTGCGCGGCCATCGAGTTCGGCCTCCAGCCCTCCTTGTTCAAGGACGCCGCGGGCCTTCCCCTGTACTGCCCCTATCCGCTCTCGATTACGGTTCCGGCCATGCTCATTCCCCACCTCGCCGTCGTCGGCCTCGTCGAGGCGGCCTTCTCCGTCGCCGTCCTCGCCTTCGTGAAGCGTCTTTCGCCGGAGATGGCCCGCCGCGAGGAGTCAGTCCGGATGCGGCCGCTCTTCGTCCTCCTCGTCGCCCTCATCTGTCTTTCTCCCCTCGGCCTCCTGGCCGCGGGCGAGGCCTGGGGCGAATGGGGTGTCGACAAAATCGGGGCGGTCGTCCAGGGCGGGAAGGCCCTCGGCTTCGTGCCGGGCGGCATGCGCGAAGGCCTTGGCTTCCGGGCCCTGATGAAAGATTACGCGATCCAAGGGCTCCCGGCCGCCGCGGGCTACATCCTGTCGGCCGTCGCCGGAGCGGCCATTCTCATCATCCTGTTCAAGCTCTTCGGTGCGACGAGGAAGAAGGGCCGGCCGAAGGCGAAGGCCTAGAATCCTGCGCGATCGACCGCTTCCCGACTGGCTCGGCAAGACCGAAGCCTACGCTCCTCGCGACGACGCTGACCATTTTATCGACAGGAGCATACTGTCCTTCCTCGACGTCCTCGCGAGAATCAGGAACAGGGCCGGAGACGGAGAGGCGGATCGGGCGCCGGCCATCCATCCCGCTTCCCGGCTAGCGGCCGGCATCCTCCTCATCCTGTCCATCTCCCTGTCGCGAAGCCTCGCCTATCTGGCCATCGTCGCGACCTACGAGCTCGTCGTCCTCAGTCTCCTGAGTCCGACGAGGATCGCGAGGGTCCTGAAGACGAGCTCCTTCGCCGCCCTCTTCGCCTTCGCCGTCTTCCTCCCCTCCGCCCTCTGGGGCAACTGGGCCGGCACCCTCGCCCTCAGCGCCAAGGTCCTTCTTTCGGTCGCCGCCGCGAGCCTCCTCTCGGTCACGACGGGCTGGACCTCGATCTCCCTGGGCCTGTCCTCGCTCAGGGTTCCGGAGCTCTTCATTCTCGTCCTCGACCTCACCATCAAATACATCTCCCTCCTCGGAGAACTCGGCCTCGATATGCTCTACGCGCTCAAGCTCCGATCGGTCGGCCGCAACGGCGACAAGACGGCCTCGCTCTCGGGGGTGGCCGGCACGATCTTCCTGCGGTCGAAGGAAGCGGCGGAGGAGCTGTACGCGGCCATGGAGTGTCGCGGATTCTCGGGCAGCTATGGCGGCGCCAGGGGCGGGAGGCCTTCCTCACGGGATTGGGCCTTCCTGTTCCTGAATGCCTGCATTCTCTCCCTGCCCTTCATTTTCAAGGGGCTGCGATGATAGAGCTGCGCGATGTTTCGTACTCCTACGCCGATGCGCCGGCCCTCGAGCATGTCGATCTGGCGATCGGGAGGGGAGAGGCCCTGGCCGTCATCGGCCCGAACGGCTCGGGGAAGTCGACGTTGCTGAAACTCCTCAATGGTCTGGTCTTTCCGGAGAGCGGCTCCTATCGTTTCGACGGGGAGGAGGTATCGCGGGCCGCCCTCAAGGACAGACTGCGCGCCAAGCTCTTCCATCAGCGGATCGGTTTCCTCTTCCAGAATTCCGAGGCTCAGCTCTTCTGCGCTTCGGTACGCGACGAAGTGGCCTTCGGGCCGAGACAGATGGGGCTTTCGGGGTCCGAGATCGAGGGCCGCGTGGCCGACGCCCTTGGCCTTCTCGGGCTCGAGGCCCTGGCCCATCGGGTCCCCTATCATCTGAGCGGCGGCGAGAAGAGAAAGGTGGCCCTCGCGAGCGTGCTCGCGCTCAATCCCGAGCTCCTTGTCCTGGACGAACCCATGAACGGTCTCGATCCAAGGACCAAGCACTTCCTCAGGGACTTTCTCATTTCGCTCCGCGAAGCCGGGAAGACGATCGTCTGCGCTACCCACGACTTCGAATACGTCGAGGGGCTTTTCGGGCGGGCGGCGGTCTTCTCCATGGGGCACGGGATCTCGAGGACGGGCGACTATCTGGAGATCATCGGGGACCGGGCCTTCTTGGAGGCTTCCAACATCGTCTGATCAATCGACGGGAGGCTCCCGCCCAGGGCCGGCGTCCCCGCGAGAGAGACGGAGGTCTCAGCGCTCGGACCAGCTGTCGTCCTTTTGGATGCCTTCGTAGGCGGAGATGTCGATGCCGCGCTTGGGGTGGAGGACGTAGTCGAGGTTGGCATAGCCGAGATTGGCGGCGTTGGCCCCGACGAGGCTGCGCTCGTCGTGGACGATGAGATCGAAGAGGCGCGCCGATTCGGTGAAGGCGAGGATGGCCTTCGCCTTGAGCTTGGCATCGCCCATCCTGTTCCCCAGATGGAAGAGGGATACGCCGAGGTTGTTCTGCGCCTCCATGAGGAGCTCGGTGACGTTGCGGTCGTAGAGCTTGTCCTGGGGAAGGGGATAGTCCAGGGCGTTGAACTTGTCGCCCATGCCGTCGACGAGGCTCCGGAAGCTGCTTTCGGCGGCGTTCCAGTCGCCGCGCTGCGCGAAGGAGGAGCCGAGGGCCCACTCGAGGAAGGGGCTGTCGTTGCCGCCTCTCTTCGATATCCAGAATTGCTGGAGGGCGTCGTCGAAACGACCCTGGCGATAAGCTATGAAGCCCCGGCGATAGCGGATTTCCGGATTGTCCCAGCCATTGTCGGCCGCCTTCTTGTAGAACTGGCGGGCGGCTTCGAGATCGTCCTTGGCCAGATAGGAGACATCGCCGAGGCCGGCCCAGGCCCTCGCGAAGGCGAGGGTCGGCTTGAGCCTGCCTATGTCCAGGCCGTTCTGGTAGGCGAGGACGGCCTTGCCGAAGTCGGCTTCGGCGCGAAGGTACTGCCGGTCCTCGATGCCCATGTCGCCCCGCCTGATGAGGGCCTCGAGGTACATCGACAGCCGGCGCCTGCCGAGGGCGGAAAGACGCTCGAAGAGGGAGATCGAATTGTCGAGGGCCGAGAGTTCGTCGCCCCTGTCCCCCGACACGCGATAGTAGCGATGGAGCTGCCAATGCGTCTCGGGAACGCTGGGGTCCTTCGCGAGGGCGGCCTTGAGGATGCGGAAGTCGTCGGTCATTTGCTTATGGTCGAGGAGGTAACCTCCGAGTTCGGCCAGGGTGAGGGCCGAGAGGGGGTCCCTCGATTCGGCGAGGAAGTGGTCCTTGAGGGGGAGGACCTCGGCGAGGGTGTCGACGCGCATGAAGTACTGGAGCATCCTCTCGAGGTAGAGATCCTTGGCCCCGTAGAACTGGATCAGCGACGCGAAGCGCTTGCGGGCCTGTTCGTACTGGCCCGGGTCCTCGTCGCCCCATTCGAGGAAGATGTCGCCTTCGAGGAGGAGGGCGTCGGGATCGGTATTCTTGCGGTCCAGAATCCACTTGTTGAGGATGTCGATGCCTTCTCGATACTTGAGCTGGTCGCGCTCGATGCCCGCCCATTCGAGGGCGCCCTTCTTTTCCGCCGGATGACGGGTGAGGAGGTCGGCATACTTGTTCTCGGCGTAGATCCATAGGCGCTTTTTCGCGTAGGCCTGCGCATAGCGGTAGTACCAGGGCACGAACTCGCGAATGCCGGTGGCCCGCGCGAAGGCGTCCTCGGCTTCGGGATAGCGGTCCTGCTGGATGCGCTGGTAGCCCTCGCGGTAGATCTGGTTCGCGACGAGGGGTCGCCAGATGTAGCGATAGCCGAGGAAGCCGATCGTCGAGACGATGAGGAGGGCGAGGAGGGCCGTCCTGACGATGGGCAGGACAGTGTGCGAAAGGACGTAACGGAGGCTGCCCTTCTCGGCCAGGTAGCCCGCGCCGGTGCGGTGGACGTAGTCCTCGGGGATGGCGATCCTTCGCCTGAGGATCTTGCCGGCAGCCGTCGCGATGTCCCCCGTCGAGGCTCCCTCGACGAGCATCCAGACGAGGTCGGTCCTCTGCGCCTCGCTGCCCTTTTCGTTGGCGACCACATCCTCGACGGCTACGCGCAGATTGAGGGGGAGGGCGAGGAGGCTGTCCTGGAGGCGGTCGACCTGGGCATCGCTGAGGGCGAGGGGTCGGACGGGCTTCTCTTCTTTGGCTCGGGCCTGCGCCTGGGGCCGGGCCTCCGGGCGGGGAGGCGGCGCCTCCTCGAGACCGTCGACGGATCCCCAATTGCCGTCGAGGTTGAAGGTCGCCGCCTGGCCCGAATCTGAGCCGAGGTTGGCCAGTTCGCGGTCGAGGGCGTCGCCGGCGAGGGCCGGGTTGGGCGGCTCGCCGAAACTGAAGGAATCGAAGGCATCCTCGCCGCCCGCCTCCGACGAAAAATCGAAGTCGCCGAGGTCCGGGGTCTCGATCTCTTCCGCTGCCGGAGCCGAGGCCTGCGCCGTCGCTTCCGGGGAGGCTTCGCCGATCGAGGGAAGGTCGAAATCGGCGGAGAGGTCGGGAAGCGATTCCTCGCCTTCGATACTCGCCCCCTCCTCCATGGGGAAGTCCAGCGTACCCCCGGCGGCCTGGGGGCCTTCGGTCGCCTCGCCGAAATCGGGCAGAGCCTCGGAGAAGAAATCGGCTTCGGGAAGTTCCGTGGTCTCGGGGAGGGCTTCTGTTTCCGGAAGGCCCGAGGGCTCGGGAAGGCTTTCCGCTTCGGGAAAGGCTTCGGCTTCGGGAAGCTTCGCGTCTTCGGTCCCTGTCTCGAAGTCGGGCAGGGCTTCCTCTTCGAGAA
>DATKTD010000239.1:0-14690 GCA_035531315.1 Rectinemataceae bacterium
TTCTTCGACTTCAACGTGATAAAGGACCTCGCGCACAAGCTGGAAAACGTCCTCGACCTCATACGCTCGGGCAAGATGGTACCGAATCCCGAGGTCGTGACCATGCTCCTCCGCGGTTTCGACCGCCTCTCCGGCCTCATCGACGCCCCGGAGGCTTCGGAAACGGCCGATATATCCGACGAGCTGGTGGGCCTCATCGGCCTCGCCTCCGGTTTCGCCGGAAAGGCCTCCGGCAGGTCGAAGACGAGGCTCTTTGGCGCCCCGGGCTCGAGCCGAAAACTCGAGGTCGACGAGGAAAGGATCGCGGAGCTCCTCGGGGAGGGAATGGCCATCTTCCTCCTCCGTTTCGACCTCATCCACGACGTCCATCGTCTCGGGAAGACGCCCCTGAGCATCATCGAAACCCTGATCGAGGGGGGCGAGATCCTCGACAGCGCCATCGACATTCTTTCGGTCGGCACCCTCGACAGCGACTCCCCCGGCGACGACGTCCCTTACTTCATGCTCTACGCCAGCGCCGTGAGCCTTCGCGAGATCGTCGAGCGGCTCGAAATACCCCTCGCCGGTGTCACCCTCCTCGAAATGCCCACCGCGGGCGCCGTGGCCTCTCCCCCGGCGCCGCGGCCCCTAGCCTCGCAGGCCTCGACGCCCCGAGCGCCTTCCGCGGCGACGACCGCGACGCCGACGCCCGCCCCGGCCACCGCGGCCGTCGTAGCTGCCACGCCGACCGAGCCTGCCAAGGCCGCCGTCCTTCCCCCAACGCCCGCCGGCCAGCCCCCGGCCCAGCCGGGCCAGGAATCCGAGACGGTGCGCGTCTCGATCGGCGTCCTCGACGACCTCATGAATCTCGCCGGCGAGCTCGTCCTCGTGCGCAACGAGGTGGCCGACGCCGTCGGCAAGGCGAACCAGGGAGCCCTGCAGACGGCAGTGCAGCGCATGAACTCGGTCACCGCCGGCATCCAGGACGCGGTGATGCGCTCGAGGATGCAGCCGGCCGCCAATCTCTTCGCCCGCTACCAACGCACCGTCCGCGACCTCGCCCGCGAGCTCGGCAAGGACATCGATCTCAGGATCAGCGGCCGGGAGACCGAGCTCGACCGCAGTCTCATCGAAAGCCTCTCCGACCCCCTCACCCACCTCGTCCGCAATTCCTGCGACCACGGCATCGAGGAGCCCGCGCGGAGGCTGGCCGCCGGCAAGACCGCGAGGGGTTTCATCTCCCTATCGGCCGCCCACGAGGCCGGCCAGGTCGTCATAGAGGTGGAGGATGACGGCAAGGGCATCGACGCCGAGGCCATCGCGGCCAAGGCCGCGAAGATGGGCCTCGCCACCCCGGAGCGGGTCGCCCTCATGTCGCGCAAGGAAAAGCTCTACCTCATCACCCTCCCCGGCCTTTCGACGGCCGAAAAGCTCTCCGACCTCTCGGGCAGGGGTGTCGGGATGGACGTGGTCAAGGCCAACGTCGACCGCCTCGGCGGCCGCATCGACATCGACTCGCTGCCGGGCAAGGGTACGAAGATCAGGATCAGCCTCCCCCTCACCCTCTCGGTGATCCCCGCCCTCCTCGCGGGCGTGGGCGAGGAGCGCTTCGCCCTACCCCAGGCCGCCGCCGCAGAACTCCTCCATGTGCGAGCGGGCGACGTTCAGCGCCGCATCGAGCGGGTCGGCGACAGGCCCGTCCTCGTGCTTCGCGGCGAGGTCCTGCCCCTGGTCCGCCTGGCCGATGCCATCGGCATGGAGCGGCACTACCAGGACGGAGAGGGGAAGAAAGCCGATCGCCGCGAGCGCGTCGAGGACCGGCGCTCGGCGACCGGCGACGCGTCCAAGGCAGGCCCCGGCGCCGCGACCAATGAGCGCGATCGCTCGCTGGAAGACCGAAGGTTCATGGCTGACAGCGACTACCGCATCATCGTCGTGAGAGCCTCGGGCTTCCGCTACGGCGTCATCGTCGACCGCCTCTTCGACACGACCGAGATCGTGGTAAAGCCCCTCGGGCGCCATCTCAAGGGCCTCAAGGAATACGCGGGCGCGACGATCCTGGGGGACGGAGGCATAGCCCTCATCCTCGATCCGGCCGGCCTTGCCCTGAAGGCGGGGCTGACCACGGCGGGCGAGGACAGGAGGGTGACGGAGGAGGAGGAGGAAGCCCTCGACACAACGAGGGGCTGGCTCCTCTTCCACAACGGCGAGGCGGAGCAGTGCGCGATGCCCCTCGAGGCCGTCGAGCGCGTCGTGCGCATCGCAAGGGGGGACATCGACCGCATCGGCGACGAGCTCTACCTGCGCATCGACGGGGGCTCCCTCCCCGTCTTTTCCGTCGCCTCCTTCACGGGGCTCACGAGGCTCGACGAAGACAGGGCCGAGGCCTGCGTCCTCATACGGACCGCCGGCCGCCGATTCGGCTTCCTCGCCACTCCCCCCGTCGACTCGGTCTCGGCCGACTCGGAGCTCGACGATAGATCCATGCGCAGACAGGGGGTCTCGGGCACGGCTGTCATCAGGGGACGCACGACGGTCGTCATCGATCCCGTCGGCGCCATCGCCACCCTCAAACCGGAATGGCTCGCCCGCGACGGCCACAACCCGCGAATCGAGGCCTCCCCTGGCGATCCCCCGACACAGACCGACGCCGGCGCCTCGCCGAAGGGCCTTACGACAGCCCGGACGGCCATCGACGTGGCCCCCGACGCCCCCCTCATCGTCGTCGCCGAGGACTCGGACTTCTTCAGGAACATGGTGAGGGACATCCTCGCCGAAACCGGCTATCGCGTCCGCGAGGCCCGCGACGGCTTCGAGGCCCTCGAAATCGTCCGCGACCTGGCCGGCGAGGCCGCGGCCGTGGTGACCGACGTGGAGATGCCGAGGCTCGACGGACGCGATCTCGCCCGAAAGCTCGCGGTCGAATTCCCCGGGCTGCCGATCATAGCCCTCAGCTCCCTCGCCTCCGAGTCGGACGAACGCAGCCTCCGCGAGGCCGGGGCCCGGGACTATCTCGTGAAACTGGACAGGGACGAGCTCCTCGCGAGCGTCGCCACATATCTAAACGCGGTGGGAAGCGAAGGCCCGATGGCCGGCGCGCATCTCGACTAAGGAGAAATCATGATCTTTCTCGACAACATGAAGACGAAACCCAAGCTGATCTCGTCCTTCGTCATTCTCGCCCTCGTCGCGGGCCTCGTCGGAGGGGTGGGGATCTATGGGATGAGCGAGATCAGCGTCGCCGACACGACCCTTTTCGAGCACGTCGCGGCACCTACGGGGCTCCTCGTCGACCTCACGAACACCTACGGCAAGATACGGAGGGGCATCCGCGACATTATCCTCGTGCCGAACCCCCAACAGAGGGCGACCGCCCGCGCTGGCGTCGCGAAGGACTGGGATGATTTCCAGAAGCTCGCCGACAAGTTCCAGAAGGACCTTCTCACCCAGGAGGGCAAGGATCATTGGGCCAAGGTCATGACGGACCTTCCCAAGTACATAGCCTACGCCGACCCCATCGCGAGCCTCGCCAACCAGGGCAAGAAGGACGAGGCCTACGCGGTCCTGATGGGGCCTGCCGGCCCCCTCGCCGCCGGTATCGAAAGCAACATGGAGTGGGTCACCAACCAGAAAATCACCCTCGGCAAGGCGATGAACGACTCCAACACGAAAATTTCAGCCGACCTCACCAAACTGATGAGCGCCATCATCGCCGTCGCGATGCTCGCGTCGGTCCTCCTCGGAATCTTCATCGCCAATACCATCGCCAAGCCCCTCGTCAAGGGCGTCGAGTTCGCGAAGGCCGTGGCCGAGGGCGACCTGACGAGGCAGATCGACGTGAACCGCAAGGACGAACTCGGCGTCCTCTCCGACGCCCTCAACCTCGCGTCGGCCAACCTCCGTTCCATGTTCGGCAAGGTCCACGAGGGGGTGCAGACCCTCTCCTCCTCCGCCACCGAGCTCTCCTCGATCTCGAGACAGATGACGACGGGCGCCGAGGCGACGAGTTCCCGGGCCAACGGCGTCGCCGCGGCCGCCGAGCAGACGAGCAACAACATGGGCGGGGTCTCGGCCGCCATGGAACAGACCACGATGAATCTCTCCACGGTGGCCACCGCCTCCGAGGAGATGACCTCGACGATCGGCGAGATCGCCTCCAACGCCGAAAGGGCCCGCAAGGTCACCGCCGAGGCGGTGATTTCGGCCCAGAACGTGTCGGAAACGATGGACAAGCTCGGCGCGGCAGCCCGGGAGATCGGCAAGGTCACCGAGGCCATCAGCGCCATCTCCTCGCAGACCAACCTCCTCGCCCTCAACGCCACCATCGAGGCGGCCAGGGCCGGCGCCGCCGGCAAGGGCTTCGCCGTGGTCGCCAACGAGATCAAGGAACTCGCCCGGCAGACGGCCACGGCCACCGAGGACATCAAGGCCCGCATCGAGGGCATCCAGTCCTCCTCGAGCGCGGCCGTAGGCGACATCGGCTCGGTCGGCAGCGTCATTCGCGAGGTCAACGAGATCGTATCGGGCATCGCCGCCGCCATCGAGGAGCAGTCGGCCGTGACCAAGGACATCGCGAACAACGTGGCCCAGGCCTCCAGCGGCGTCGAGGAGGCCAACCGCAACGTCGCCGAGGCCTCGAAGGCCGTGAGCTCGATGGCCCAGGACGTGGCCGAGGTCAACCAGGCCTCGGGGGAGATTTCCAGCTCGAGCGCCCAGGTCCTTCTTTCCTCCGAAGACCTGTCGAAGCTCTCGGAGCAGCTCCGGAGCCTCGTCGAGCGCTTCAAGATATGAGCGACGAGGAGGAAGGGGTCGACTCCGGCGTCATGCTCGTGGTCTTCGCCGCGGGCAATAGCCTCATGGCCTACGACGCCAGATCCGTCGGCGAGGTGATCCGGGTTCCGGCGATCACCAAGGCGCATGGCGCCGCCCCCTATGTCAGGGGCGTCGTCAACCTGCGCGGGCGGATCATCACCGTCATCGACCTCGAGACCAGGCTCGGCCTGCCCTCCTCGGAGGCGGTCGATCCCCGCCTCCTCGTCATCGAGGAAGGTGGAGGCGAGGCGGTAGCCGTCTACGTGCCGGCCCTCAGGGACGTCATCCAGGCGAGCCTCTCCGAGTTCCAGCCCCTCCAAGCCGACGTCCGCGGCGCCGAGCGGGATTTCTTCCTCGGCGTCGTCCGCCGCGACGAGCTCCTCGTCGCCGTCCTCGATCCCACGAGAAGCCTCGCCATCGCATGATCTCCATTCTCGTGGTCGACGACACCATCCTCTATCGAAAGCTCGTTTCCGACATCGCGGCCGGCCTGCCCGGGCTCCGCGTCGTCGGCACGGCGCCGAACGGCAAGATAGCCCTCTCGCGCATCGCGATGCTCAAGCCCGACCTCGTCACCCTCGATGTCGAGATGCCCGAGATGAACGGCATCGAGGTTCTCGAGGCCGCGCGGGAGGCAGGCATGCCCTCGGCCTTTCTCATGGTCTCGGCCCTGACGACGAAGGGGGCGGAGCTTTCGCTCCGCGCCATCGAGCTCGGGGCCCTCGATGCCGTCGCCAAGCCCGACGGCAAGGCCAGATCGCGCGAAAGCTTCGAGCTGGAACTCAGAATTCAGTTCGAGTCCTTCGCGCGAAGACAGGAGATCCGCAAGATCCTCGGCGGCCGGGGGGCCAAGGCCTCCGCCGCCCCCGGGGCGACCGGCGCCCCCCAGGCTCCCGCCACCCCCACCGAGTCCGGGGCCCGCCTTGCCGAAGCCCGGCCCGCCTTCGCCGCTGCGCCAGGAGGCGCAACGTCTCCTGACGCAGCGCCCCGCGCGGCCGCCTCTCCGCCATCGACGAGGAGCAAGCGCCCCCCCTGCGAGATCGTGGCCATCGGCATATCGACCGGGGGCCCGGCTGCCCTCCTCGAGCTCATTCCCTCCCTGCCGGCCGAGCTCCCGGTTCCCATCCTCATCGTCCAGCACATGCCCGCCTTTTTCACCGCCTCGCTGGCAAACAGCCTCGAGCTTCGCGGCAGGCTTCGCTGCAAGGAAGGCGAGAACGGCGAGGTCCTCAAGCCGGGCATCGTCTACATCGCCCCCGGCGGCCGACACATGCGCGTGGACCTTGGCGCCGACGCCACGACGAAGCTCCTCAGGGTCACCGATGACCCGCCGGAGAACCAGTGCCGGCCCAGCGTCGACTACCTCTTCCGCTCGGTGGCCCGCCACTATTACGGCCGGGCCCTCGCCCTCGTCATGACGGGCATGGGCGAGGACGGGGCCAGCGCCGCCGGGGACATCAAAAGGGCAGGCGGCTTCGTCCTCGCCCAGGACGAGGAAAGCTCGGTGGTCTGGGGCATGCCCGGAGCGACGGTCGCCCGGGGTTTCGCGGACGCAGTGCTCCCCCTGCGGGACCTGGCGGGCGAGATCGTCGCAAGGCTGTCCTGAAGATGCAGGCACTGAGCGACGAGGAATTCGCCGTATACGCGAGGACGATCCGGGAACTCACCGGCATCGCCCTCGACGCCTCCAAGGCCTATCTCGTCGAGTCGCGGCTCGATTCCCTCGTCCGCGAAATGGGGCTCAAGGGCTATTCCGATCTCTATTACAGGATCAAGGGCGACGCGTCGGGAAGCCTGGCGCGCAAGGTCATCGATCGCATCACGACCCAGGAGACCTCCTTCTTCCGCGACACATCCCCCTTCGACATGCTCAAGTTCAAAATACTTCCCGACCTCATCGACGCGAGGAGAAGGGTCCTGCCCGCGGGCCATCGGGTTCCCCTGCGCATCTGGAGCGCCGCCTGCTCGACGGGACAGGAGGTCTATTCCATCCTCATCGCCCTCAAGGAAGTCCTCGGCGATTTTTCGCCCTACTCCATCCGCCTCCTCGCCACCGACATCTCCGATTCGGCGATAGCCAAGGCCAGCCGCGGCCACTACCTCGCCGGCGAGATCGCGCGGGGCATGCCTTCAGGGCTTCTGGGCCGCCACTTCGTGGCCGAGGGCGATGGCTACCGTGTGCGCGACGAGATCAGGGCCTATGCGACCTTCAAGCGATGGAACCTCTTCGACGATTTCTCTTCCTTCGGCCGCTTCGACATCGTATTCTGCAGAAACGTGGCCATCTATTTCACCGACGAGGACAAGCGGGGGCTCTTTTCCCGCGTGGAGAAGGTCCTCGAAGGCGACGGGGCCCTGATCGTCGGATCCACCGAATCGCTGCTTTCGACCGCGCCGGGCCTCGAGGCGCAGCGCTACCTTCGATCGGTCTATTACCGAAAGAAGACCGCATAGGAGGGAGGTCGCGATGGACCGGAAGAAGATGTTGATCGTCGAGGACGACGTCCTGGCCGCCGCCTCCCTCGCCGAATTCCTCTCCGAAAGGGAGTACGTGGTCGTCGGCACCGCGAAGAACGGCGAGAGCGCCCTCGCCATGGCCGAATCCCTCGGGCCTGACCTCATCCTCATGGACATCGGCCTTGGCGGGGGCCTGGACGGCATCGAGACGGCCCGGCGTCTCAAGGCGGCGGGCGGTCATGCCATAGTCTTCGTGACGGCGCGTTCCGACTTCGAGACCATCGAGCGCGCCCGCGCCATCCACCCCTTCGGCATACTCCTCAAGCCCTTCGCCCCGCCCCTCGCCGGCGCCATCATCGCCATGGCCTGCGAGCGCGTCGACCTCGAGAGGGCCAGGGCTGCCGAGGTGGAGGACAAGAGGGCGAGGGAGGAGGAGCTCCGGATCGCCCACGAGGGGCTCACGGCGATCAACCGCCGCTTCTCCTCGGTCATCAACTCCCTCCCCGACCCCCTCTATCTCATCGACGCCGAGGACTACAGCATAAGTCTGCGGAACAAGGCGAGCCGCGAAATCGACGGAGGCGGGGAACGTCTGGGCATGACCTGCTTTTCCCTGAGCCATGGGCGGGACAGCCCATGCGAGGGGCGGAACCACGAGTGCCCCCTGGAAAGGGTCAAGAGGACCGGGGAATCCTGCACGATCGAGCACCGGCACCAGGCGCCGGACGGGAGCTGGAAGGATATCGAGATCTACGCCCACCCCGTTTTCGACGAAGAGGGGAAGGTGGCGCAGGTGATCGAGTATTCGATGGACATCACCAAGCGCAAGGCCATGGACGCCGCCTTCCGCGAGAGCGAGGAGCGATTGAAGTCCCTCTTCGCCAACGTCAACGAGTACATCTATTCGGTCGACTACAGGGAAGGGAAGCCCGTCCATCGTTTCGACAGCCCCAAGTGCCTGGAGATCACCGGCTACTCGCCGGAGGAAATGCGGGCCAACCCGCGGCTCTGGTTCGAGATCATCCACGAGGGAGACCGCAAGAAGGTCCTCGACTACATCGAGCGGGTTGAGTCGGGAGCCAGGGAAAGACCCATCGAACACCGCGTCGTCCGCAAGGACGGCAGGCTGGTCTGGGTCATGAATTCCTACACTGTGGTGAGGGACGCGGAGGGGGCGCTGAAGAGGACGGAGGGCTTCATCCTCGACATGGAGGAACGGATCACTATGGAGCACGAGCTCATCGGGGCCAGGGACGCGGCCGAGGCCGCGAACCGCGCCAAGAGCGACTTCCTCGCCTCGATGAGCCACGAACTCAGGACCCCCCTCAACTCGATACTCGGCTTCAGCCAGCTCCTCGTCCTGGAAGGTTCCGGGAACCTGACGGGGCGACAGAAGGGCTATGTGCGGGACATCAAGGAGAGCGGCGAGCACCTCCTCGGCATGATCGGCGACATCCTCGACCTGTCCAAGATCGAGGCGGGAAAGATCGAGATCGTCAAGAAGGCCTTCGACCTCCGCGCGACCATCTTTCGGCTCGCCGAAACCATGGGGGCCACCGCCGCCAAGAAGGGCATCGTCATCGCCCTCGACCTCGCCCCCGACCTGGGCATCCTCGTCGCCGACGAGGTCAGGATAAGGCAGATTCTCTACAACCTCATTTCGAACTCCATCAAATTCACCCCGGAGGGAAAGCGTGTCGGCGTCACCGCCCGCGGCGAGGGCGACCATGTCCGACTGACCGTGTGGGACGAGGGTATCGGCATCGCCGAGGCCGATAGGAAGCGCATCTTCGAGCCCTTCGAGCAGGTCCATCGAGCCGAGGGAGTCAATCTCGGCACGGGCCTGGGCCTCGCCATAACGACGAGGCTCGTGGCCCTGCACTCGGGGCGCGTCGGTCTCGAGAGCGATTCGGGGAAGGGGAGCCATTTCACCGTGGAGCTGCCCGGCAGGGTTCCCGAGCGCCGCGTCTTCGCCAATTCCGAGGCCAAGGGTCAGACCCTGCCGGAGCCCCCCGCAGGGAAGACCGGCATCCTCGTCGTCGAGGACAACCCCGTCAATCGTAAGCTCATGAAGGCCATGCTCGAAGGCGTGGGCCATGCCGCCCATTTCGCCTCCTCTGGCGAGGAGGCGGTCGAAATGGCCTCGTCCCGCAGCTTCGACCTCGTGTTCATGGACATCAACCTCCCGGGTATCGACGGGATCGAGGCCATGAAGCGCATCAGGCGCGGGCACAGTGCCGACGGGAGCCTGACCCGCCGCGAGAGCGACAAGCCCACCCGCTTCGTCGCCCTTACCGCCCACGCGATGAAGGGCGATTCCGAGCATTTCATCGCGGAGGGCATGGATGAGGTCCTGACGAAGCCGATAGAAATGGAGCGACTTGCCTCCCTCCTCGAGAAATTCGCCGGTGAAGAGCCTCGGACAATGGAAGCGGACAGTCCCCAAGAGACCGAAGAGTTCGGCGGCATCGACGAGGCCCGGGGTCTCCTCCTCTTGGGCGGCAACGAGGCCCTCTTCGCCGAGATGCTGGACATGTTCGCCGCGACCTACGCTAGCTTCGTCACCGACCTCCTCCCCATTCTCGACCAGACCACGACCATCGAGGCCAGGAGACTCGTCCACAGCCTCAAGGGGGCAGCCGCGAATTTGGGCCTCCGCGATGTCGAGGCGGCGGCGAAGATCCTCGAGGCCAAGCTGGCGGCCGGAGAATCGACGGCCGCCAACGATCCCCCTGTCCTATCACTCGAAAAGGCCCTTGCAGTCGTAGTAGACTCAATAGCGAAGCGTGCACGGATCTGAAATTGGTGCAGCGCATCAAGGGAGTCCTGCGCATGGAAGTGGGAAGTGTCGACCTGGACGCGATCTTCGAGACGGTCCCGATCGGTCTTTGCCTGTCTGACGCCTCTTGGACGATTCTCAGGGTAAACGGCGCCTTCGCGGAAATCGTCGGAGCTAGCGCCGCGGCCCTGATCGGCAAGAGGCTCTGCTCGATCTTCGACAGGGTCGACACCGAGGGCGCGCAGGTCTGCGGCGCCGCCGAGGACTGCCAGGACTGCCGCCTTCGGCAGACCATCGAGGACGCCCTCGCCTCCGGTTCCTCGCAAAAAGGCGTCGAGATCCGCCTCCATCTCTCCCGGCCAAAGGCCGACGCCGAGACGGTGATCCTCGCCAGCTCGGCGAGGATAGGCCTCGGCGATTCGCGGGGCTTCATCCTGTATGTGCAGGACGTGACCGAATCGCACCGGAGCGACAGCCTCGCGCGCACCCTGTCGCAGGCCGTCGAGCAGAGCCCGGTGACGACGGTGATAACCGGCCTCGACGGGACCATCGAGTACCTCAACCCGATGTTCTCCCAGACCACGGGCTTCTCGAAGGAGGAGGCCATCGGCCAAAACCCGAGGATCATCAGCTCGGGAGAGCTGCCCCCTTCGGTCTACGCCGGGATGTGGCAGACGATAAAGTCCGGTGGGACCTGGAAGGGTCTCTTCCACAACAAGAAAAAGAGCGGCGAGCTGTACTGGGAGGAGGCCATCATCTCCCCCGTCAAGGACGCCGAGGGTCGCATCGTCCACTACCTCGCCCTCAAACAGGACATCACCGAACGCAAGCGTCTCGAGGAGCGGCTCAGGCTCCAGGCCGCCGCGATGGACAGCACCCTGGGCTTCATCGTCATCGCCGACGCCCAGGCCCCCGACCTTCCGATCATCTACGCCAATGCCGCCTTCACGAAGGTCACCGGCTATAGCCAGGAGGAGGTTATCGGGAAGAACCCCCGCTTCCTCCACGAGAAGGAATCCCGACAGCCCGGCCTCGATGAGGTGAGGACCGGTCTCAGGCTGGGCCAAGCCTGCACGGCCCTCCTCAAGAACTTCAGGAAGGACGGCACGCCCTTCTGGAACGAGATCTACATCTCGCCGGTCCGGGACGAGTCGGGCAAGTTGACCCACTTCGTCGGGATTTCCAACGACGTCACCGCGATGGTAGCGATCCGCGAGGAGCTCGTCGAGAACGAGAGACGGCTCAGGATAAGCCAGGAGCTCGCCAACATCGGCACCTGGGACTGGGACATCGAAAGAGGGACCCTCCAGGGCTCCGAGCGTGTCGACCCCCTCTTCGGCCTGCGGGGAGGCAAGGCCGAGCGCTATTTCGACGAGTTCCTCGGTTCCATCCACCCGGATGACAGGCCCTTCGTGTCCCGTGCCCTCGCCGACTGCGTGGCCACCGGCAACAGCTTCCGCGTCGAGCATCGCGTCGTTCTCGCCGACGGGAGCATCCGTTGGCTGCACGAAAACGGGAACCTCATCCGCGACGAGGAGGGGACGCCGCGCCACCTCCTCGGCATCGTGGAGGACATCACCGATCGCAAGATGGCCGAGCTGGACATGCTGCGCTCGCGGGAGGAGGCCCTCAAGGCCACGAAGGTGAAGAGCGAGTTCCTCTCGTCGATGAGCCATGAGCTCCGGACGCCGATGAACGCCATCCTCGGCTTCGGACAGCTCCTCGAAAGGGATGGGAGCCTCGGCGAGTCCCAGCTCGATTTCATAAGGGAGATGATGAAGGCGGGACGGCACCTCCTCGACCTCATCAACGAGGTCCTCGATCTTTCCAAGATAGAGGCGGGCAAGATCGAACTCGCGCCCGAGTCGGTTTCCTGCGTCGACCTGATCGACGAGGGCATCAATCTCATCGCCCCCCTCGCCGGCAAGCGCAATGTCCGCTTCGAGCTTTCCCTGGCCGGGGCCCCCATCGTCACGGCCGACCGGATGCGTCTCAAGCAGGCTTTGGTCAACCTCCTTTCCAACTCGGTCAAATACAACCGCGAGGGCGGCCTCGTCAAAGTCTCCCTGTCGACCCTGGCGGGCAAGGCCCGCTTCGAGGTGGAGGACTCGGGTCTCGGGATCCCCGCGGATCGTATAGAGGAGCTCTTCACTCCCTTCAACCGCCTCGGAAGGGACTCGAGCGAGATCGAGGGCTCGGGTATCGGCCTCCTCATCAGCAAGCGCCTGGTCGAGCTAATGGGCGGAAGCATAGGGGTCGAAAGCGAGGAGGGGCGGGGAAGCAGGTTCTGGATCGACATGCCGCTCTCGACATCGGGCACCTCGGACCGCGAGGCCGAGATCGGGTCCGAATGGCCGCGCGATTCCCAGCCCCCCTCCCCTCCGCCCGGCACCTGTCCGACCGTCCTTTATATCGAGGACAATCCCGCCAACCTCCGCCTGGTGAGCCGCATCCTGGCGACGCGCGAGGATATCTACCTTCTGACGGCCCCGGGCTCTTCCCTGGGCCTCGAACTCGCGGAGGCCCACCGTCCCGACCTCATCCTCCTCGACCTCAACATGCCCGACATGGACGGCTACGGGGTCCTCGCCCGCCTGAGGGCCAGCGATTGGGGCAAGTCCACCCCAGTGGTGGCGGTGACGGCCCTCGCGATGACCCATGACATCGAAAGGGGGAAGGCCGCGGGCTTCGCCGAATACCTCACCAAGCCCCTCGACGTACAGCGCTTCCTCGACGTGGTGGATTCCCTCCTCAAGACAGGCCCCCATGAGAGATGAAGGCGAGGAGGGGCGCCGCAGGATGGGGCTCGCCCTGATCGTCCTCGTCATCGGCGCCGGACTGACCTTCGGGGCGGTCCGGGCCATGATGAATTCGGTGAACATCCTGAACGGCCAGGTATTCATGGCCGCCTGCGAGGACGCGGCGAACCACATCGAAAACCGCGTTCAAGAGGAAGAGATGATGCTGCGGGGCGGCGCCGGCTATTTCAGGGCCTCGGACGAGGTCACTCGAAGCCAATGGAGGCGCTACGCGAACACCCTCGCCTCGAGCGCCTGGGTTCCCGGCCTCGCCGGCTTCGGCTACGCAGCCCTCGTCCCTCGCAAGGACCTGGCCGGCCACCTCGCCTCGGTGCGGGCCGAGGGCTTCCCGAACTACAGGGTCTGGCCCCCCGGTGATCGCCCCTCCTACGCGCCGATCCTCTTTCTCGAGCCCTTTTCCGGGCCCAACCTCAGGGCCTTCGGCTACGACCTCCTCAGCGAGCCGGTGCGCCGCGAGGCCCTCGAAAAGGCCCGCGACGAAGGTCTCCCCGCCATGACGGGAAAACTCGACCTCGTCCAGGACGGCGAAGGAAGCGGCCTCGTGGGCCTCCTCCTCCTCTACCCCATCTACCAGCCCGAGCTGCCCCAGGCCACGGTCTACGAGCGCCGTCGCGCCATCATGGGCTGGGTCTACTGCCCGATCAGGATGGAGGGCTTCATGACCGACCTCCTCCCCGGCCCCAGCATGGAATACGGGGGGGAGATGCGTATCCGGATCGTCGACAAGGGAGACCTCGGCGGCGGCCTCCTCTTCGACAGCGACAAGAATGCCGGGGACGAGGGCGACGAGAAGGTCCGCTTCAGCGAGGACATCGTGATCCCCGTCGCCGATCGCAGTTGGACCCTCGAGTTCAGACAGTCCTTCGGTCCCGCCTTTTCGAAGGAGTACGAGAATGTCTGGGCCATCGGCCTCGGCGGGACCGTCATCACCCTCCTCGTCTTCTGGCTGGTCCTTTCCCTCCTCAACACGAGCTACAGGGCCAGGCGCATGGCCAAAAAACTGAACGCCGAGGTCCTCGCCCTCAACGAGGGTCTCGAACGGCGGGTGGCCGAACGCACGGCCGAGCTCGAGGGGGCCAAGTCCCTCGCCGAGGAGGCGAGCAAGGCCAAGTCGGAGTTCCTCTCCTCGATGAGCCACGAGCTCCGGACGCCGATGAATTCTATCCTCGGTTTCGGCCAGCTCCTCGAGAGGGACAAGGGTCTCGGCCCGGACCAGTCCGACTTCGTGCGGGAGATCCTCAAGGCCGGCCATCACCTCCTCGAATTGATCAACGAGGTCCTCGACCTCTCGCGCATCGACACCGGCAAGGTCGGGCTTTCCCTCGAGCCGGTGGCCTGCGCCGAGCTGGTGGAAGAGGCGATCGACCTCCTCGCGCCCCTGGCCGACAAGGAGGGCATCTCGCTGAAGAGCGAGGTGCCGGTCGGCTTCGCCGTCCTCGCCGACCGCTTCCGCCTCAAGCAGATCCTCGTCAATCTCCTCTCCAACGCGATCAAGTACAACCGGGAGGGGGGCAGCGTCAGGGTGCTGCTCGATGGACTCGGAGAGAGGCTCCGCCTCGCGGTCGTCGACACCGGCTACGGGATCCCCGAATCGCGGATGGCCGAGCTCTTCCTCCCCTTCAATCGCCTGGGCCGGGAGGCGGGCGAGATCGAGGGGACGGGTATAGGCCTCGTCATCAGCAAAAAACTCATCGAGTTCATGGGAGGCGACATCGGCGCGGAGAGCGTCGATGGAAGCGGCAGCAGCTTCTGGGTCGAACTCCCGAGCAGCGAGGCCACGGTGTCCAAGCCCCCCTTCCTCGAAGGAGGGGATTCGGATGCCGGCCCGGGCCGACGCGAGACTG
>DATKTD010000240.1:0-7276 GCA_035531315.1 Rectinemataceae bacterium
TGGAAGACATCATCCCGCAGGTCCTTCTCGTCAAGTCGGACTACGTCGCGAAAGAGACGGCTCCGCGCATGCTGTACGTGGACTAAGGTCGAGGAAAGGAGCCAGAGATGGAAGAACTTTTCGAAAAGAAACAGGACTGGACCGAAAACGAAGTCCAGCGCATCGAATACAGTCTCCTCAAGGGTGTCCTCGGGACCCGCAGTTCCGAGGCAGTCGAGGCTGCCATCACCTACGCGAGCTATCTCAACTTCACCGGGATCACGAACGGCAACTACCCGGTCTTTCTCAACATCCTGACGGTCCGCAACCATCACGTCATCGATGCCCTTCTCGGGACCCGCGATCCCTTCCTCTTCATGAGCTCGATCCAGCCCAACTACTTCATCGTAGCGACTTGCTTTTCGATCCTCACGAAGTACCGCAAGGGCGAGATCTATCCCAAGACCCTCGGCATCATCCTCGGCGTCTTCCAGGCTACCTACAACTCGCCCTTGGACGGCTACAAGATCTATCCGCCCTCGGTCGCCGACGTCAACGCCCTCGGAAAACACCTCAACGAGGAAAAGGGTCAGGACGACCTCCTCAATCGTTCGATCCTCGACATCCTCGACAAGCTATCGTCCCTCGAGGGACAGAACGTGGATGAAGACATGGAAGACCTTGCCGTGCACGCGCACAACATTCGCAACAACTTCTTCGACTCCACCAAGCGCCTCGTCGACGTCATTCCCGAAGTCCTTCTCAGGCCCGAG
Organism: Rectinemataceae bacterium; assembly: GCA_035531315.1. Lineage (GTDB taxonomy): Bacteria > Spirochaetota > Spirochaetia > Treponematales > Rectinemataceae > CAIJMU01. The sequence continues at coordinate 753 of DATKTD010000240.1, forward strand.
CCGAACCTGGACAAGGATGTCCAGCCCCGCAATCGCATTCCCCTCTCCGAGGCGGAAGGCGTCAAGGCCTAAGCGACGGGAGCCCGTCCTCCGGGGCGGGCTCCTTTTTTCCCCGTAGGAGTACTTCAATGCCTGGTCAATCATGGCCGCAGTGGTCCGGCACCGAGATCGACGCCCTCGCGCTCAGCTACGTCAACGATATTCTCGTCGCCGGCGACGAGTACAGCGTCTTCGCGGGTCTGGCCTTTTCCCACTATCTGATCAATAAAGTCGGCATACATCCCGACAACTACCCCATCTATTTCCGCCTCATAGAGTCCGGCAATCGATGGATCGTCGATGCCCTCGTCGGAGAGCGGGATCCGGCGAAGTTTTTCGGCAACATCCAACCCAATACCTTCATGCTTCGCGAGTGCTTCTCCATGCTCACGAAGTGGAAGGCTGGGGGGGTCTACCCGAAGGCTCTCGTCATCCTTTTGGGCCTTATTTCCCTGTGCTATCACGATCCGGAAGAGGGCTATCGCCTCTATCCGCTCAGCGTTTCGGACGTGAACAATCTCGGCAAGCACCTCGACAAGTCGAAGGACCAGATGGACCCCCTCAACAGGACCGTCCTCACGGTGTTGGACGAAATCTCGAGCCTCATCGAGCCGCAGCGCCCCCTTCCCAGCGCCGAGGTCAAGGATGTGGCCCTCCAGGCCAACAACATTCGCGGCAAGTTCCTCGACATGACGAAGCGGCTCAACCAGGCCATTCCCGACATCCTCCTCGAACGTGGCGACTTCATCAAAGGCGAGATCAAGCCGAACGTCGTCAAGATCGAGGTCTGAAGCCCATAGGACAGTGTTTCGCGGAGGGTCCCCGGGTCATGCTACCCGGGGACCTTCGAATTCGCGGGACTACCGAGGCAATGAATGCAGGCGCGAACGGTAATCAACCAGTGTTACATCGTCCGCGAGCGCATCGGCGACGACGGGCTGTGCGAACTCTGGCGCGCTACCTCGGTCTTCAGCGCCACCGAATTCCTCCTTCGTTTCCTCAATCCCCACCCCGACCTTGAAGGCCAGCTGCAGAAATTCCAGGCCGACATCCATGCCAGCTATGCCATCTCGCATCCGGCCGTCGCCGACATCGTGGACTTCGAGCAGTTCGAGGGGCGCTACTTCATTGCCTCGGCCTTTTCGGGGCAAAAGACGCTCAGGGCCCTCCTCAAGGAGGGAATCGGCTTTGGTCTCGAGGAATTGTGCCGCTACATCCTCGAGCTCGCCCAGGGTGTGGACGCCTTCCATAGCCTGAATCTGGTCTATCGCTGTTTCAACGCGGAGAACGTCCTTTTCAGAATCGCCCAGGGGCGCGTCGAATCGGTACAGGTGCAGAAGCCTGGCTACGCTTCCCTTCTCGGCTTGCTCTACGAGTCGGCTTCGGAAAATTGGATCGAATCCTGGGCCTACGTGGCGCCCGAGATCAAAAGGGCTAGCGGGTCGATCGATCAAAAGGCGGATGTCTATTCGCTTGGTATTCACTTGTTCCGTTTCCTCACGGGGAAGTTGCCCTTCCCCGATGATGCGGCTTTTGTGCGGAAGGAAGCTGCCTCACTTGCCCACGTGGCAAAGGCCCTGCTCCGACGAGGGGTGCCCGAGCCCTTGGTGAGGATCGCCATCAGGGCCCTGCGCCCCGATCCCTCACGGCGTTACGCCGATTGTGTGCGCTTTATCGCCGAACTCCGGGACTTTACCGATGAGCGGCGAGCCCTCATTCTCAGGAAGAGCGGTGTCGATCCCCTGGCGGCCATCGAAACCCTCAACCGGGCCGGCGGGAGGATCGGGGCGAGCCAGATTGTCAGAAGCCTCGATACGGCTGACTACTTCCGCCTTCTCTCCGAAACGCCGGCGGAGCCGCAGCCACAGGGGGAGGCCCGATCCTTTCCCTTTTCGCAATTCTCCGATCCCGCCATGGTCATGGATATCGAGCTTGCCGAGTCGGCAAGTCTCGATCCGGGAGACCGAGCCGAGGATGCCTATATCGCCGACGCGCGGAAGCTCGTCGGCAAGGAGCCTTGGGCGGTAGCGGAGGAGCTTCCGACCAGCGCTCCGCCGAAGGTCATGGGCGAAGGCGTGGAGAGCCACATTGGCGTTGAGGCCCCTGCCCCGGCAGAGAGCGACGAAGCGACGAAGGCCACCGATGTCGACATGTTGGACGAGGCCGATTCTTCGACGACTGCCCCAGGCGCCTCGTCGGAGGCGGGGCTCGTCATCGAGGCAGCACGGCCACGGAAGCGAGCCCCGGTGCCCGACTCGAACAAGCTGGCTTGGAAGAATGGGCGCCTGTCCCGGCTGGCCCTTGTCGGGGATCTTGAAGAGGCGGTCAAGCGGGCCAAACATGGTCGAGGGACCTTTCGCTTTATCGAGGAGCCTCAAGGGCCAACTGCCGCCGCCCTGGGGCGGGCGATCCTGCGGCTCCGCGAGGAGGCCCTGGTCCTCGATCTTAGGGCCTTTCCCGAAAAGGCTGATGCCACCGACCTCCTCCGGATGTTCAGAAGGCCTCTAGCGGCCTCCCTCGGCGATGTCCGGCCCTCGACTCTTCGCCTCATGAGCAAGCGATTGGCCGAGGGCGGCGGCGACGCCATCCTTGCCGCGAGTCCGCTCGGCGCACTGCTCTATGGCAACGATCGGCCCGAGCCCGATCCCGACTTCCTCGAGACCGAAGAGGGCTCGCGGCTCGCGGCGCAATCCATCCTCGGCTTCGGTCGGCGAAGCAAACCCCTGTTGGTTCTCTGCCGGGGAGGGGAATCGGTCGGACTATCCGCCCACCGCCTTCTCATGGAGTTGGCCGAGCTATCGCCTTTTGCACCAGTCTGTTTCGTGGTCTTTTTCGGACGCGGGCGGGAGACGCCGGCCTGGCATATTCTCTCGAAGCTCGAGGACTGAAGGGTGGCCGGCTCGGCGCCGCTTATCTTCCATATATAACCGCTATATCTGCCCGAAAAGCATCTTCAGCCCGATCCCGATCAGGACAAGGCCGCCGATCCTTTCGGCCCAGCCTTCGAGCTTGACGCCAATCCTCTTACCGAATTCGATGCCGATGAAGGATAGGGAAAAGGTGACGAGGCCGATGATCATGGCCGGCACGAGAATTGGGGTGCCGACGATCCGGTAAGACAGGCCGACGGCAAAGGCATCCAGGCTTGTCGCCAGAGAGAGGGCGAAGAGGGTGCCGAGGTTGAGTATGGTCTTCTTCGCGGCATCCTCCTCGTCGAGGCATTCCGTCACTTCCTCGATTTCGAAGGAATCCTTGATCATCTTGCCGCCGATCAAGGAGAGAATGGCGAAGGCTATCCAGTGATCGAACTTTGCGATGAGCTCGTTTACTGCGCCGCCGAGGAACCAGCCGATGATGGGCATGCCGAACTGGAAAAGACCGAAGAACAGGGCGGCGCGAAGGCCATAGCGGAGCCTGAGCTTGGGTATGCACATGCCGTTCGATACGGATACGGCGAAGGCATCGGCGGCGAGGCCAAGGGCGACGAGGAACCAGGTGAGCATAGTGTCGCGAAGAATAGTAAGCATTATGGCGAGGGGTCAAGCCATGGGGCGCGGCATTGACGCGAGGCTTGCGCGGGCACAACATCGAGGGGATGGAAGCAGCTTCCTCTCTCATCGAGGCTTTGGCCGCGGCGACGATTCTGAGCCACGCCATGCCGGGCAGAGCCTTGACCCCAAGGGGGGGGGCTGGGGCCTTGATCGAAATCCCCCCGACCGAGCGCCTCGTGATCGTCGGCGATATCCATGCATCGAGCGAAAGTCTCGAGGCGATCCTCTCGAGCTCCGCCGTCGAAGCCGACCTGAAAAGAGGGCGGGCCTACCTCGTGTTTTTGGGCGACCTGGTCCACGACGACAGGCCAGGCCACCTCGACCAGATGGCGACATCGGTGGAAATTCTCGGTCGCCTTTGTTCGCTCATCGCAAGCTACCCGGGAAGACTGATTTGGCTCCGCGGGAACCACGACGGCTTCGACCCGCCCCTGACCAAGGGTTGGGTTCGCCAGGGAGAGGCCTTTCGAGTCGAGGTGGAAGGCCGAGGGGGGGCGGCGCTCAGGCAGTCGGTGCAGGCCTTCTTCGACGCCCTTCCCCTCGTCGCCCTGGGCGAATCGATCGTCCTCGTTCATGCGGGGCCACCCCGAGGCGGGATGAGACGAGAAGCCGTCATCGAGGCCTTGCCGGGCACGGCCCTGGCACAGGAGCTGGTCTGGAACAGGATCGGCACGGAGCCGGGCGAGCCTGGGATCTATTGTCCCGACGATGTGCGAAGGAGTCTCCAGGCCCTCGGCTTGGGCGAGGGATCGGCCTTCGTCGTTGGGCACAACCCCCTCTGGTCGAGGGGAAGGGCCACGGGCCTGTGGCAGAATGTGGGCCTTCGGGGCCACCACATCCTGTATTCGGGCGCCCTCGGCGATTCGCCCTGGCTCAATCTCGAGGGAGGCCGTCTCGAGGCGCATTTCGCCAGGGGCTCCGGCCGGCGCTTGACTCTTACTCTATGAGACCCGATTCCCCGGCCCGACATCCGTCCCGAAGCGGCGCTACTTCGCCCGACTTCCGTCGATGAATCTGGCCCTCGTCACGCCGTCGACCATGCTCGTCCAGCTTACGTCCCTCGCGAGTTCCTTCCCTGTCTGTCGATCGAGGAGGCGAGCCGTCGTTTCGAAGAGATCGAAGCGGCCGGAGCGATAGTCGACTATACGGACAATGATGAGAAGCCAATCCCTGTCGGCCATTTTTCGGATGGCCACGTCGTCGGCACCGAGGAGGGCTTGGTCCGTCGGCTGGGTCGCCGGCTGGGTCGCCGGCTGGGTCGTCGATGCCGCCAGGGGGGCGGCCGATGCCTTCAGCGGGCTAGCCGATGCCTCATGGAGCGGCCCGGCCGTGGCCGCTTGTGTAGCGGATGCTATTTGGATCGGGAAATCCCTTCGATCGATGCCGGAAAGGGTCAGGGCCGAGCCCGCGGCGAGCTTTGGCGCCAGGACCGCGATCGCCTCCTTCTTTTCGTCTTCGAAGAGGCTGTCGCCCCTGCTTTGCCCTGGGTCCGGGCGGAAGACAGCCACCTCGATGACGATGCGAAGGGTTTGGGGGCTTGGGGGAATCTCGAGGCGCTCCAGCATGGCGGAGATGGCGTGATAGGAAAGGATGGCAGGCTCGATGTTCGGGCTTGTCTTTGTCGCTGGGCCCGCCCCGGCAGCCGGCACGGTTGTGGCTTGGGCCATGGCCCCCAGCCCAACGATGGATAAAAGCGCGAAGGCGCAGGCGGCAGCCCGCCACCCAGCCCCGGCAGGAGCGGCCTTCATTCGTCGCCTCGCAACTGGGGGACGATAACGGGATCGAGATCGATGTGGCGCTCGGCGAGGACCGCCACGCTGTCCAGCCAGGTGAGCGTGCCGCGGCCAATGGGATGGGGAGGAGCGTCGGTGACGAGGACGACGAGTCTCGCCGCCGCCTGCCAGTCGAATTGCACTGCCGCGTCGTAGAGCCCCTCGTGGACGGCCTCGGGGATGTCGCCACCTCCGCGCGCGACGAGGTGCTGGATGGAGGCATCGAAGGTGGCCAGGTCGCTCGTGAAGGGGATTTTGCGGGTCAGGTATTCCTCGGGCCAGTAGTCCTTGAAAAGGACGAGGCCGAGCCTGTAGGTCTTGAATTTCTTCACCCTCGCGCGCACGAGCCGGATGAGATTCTTCTTGAGATCTTCCATGTAGGGATCCATGCTCGAAGTGCTATCCACGCACAGGACGAGGTCGAGGCTGTCTCCCTTGAGATTCTCGAGGGCCCTGTCGATCTGCGTGGAGGGCGGGCCTTCCGGGAGGGGGGGCGGCGATGGCGGCGCCGCGGGTGGCGGCGGCGGGGCGGCGATGGGGGCTGGCGGCGGCGGCACAGGCGGCGGCACCGGAGGAGGTAGGGGCGGGGGAGGCCCTTCGACCTGCCGCGCTCGGGTCGAGATCGAGATCCGATACGGATTGTCGATGAAGGCTCCGCTGTAATCGGCATAGGGCCTGGCGAAGGCCCTGATGTTCAGGAAGGTGCCGTTGCCGACGGCGACACTGCCGGAACGGCTCCAGACATAGCCATACACGAGGACGGGGGGGATGAGGATGTGAAAGGCCCTGCCGAAAAGGGCATCGGCGATCGCTGTCGAGGAGATGAGGGAGTAGCGCGATCCCTTCGAATCGAGGATCTTGCCGTTCAGCATCCTTTTCTCGTCGCCGTTGACCGAATTCCATTCGGTGGCCCGATAGGCGAAGTTATCCGCCTTCATCGCGGGGTCCTGGGTGGTTTCGACGAGGAGTATCGAGGAGATGCCGGGTTTTTTCCGGACGAAGAGCTCGTAGCCGCCGGAATCGTTCGCCTCGATCCGAACGTCCTCGGGCCCGACCGTGAGATCCGGAGGGGGAGCCCCCGCGAGGGGAAGGTGCGTGCCCGCCAGCAGCAGCCCGGCGAGCAGCCAGCCAGTCCTTGCCACACTTCATGATCGGAAAGGAT
>DATKTD010000241.1:0-22744 GCA_035531315.1 Rectinemataceae bacterium
TGTAGCCCAGCGAGTGGAGGACGATGAGGCCGCCCACGACGCCGACGATGAGGACCATCAGCACGGACAGCTCGTCGGAAACCCAGGGTGTCTCCACCCTGGCTCCCCTGGTGTAGCCCTCCCCGAAGATGCCCAGGGCTATCTGGGCCAGGGCCAGGAGGAGGGGGAGGAGTCGCCTTGCTTTGATGGCGGCGTAGGCGAAGTACAAGGCGAGGATGAGCTCCAGGGCGAGCACGAGATAGTCCTGGAAGGGTATCTCGAGTGCCAGAGTCCTCCGTCCCTCGCCCATGTTTGTAAAGGCGAAGAGGAGGGCCAGGCCCCCTTGGACGAAGGCGCCGGCGCCGACGATCCACAGGGTAAATTTACCCTGTGGCAGGAGATAGACCAAAATTCCAAAGGCAATGGGAAGGAGAATCAGGTAGGGCAGTGCGTTCATTAATCCCTCCTCGCTCTTATACACTGGCCTGAGGAGTGAAGTCAATTATTATCTATATAAATATATCTAAAATACAATATAGGGTCTCAGCCCTCTTAAAGGAAGTCGCGGAGGGACTCGTCGATGCCCTTTCGCATCTCGAACCACCAGGAAAGCGCCGCTTCGGAGGGGGCGGATTCGAAGGCCGCCAGCCATTTCTCGAGCTCTGGGCTCGTATCCCCCTCGACCCCGCGCTTCCGGCCGAGGAAGGTCGAGACCAGTTGGACGTCGGCCTCGCTTTCCCAGAAGACCGCGGCGTTGCGGCTGTTGATCCGGCTGGCCGCGATCGAGACGGCCGCGAGGTACTCGTCCTTGAGGCCATAGACCGAGCCGATGGCCTCGGCCATCATCTCCTCGCCCCAGGCCCGGTGGAAGCGGCAGAGCCCGGCGTTGTCCATCGCGAGCTCCTTCTTGAAACGCTCGGCGCTGGCCCGGCCGAGCTCCCGTGGCGGCAGGAAGTCGTTGCCGTAGTGCATGTAGTACTTGCCCATGATGGCCATGGGGGCGAGGACTCCCGGGGTCCAGTACTGGTTCGGCACCATCCAGCCCATGCGTCCGTTGGCCGTGTACACGAAGCGGTCGAGGATCCTCGTCCCCCGCTCGCGTCGTATCCGCCTCGCCCATTTGCGCGGTCCTTCGGAGAGGTCGAGGATGCCGCGCCTGCCGAGGATCGAGGCGATCAGTTCGAGACCGAGTTCGGCGTTATGCCGACTGTCCCCGACGACATCGAAGCCGCCCATCTCCGCGGCGGCGGGCCAGCGCGGCTTCTTCGTCACGCCGAGGTCCTCCATCGAGAGTTCCCCCCTGTCCAGGAGGTCCATGAACCAGGCGAGAAGGCCCCCGAGCGAAATCGCGTCGAAGCCGGCCGCGTCCGCGGCCCGGTTGAGTCTCTCGGCGGAGCGCTGGTCGAAGATGCCGCAGAGGGGACCGAGGGCCTGATAGGGCTCGTAGTCCTTCTTGAACTCGCCGCGATACTTCTTGCAGACCGCCGAGCAGGGTTCGCCGCAGGTCGCCTGACTCTTCGTGGCGATGGTCTCCTCGTTGAATTGCTTGAGATAGTGGGCGACGATGAGGCGCTCGTGGATATCCTTCCGTTCCGCCTCGGTCCAGGAGCAGGTCCGGTAATTGAAGGCGATGAGCTTGCCGCCGACGGTGGCGTAATTGACGCCGAGAGTGCCTCCGGTCTCGAACTTGGGATCGAAGCGGTACTTCGTGGTGGCCTCGAAGTCCTTGACGGCGAGCTTCTGGCGGTACTTCTCCTCGAACCAGGAATCGGCGACCCGGCGGTCCTTGAAGTCCTCGTCGACGAAGGTGCCGCCGTAGATCACGGCCGCTATGCCGTGGTCCTGGAGGAGCTTCGATCCGAGACCTCCCCGTCCGGCCCAGGTGTCGATGTTGCTGGCCTTCCCCTCCTTGAGCGGGGCCGAGAGTATGCCGGCAAAGTCGCACTCCCTCGCGGCCGGACCGACGGCGAAGGCGCGAAAGTCGCCGGAGTAGCGCGGGCCGAAGCGGGAAATGGCCACATCGAGCATGGCGTAGGAGCCCCACCGGGGCCCCGCCTCTCTCCCTTCGCCCCCGTCGCGGAGCTCACCCCTCCCGCCCTCCGGCCACCATGCCGCGTCGAGATCGACGGGCTCTATTTCGACCTCGACCTCCTCGCCGTGTTCCCGGTTGAGGAAGAGTATCGAGGGCCGTGCGGCCTTTCCCACGAGGGAGACGAGGTTGATGCCGAGGTTGTCGAAGACGAGGCCGGCCCCGCCCATGCTCGAGATGAAGAAGCCCCGCCAATTGGGGGAGAAACCCGAGAAGATCAGACGGTTCGAGCCGGGGAGGATGGAGCCGGCGAAGAGGCCCGTGCCGAAGTTGAGACAGCTTCGCTGACCGTCGAGGTGGACACCGAGGTCGACCGGGCCGAAATATTGGCCCACCGGATAACGGCGGAGGCGGTAGAAGCCCGTAGCGGTATCGATGAACAGGACCTTTTGGGTCGTTTTCACGGCGCCTCCTCGCAGGTCTTCAATTCTCGCGCCGCCGAGCTCCGCGCGCAATGACCTGCGGCGCCCCTCCTAGCGCTCCTCCTCGCGGAGGATGCCGCCTTCGATGCCGATCACCTTCACGGCGATCTTCAAGTCCCTGCCGTTCCTCTTCCGCGCTTCGAGCACGAGGCCGAGGAGGCCAGAGCAGCAGGGCACCTCCATGATCGCCAGCTGGAGGCTCTTCGCTCCGGCGATGAGGCTCGCGAGCTTGTCGAGGTAGATGTCGCGACCCTGGTCGAGTTTGGGACAGGCGATGGCCAGGCTCCTCCCCGCGAGGAGCTCCGAATGGAAGGAGCCGAAGGCGTAGGCCGTGCAGTCGGCGGCGATGAGGATGTCAGCCTCGGCGAATTGGGGCGAACGGGGATTGAGGAGGTGGAGCTGGACGGGCCAGGAGGAGAGGGCGCTGGCATCGGGGGGCGATGCGAGGGCCTGCGCTCCGGGTGAGGGAATCTTGGCGGGCGAAGGACTCGCTAGCCGCGCGACGATCGGCTCGGCCCTGGTCGGCGCGAGGCGTCGCGAAATCGTGCCGGAACAGGCCTCGTACTTCGGTGCCGGCTTGGCGGGGACGGCGACCCCATGGGCCTCCATCCACGCCATGGCTTCGCGGACATAGAGGTCCTGGCCGTGCTGTTCGAGGTGCTCGAGGTGGGCGGCGATGACGGCGCCGCCCATTTTCGCGATGCCCTCGATGACCCGCGCCTCATCATAGGCTTCGGCCTCCCGCTTGATGACGAGGATGGCATCGCGAGGACAGGTCCCTACGCAGGCGCCGAGGCCGTCGCAGAGACTCTCGCCGACCATCCTGGCCTTTCCGTCGATGATCCGGAGCGCCCCCTCGGGGCAGCCCGTGGCGCAGAGCCCGCAGCCGTCGCACTTCGTCTCGTCGATCTCGATTATCTCGCGCAAAGCCATAGCCGCCTCCGGAAAAGGATGGTTCTCGGAGGACAATGGCATGGGAGGCCGGGAATTGCCGGTAGCACTTGTTACAGGAGGACAAAAAAGGGCGGCGCCGCCGATACTTCCCTGAGGAAGGCATCGGGGCGCCGCTCTCCGAAGGCCGTCGGGGCGCCTAGGCGACCTTGACCTCGATGACCTTGGGCTGGGCGGCGGGCTTCTTCGGAAGCTCTATCGTGAGGAGGCCGTCCTTCAGTTTGGCCCTGGTCTGCTCCGCGTCGGCGTCCTCGGGCAGCTCGAAGGAGCGGGCGAAGGAGAACTCGCGGCGCTCGCGGCGGATCCAGTTTCCAATCGGCGACTCCTCCTTCTCGTCCTTCTTCGCCGTCGAGAGGGAGAGCACGCCCTCCTTGATCTCGAGCTTGATGTCCTTTTCGGCGAGGCCGGGAAGCTCCACCTCGATCGTGTAGGCCTTTTCGTCCTCCCTCGCATCCACGGCGGGGTTCCTGGCGAAATTGCCCATCACGGGCTCGAAGTCGAAGAAGCGGTCGAAGAACTCGAAGGGTTCGTTCCGAAAGGCCGAGCGGTTCCACATCGGGGCGAGGGGCTTGTAGAGGGTGATGGTCTTCATGTCGCTACCTCCTGGTAGTCTCTGGCGGCATTCCCGCCTGCTGATCCCGACCGCTTTGAGTCGCGACGCGACCCGCCTGGCGATCTTGGGATGGAGCCCGGGTTCCTGCCTTAAGCACGGAACTTTTCGGCGCTCACTTTCATATAAGCAGGATGCGTGCCAACTCTTTGGGAGAGGAATCGAAAAGATGTTTTTTCCGAACATCTCTTTGCTTCGATGGCTGCAGCGGTGGAGGGAGTTATTGATAAACATATGTAATAAAAAAAATTGCTAACTTTTTCGGAGCCGTCTCGTCCCCTGTGTCTATTGCGGGGAGTCCTTCTCACGGCCCAGGCAAAGGGAGGCTCAGCGGCGTTTCCTTTGCTTCTTTGCCCGGAGAAGTGGCCTTGTCGTTTCCTGGTCCCACATTAGTGTCAATTCAGCACAGGTTATGTGTAAAAAAGAAACAAAGCCCTGCCGGTACGGCGAGGGCTTGTTCCATGAAGGAGGCAGCGCGGGACACCGAGGCTTCTGGGCCTTTGCCCCTTCTATTCGTAGCTCGCGCGGAGATGGGTGATTCGCGTCGCGCGCTCGAGTTCCGCCTTCGAGGGCATGCTCCTGGCGTGGCGAGGGATGAAATGCAACCTTCGCTCCTCCCGACCCATCATATAGAAGCCGGCGTCGCTCCACTGACCATCCAGGCCGTCGACCTCGGCTGTTACCCAGAATGCCGGTGCCCTCGACTTAAGGATGAGAACCGGCCGGCCCTCTTCTTCGACGATCTCTCGCTCGATTCTCGGGTCGGCGAGGCTGCAGCGCTTGGGCTCGACGAGAAAGAGCTGGTTGCGTCTGATGTATTCCGCCGTCCCGCCCGAGTGCGAGGGTATGCCGAAGACCAGCGAGGGATTTTGGGTGAGCTCCCCGTGGGCCGAGGCCTCGAGCCGCACGGCGAGGTAGACGTCCTCGGGCCGGCAGGGGAGGTCGGAGATGGGGGCCTTCCAGAGAAGGGTCGAGGAATCGGCGGGCAGGTCGACATCCGAGTCGATGTCCATCGCTATGCTGCCGTCGAAGCGCCTGATCCTGATGGACATGATGCCCGCGATGTGGACATCGCTGTCGTTGACCCCCATCGCGAAGACGATCCCGTTCTTGACGTAGAGGGCCACCATCACCGGGTCGTAGAAGCGCTTGGCTTCGTGGTGGAGGATCTTCCAGGAGCCGTCGTATTCGAGGCTCGACCAGGAGGCTGCGGGCCAGACGTCGTTGAGCTGCCAATAAAGGGTGCCCATGCAGCGGTCGCGGAGGCTGCGCCAGTACTGGACGGCGGTCTTGATCGCCATCGCCTGCTGCACCTGCGAAAGCCAGAGCGTCTCGCGGAAGCCCTTGGGCATCCGGAAGTAGCGGGTCATCGTATCGATGATGATCGAATTGCCGCGCGGATGGCGCTGGTGGTGCTCGAAGGCGGGGCTCGTGACGTTGAGCTCGCCAGCCGGGGCGAAGGTGGTGGCGGTCTTGTAGGAAGGGAGGGACTGGAAGCCGAATTCCGAGCCGAAGCGGGGCTGGACCTCGAGGTAGGCGGAAAAGGGCTTTCCCTCGTGCCAGACCGTCCAGTAGTGCATGTCGCCCCTCGTGTCGGCGTGCCAGTTGTCGCTGTAGTCGTCCGGTCCGGCCGAGGGCGAGGAGGGCCAGAAGCGGCGATCGGGATCCAGTTCCCTGATGACCCTGCCGACGGTCCCCTCGTTGAGGCGATCGTAGTCGATCACGTAGCGCGCGGGATTCTTCTTCGATTCCTCGTACCAGCCGATCGCGCCGAGGGCCTCGTTGTTGCCGCACCAGAGGGCGATGGAGGCATGGTCCCGAAGCCTGCGGACCTGGTGGCGGAGTTCCTTCTCGACGAGGCCGAGGAAGGCCGGGTCGGAGGGGTAGAGGGCACAGGAGAACATCGCGTCCTGCCAGACGAGGAGGCCGAGCTCGTCGCAGAGCTCGTAGAAAGCATCCGATTCGTAGCGGCCGCCGCCCCAGACGCGGAGCATGTTCATGTTGGCCGCCTTGGCCGAGCCCAGGAGGTCGGCGAGGCGCTCGCGGGTCCAGCGGGAGGGGAGGGCGTCGGCGGGGATCCAGTTCGCCCCCTTCGCGAAGATCGCCCGACCGTTTATCCGGAAGGTGAGTGAACGGCCGATCGCGTCGGCCTGGGAGACGACCTCGAGGGTCCGGAAGCCGAGCTTCTTGCGGAGCGAATCGCCCGCGGCGCCACCCGGGGCCGAGCTCGTGACGAGGAGCTCATAGAGGGGCTGTTCGCCATAGTCCGAGGGCCACCAGCTTGCGATGGCATCGAGTTCGAGCGAGAGGTCGGCGCCGAATTCTCCCGCCTGACAGAGGAGGGCGAGCTCGGCGGACTTGCCGGCAATTTCGACCTTGATGGAGGAGCTGCCGGTCTCGACAGCGCGAAGATCGACATGGACATCGAGGCGCCAGCGGCCGCCGCCGAGATCCTTCGTTTTCGTCGTCACATAGTCGATCCGCGGTCCGTCGAGGGCGACGAGGGCTATGCCGTCGTAGATGCCGCCCGTCATCAGGCAGGGCCCCCAATCCCAGCCGGACATGCACTGGGCCTTGCGGACGAGGTTGCGATGGGGAGAGGAGAGGGGGTAGGTAGAGGCCGGCAGGGGGTAGGGCAGTTTCCCGGCCTTCTCCACCGCGGCCTTCTCGGGTGATTTGATCAGGACCTCGATCCTGTTGCTTCCGACCTTCAATAGAGATTTCACGTCGAGCCTGAGCCTCGTGAACATGCTCTCGCAGGAGCCCGCGTGGCGGCCGTTGACGCTTACCTCGCCGATGCTATCGAGCATGTCGATGTCGAGAAAGAGCTCGGCGCGGGCGGCGGTCTTCGCGTCGAGCTCGAAGTCACGGGCGAGAATCCAATCTTCGCGGCCGACCCATTGGGCGGCGAGTTCGTTCCGGTCGAGGTAGGGATCGGCGAGCTCTCCCGAGGCGACCAGGGCGGACATTATGTCGCCGGGAATGGCGATGGGGCGAATCGACTTGTCGCCCGCGCGAATGAGGCTCCACGCGCCTCCGAGTTCCATTCGTGACATGACCCTATCCTCTCCGATGATCGACAAGGCCCCAGGATCGGGCTTTCGTCGCCTCGTTTCGACATTCCCAGTGTCCCAAATGGACCTGCCCCTGTAAAGGCCCGCCGCGAGTCCTCGGACTTTCGGTCTCGAGTGGATTTTGGCAGTTGCGGGCTGCGGGGAACCATGCTATACCAAGCTTGGTTGGGAAAATCAAGCAACCAACTTGATGGGAGGAATGGTGGCAAGGACAAAGGACCGCGGTCCACTGACCGGGGCCCGCATCGTCAGGACGATCTGGCAACATCCCCACATAAGCCGGGTGGGGATAGCCGAGCGTCTGTCCCTCGACAAGTCCACCGTCACCAACCAGGTCAACCGCCTCATCGAGCTGGGCATCATCGAGGAAATCGAAGAGGGCAGCGCCTCGGCCCGCGGCGGGCGAAAACCGATCCATCTCGGCATCTCGCGAAGCTACGGCCTCGTTCTCGGCATCGAAGTGCAGGTCGAGTCCTGGCTGGCCGTGGCGGTCGATCTTTCGGGCGCCGTCCTCGGCGAGACCCGGGGGCGCCTCAAGCTCGGCCCCGACAAGGCCGGCGAGGCGATGCTCAAGATCGTCAACGAGGCGCGGTCCTCGCTCTGTCTCGACGGGAGCAGGCTTCTCGGCGTGGGCGTCGGAACCGGCGGCCTCGTGGACTCGAAGAAATCCCTCATACGCTTCTCGGTTCCCCTCCGCATCACCTCGCCGGTCGATTTCGGGAAGGTCGTCGCCTCCCATGTGCCCGTGCCCTGTCTCATCGAGAACGACGCGAATTGCTGCGCCTGGGGCGAGCTTGCTTTCAATAGGAACGAGGATCTCCGCGACTTCCTCTTCGTGCTGGCGGAATACCGCCATGACGAACAATCGCTGGGAATGTACGGCGGTTTCGGCGTCGGTTTCGGCATCGTCCTCGGCGGCAAGGTCTACACGGGAGCCCATGGCAACGCCGGCGAGTTCCGTTCCGCCTTCTGCGAGGGGCGTGGGGACCTCCAGTTCTCCCTCGAGCTGGAGGAACTCCGGAACCTCGACAGGGATCCGATCGCCCTCGGGAAGGCCGCGGACGAGCTCGCCCGCAACATAGCGCTGATCGTGAACACCTTCGACATCGACCGCGTCTACGTGGGCGGCGACATCGAAAATCTCGGCGTCGATTTTCCGGCGGTCCTGCGGCGTCGTCTCGAGGAAAACTGGATGTACCCCTTTCCGAAGGACGTCCGCATCCTCAATTCGAGTCTCAAGGAAAGGGCGGTCGCCTACGGGGCCGCCGGCATGATTCTGGACCGTCTGGTCTCCGGTCACGGTCTTCCCATCCTGGGGAGCGTGGCGGGCGAGGCCGGCGCATGACAAGGGCATCAACCCCCTTGGGGGGATAATCCCCCGTAGGGGGATGTGATTGCGGCATTATGTACGGCGGGGCTGGGACCCGCCGCAGGAGGCACTCGATGAAGAAAGTGATCATCGCTCTGTTGATGGTCGCGGTCACCTTCGGCGCCATGGCGCAGGTGACGCTCAACGTCCTCAACTACCAGCAGGCCGATCAGGCCGGCTACCAGCAGGACGTCCAGATCTGGCAGGATTTCCAGACGCAGAATCCCGACATCAAGCTGAACATGGAGGTGCTCTTCAACGACCCCTACCATCAGAAGCTCCAGGCCTACGCCGCGGCCGGCACCCTGCCCGACGTGTTCTATATCTGGCCGGGCGCCCGCTCCGCCGTCATCCACGAGAAGCACCTCGCCAAGGACCTCGGCAGCCTCCTCGGGCCCGACTACCTCAAGGACTTCACCGGCGCCGCGACGAACCCGAACAATCAGCTCGGGAAGTACCTCGCCGAGCTCCCCCAGTCCTTCACCTACACCTCGGTGATGTACGTCAACGTCAAGCTCCTCAAGGACAACGGCTTCGCCGTGCCCAAGACCTACGCCGACCTCAGGAAGATGGTGCCCAAGCTCAAGGCCAAGGGCATCGCCGTCATGATGCTCCCCGACAAGGACGGCTGGCCGGGACAGTCCTGCCTCTTCTCCACCGTCGCGGGTCGCATGGCGGGCGACAAATTTTTCGATGACGTTCTCGCCGGCAAGGCCAAGTTCACCGACGCGCCCTTCGTCAACTCCCTCAAGGTCGTCGAGAGCTTCTTCAAGGACGGAATCATCCAGCGCACCGACACCTCCATCGGCTATGGCGAGGGAGCCGGTCTCTTCGCCCAGGGCAAGGCGGCGATCTACCTCGACGGCGACTGGAGGACCGGCGCCTACATCACCGACAAGGCTTCCGGCAAGGCCCTCATCGACCCGGCCGATCAGCCCAATTATGCCCTCCTCAACCTCGTCGCCCTCCCCGGCGAAAAGAACGCCGGAGTGACCTCCGCCGTCGCCGGCACCGGCTGGGCCGTTTCCGGCTCGCTTCCCGCCGGATCCGACAAGGAGAAGGCGGCCGTCAGGCTGATAAAGTATCTCTATTCCCCCGAGGTCCAGTCGATCCGCTACAGCACCGGCGCCTACGTCCCGACCCGCAAGGGCGTCAAGGCCGAT
Organism: Rectinemataceae bacterium; assembly: GCA_035531315.1. GTDB lineage: Bacteria > Spirochaetota > Spirochaetia > Treponematales > Rectinemataceae > CAIJMU01. Next base: position 9,658 of record DATKTD010000241.1, read on the forward strand.
CTCGAGCCGCTTCCCTCGATGCTTCCCGCCTTCTACGCGGCCAACCCCAAGACCTGTTACGTTCTCGACGGCGTCCTCGATCCCTCCGTCTACAACGTGATCAACAACGGCATCATCAACATCGGCAATGGCACCGAGACCGCGGTCCAGGTCGCCTCCGAGGTCCAGAAGGCCTACGAGGCCTGGAAGTCCACGCAGAAGTAAGGATTCGTTCCGTCAGGCGAGCCTTCGGGCACGCCTGGGGGGAGCTCCGTCGGCGCCGATACCGGGCCGTCGGAGCCCTCCCGCCCCTGCGCGCCTCGTCCGAGTCGGCGAGTCGGCCTTGTGAGCGGTCGACGGCGATCTCGATGCTTCGCGCCGATGGCACGCTTCGTCCGACCCCGATCCGCCTCCCGGCGGCCGGCAGAAACTCTCCGCACCCGGAGGCTCTATGACTAAAGCGAAACGGATCGATCGGGAAGCCGGCCGGGCCTACTGGATGCTGACCCTGCCCGCCTTCCTCATCTATCTGCTCGTGATGGCCTTTCCCATCGTTCTCTCGATTGTCCTCTCCGTCTCCAATTATTCTGGCGGCAAGATGTTCGGTGGGGACCCCTGGGGCTTCGCCGGCTTCGGGGAGTACGCGCGGGTCGTCCAGGATCCCTGGTTCTGGAATGCGCTCAAGAACAACTTCTACATAGTGCTTATCTCCGTTTTCGGGCAGCTTCCCTTGGGCTTCATCTTCGCCTACATCATCTATCGCAGGCTCGTGAAGTGGCCCGACTTCTGGCAGGGCATCCTCTATGTCCCCAACATCATCTCGATCATCGTCGTCGGTCTCCTGTGGCAGGTCATCTTCAGCCCGAACGGCCCCATCGCCGAGGTCGTCAACAACGCCGCCCGGCACCAGTTCGGGCTCAAGCTCGTCGCCGTCCTCGGCTCGCAGGGCCATCTGAACCTGGGCGACGATTCGCTCAACAGGATATTGGCCCTCGGAGGCCCCTCGGCCTCGAGCATGTTTTCCAATCCCCTGACCGAACTCCGGGATCTCATCCAAAGCTATCCCGCGAACCAGTTCGGGCAGCTCGTGAACGATCTCACCAACCTCTTCGTCACGCGATGGACGCCCACCTTCCTCAACGAAAAGAACGTCGCGATGCTCCCCGTACTCTTCGTCATCCTGTGGATGTACACGGGCATGTATCTCATACTCTTCCTCGCGAACATGCAGAAGATCGATACGCAGGTGATCGAGTCGGCGCGCATCGACGGGGCCAACGAGGGACAGGTCATGCGGCATATCATCCTGCCGGCCCTCTCCGGCACCATGGTCAATTCGGCCATCCTGGCGATCTCCGGATCACTGTCGAGCTTCGCCCTGATCTTCGCCCTCACCGGCGGCGGTCCCTCGCGGATCACGGAGATCCTTTCGATCTATATGTACAACAACGCGTTTCTCGGGCGGCCGAATTTTCCCCTCGCGAACGCGATCGCCCTCATCACCGTGGTGATAAGCATGCTCCTGATCGTCCTCACGAAGGCGGTCGAGAACCGCTACGGCGGGAAGGAGGAATGACGCCATGACCGAAACGCGAAAGACCACGGCCCTCGGCCGCCTCGGCGGCCATCTCGCGAAGGCCCTGGCCTATGTCGTCATGACCGTGTTCAGCCTCATGACCATCTATCCCCTGCTATGGCTCGCGATGAACTCCTTCAAGACGACCCGGGAGTTCCAGGTCAACATGCTCGGCCTGCCCAAGACCATCGTCTTCGACAATTTCAAGATGGCCTGGGACTTCGGCGAGTTCGGAAAGCTCTTTCCCAACTCCATCATCTATACGGCGGGCACCACCCTGGGCGTCATCGTCCTGTCGGTCCTCGCCGGCTTCGCCTTCGCGAAGATCCCCTCGAGGGCCACGAAGTGGATCTACGGCAGCTTCATCGTCGGCATCCTCCTCACCCTCAACTCGCTGATGATACCCCTCTTCATCGAGGTCAACGTGCTCGGCATCTACAACACCCGGCTCGCGGTGCTCCTCGTCTACATCGGCTCGGGCCTCCCCATCGGCATCTACCTCGCGACCGAGTACATCAAGGCCATACCCACGGCCCTCGTTGAGTCGGCGAGGATTGACGGGGCGGGCTACTTCAGGATATTCAGGCAGATCATCTTGCCGATGTCGGTGCCCGTGGCGACGACGCTGGCCATACTCAACATCACGGGAACCTGGAACGAGTTCGCCCTGATCAACATTCTCGTCTCGAAGACCGATCTCAAGTCGCTGCCGCTCGGCATCTACAAGTTCTCCGGTTCCCTGTCGACTGACTACGGCAAGCAGTTCGCCGCCCTCACCATCGGCATGGCGCCGATGATCCTTTTTTACCTCGTGTTCCGAAAGCAGATCACGAGGGGCGTGGCGGCGGGCGCGGTGAAAGGCTGAGGGTCGGTAGACGATGACGCGGCAGACCGATGAAAGGACAGTGCTATGAAGATCAAGCGGGAGGATCGCTTCCCGGACGACTTTGTCTGGGGTGCGGCCACGGCCTCGTACCAGATCGAGGGTTCCCGCCTGGCCGACGGCGGCGGCGAGAGCGTATGGGACGTTTTCAGCCGCAGGCCCGGGGCCGTGCTCGGCGGCATGAACGGCGACCTCGCCTGCGATTCCTGGCGGCGCTGGAAGGACGACATCGCCTTGCTGCGCGGCCTCGGGGTCGACGCCTACAGGTTTTCGCTGTCATGGGCCCGGATAGTCCCGAAGGCCGGGGGCGGCGCCAACAGGGCGGCCCTCGACTGGTACCGTCGTTTCATCGAGGCCCTCCTCATGGCCGGCATCGAACCCTGGATAACCCTCTATCATTGGGATCACCCCGCCTGGGTGGAGGAGGCCGGGGGCTGGCCCGCGCGCGACACGGCCTTCCGCTTCGCCGATTACGCCACGCTTTGCTTCGGCGAATTCGGCGACCTGGCCAACAAGTGGATCAGCCTCAACGAACCCTGGTGCAGTTCTATTCTCAGCCACGACCTGGGCGAGCACGCTCCGGGGCATCGGGACAAGGCCGCGGCCTACCGCGCCGTCCATCATCTCCTCCTCGGCCACGGCCTGGCGACGGAGGCCTTCAGGGCTTCGCCCCCACGCGGGACGGCAGCAGCGGGAAGGAAGGACGCAGGCGCCGCGCAGATCGGCATCACCCTGAACCCGAGCCTGCCCCGACCCGCGACCAGGCGCGAGGAGGATATCCTCGCCGCCTCGAGGGCAGGCGACCAGCGAACGGCCCTCTTCATGGATCCGCTTTTCGGCAAGGGCTATCCCGAGGGGCACCTCGCGGCCTATCCGGGAATCGTCATGCCCATCGTCCAGGGCGATCTCGAGAAGATAGCAATGCCGATCGACTTCCTCGGGGTCAATTACTACAACGAGGATGTCGTCGAGGCCGTGGCCATCTCCCCTGAACATCCCGAGGGTTTCCGCCGCGTGCCCTCCTGGGAGGACGAGAGCGACATGGGCTGGGCCGTGTCTCCCGGCGGAATGAAACGTCTTCTCTCGGGATTGCACGAAAGATGGAAGCCGAAGGCCCTGGTCGTAACCGAGAACGGCTACGCCAGCCGGGACGAGCCCGACGCCTCCGGCCGGGTCGCCGATCGCGGACGCATCGACTATCTTCGCGGCCACATCGGCTCCTGCGAGGAAGCCCTCGTCGCGGGCATTCCCCTTAAAGGCTATTTCGAATGGAGCCTGATGGACAACTTCGAGTGGGCCTGGGGCTATTCGAAGCGTTTCGGCATCGTCCATGTCGATTTCCGCAGCCAGGAGCGCCGGCCCAAGGACAGCTACTACTGGTACCGGGACGTGGTCGCCGGCCACGGGTGGCGATCATGAACTCGCCCGATCTCGTGCCCCTTCCTCGAAGCCTTCGGACTGGGGAGGGCTTTCTCGATCTTGGCGCGGGCGCCGCGATAGAGGTGTCGGCGGAAAGGGAGCCGGTCGGGCGCCTCCTCGCCGCATGGCTTTCGAAGGCGACGGGCCAGGCCTTCGAGGTCGTGGTGGCCGCGGGAGAGAAGGGACGCGGCCCCGCCGCGTCGTCGGCCCCTGGAGCGCGGTCCACCTCCCTCGGGAGGGCGACCCTGCATCTCGAGGATCATGCCTCGGGCTACGGGCCCGAGGCCTACGGACTGGATATTTCGCCCTCGGGACTGGTCCTTAGGGCGGGAGACGCGGAAGGTGCCATTCGCGGGGCCTCGACGATCCGCCAGCTCGCCCTCTCGCACGGCGCGAGGCTGCCGGCCCTGTCCATCGAGGACGCCCCGCGATTTTCCTGGCGCGGCGCCATGCTCGATTCGGCGCGCAATTTCCAGCGCGTCGAGTTCATCGAGAAATTCCTCGACCTTATGGCCCTGCACAAGCTCAACCGCTTCCACTGGCATCTCACCGACGACCAGGCCTGGCGCCTCGACATCCCCTCGATGCCCGAGCTCGCGCGCCTCGGCTCGCGGAGGATAGACCATCGCGTCGGCATTCCCCGATGGAAGGAAGGTTCCTATTTGCGGGACGACGTGCGGAGGATCGTCGATTTCGCCGGGGAGCGCGGCATAGTCGTCGTCCCGGAGATCGAGACGCCCGGTCACTCCATAGCCCTCCTCGCCTCGCATCCGGAACTGTCCTGCCGCGGCGGGGCGGAGAGGGGGGCTCCCTTCCTGCCGGAAGACCGCTACGGGATCTTCGAGGACGTGCTCTGCGCAGGGAACGAGGCTACCTTCGCCTTTCTCGCGCGGGTCTTCGACGAGCTCGCCCTCCTGTTTCCGGGACCCTGGGTACACGCGGGAGGGGACGAGGTGCCCAAGACGCGCTGGTCGACCTGCCCGAAGTGCAGAAGTGTGATGAAATCGCATAATCTTCGCGACTCCGGCGGTGCTTTCGAGCCCGAACTCCTCCAGGGCTGGTTCATGAATCGGGTGGCGGAGCTCCTGTCGGAGCGCGGCAAGCGCATGATCGGCTGGGACGAGATCCTCGAGGGCCGGCCGCGCAAGGACGCCATCGTCATGTCGTGGCGCGGCTATTCCGGCGGTATCGAGGCGGCGCGCGAGGGTCACGAGGTCGTCATGAGCCCTCAGACGAGGGCCTGCTACCTCGACCACAAGCACCTCGACCTGCCCGAGGAACCCGGACAGCTCGGCACCTGCAGCGTCCGCGATTCCTATTCCTTCGAGCCCGTTCCCGAGGTCCTTTCCCCGGCGGAGGCGGCGCGGATCGCGGGAGGCCAGGCCAATATCTGGACCGAACTCATGTACTTCGGGCGGCAGGTGGAATACATGGCCTTCCCGCGTCTGTCGGCGCTCGCCGAGGTCTTTTGGAGCCCCAAGGAAGCTCGCGATTGGGACGGTTTTGTCGCCCGTCTCGCGACTCATGGGCGCAGGCTCGACGCCCTCGACGTGAACAGGTACCGGGGAGCCCTCGAGTAGCCCTCCCCTGTGGGAGGGCGGGGAAGCCCCTATTTCTTTTTTTTCGCCTTGGTGGCCGAGGCGGAGGACTTGTCCTTCAGGGCCTTGAAATCCTTCGAGCCCGGCTTGATCCCGAGTTCCTTGGCCACGAAGCCCCAGCCCTTGGCCTTGTTCTGCCTGTAAAGGCTTACGACCGTGGCCATGGGCTTCCCCGATAGCCTGGCGAGGGCCGCCGCCAGATAGGCCTCGGCCGGCTGCAAGCCCTGGGATATGGCGGTCGTCACCTGTATCGCCGGGACTCCCCACTGAAGGCTTATCTCGGCGGTGAATCCTCCCATGTCGACCTTGGCTCCGGCGCCGATGTCGTTGAGGCTCGCCTCGAGACTCGTGTCTCCCAAACCGAAGGAGATCGTCTGCGCCGCAGCTCCGGCCGCTACCAGGATGGCCAGGGCGACCAGGATAATGCTTTTCCCCATCGAAAAACCTCCTCCGTGCTCAGCTGTCCTTGATCATAGTGCAGCATGGGCGGCCAGGAAACTTTTCCGGGACTCTTTCCCGCTCGGCCTTCGCTATGGGGCCTTGGGCTTGATCCCGAGGCCTTTGACCAGTATGATGTAGATAACATAGATATGTTTGACGCATTTATATGTCTAGATAGTAGGCGAAAAACGGCCGCACCTTGTCCCGGCCGCGATCCGGTAGCGTGGAGGCCCCGATGGCACAGAAAAGTAAGCGGGGGCAGGCATATAGACATACGCCCGCCTTCATCCTTCTATTGCTCGCGCGCGAAAAATTATACGGAGCCGCCATTCTCTCGCGACTCGAGGCGGAACTTCCGGGCTCGAATCCGGACAGCGCGGCCATCTATCGCGCCCTTCAGGATCTGGAGGACGAGGCTTGCGTCTCTGCCGAGTGGGAGACGGATATCGCCGGCCCGGCGAGAAAATGGTATTCGATCACGGAGGCGGGCATAAAGCGGCTCGCAGAACTCAAGGCGGACATTGAAATGCGCAGAAGAATTTTCGATTGGTTTCTCGCGGGCTACGCCAGCCTGCCGGAGGCGGCGAAAAAGGTCGATCGGCCCGAGGCCGGGAAGACGGAAGGTGGAGCGAAATGACGACAAGCGTGAATGCGGCCGAGGCGGTCCCGACCCGGACCAAGTTGTGGAGCTTCGGCATAATATCAACCGGCCATACACTCAACGATCTTTACAGCAACTTCCTTCCGCAGATGCTGCCCTTCCTGGTGGTCCTGGTCCCCGGTTTCGGACCCATCGAAGCCTCGATCCTCGTCGCTTCCTTCAATATTTTTTCCTCCCTCTTCCAGCCGATCTTCGGCTACATGGTCGACAACAAGGGCAGGTCCTGGCTCGTGTTTGTCGGCACGCTGTGGATGGCCTTTTTCCTCAGCCTTACGGGCCTAGCGCCGAATTTCCCCCTCATGGTCCTCTTCGCCTCCCTCTCGGGTCTCGGGACGGCGGCCTTCCATCCGCCGGCCTCCGTGCTGGTCAACAGCCTCGATCCCAAGCGGAGGGCCCTCTATCAGTCGGGCTTCGTGGCCTTCGGCAACATCGGCTTCGCTTTGGCCCCCCTCCTCCTCGTGCCCCTCTTCCAGTCCTTCGGCCTTAAAGCCACGCTCTTCATGGTCTTCCCGGGCATGTTCGCCTCGCTTCTGCTGTTTTTCGCCCTTCCTCGCGGAGAGCGCTCGGCTCCCAAGCCCTCCAGCTCCCTCGCCGCGGTATGGCGCGCCATCAAGGTGGCTCGGCGGGAGCTCCTGGCCATCCTCGGCGTGATCTCCATCAGGTCGGTGGCCTACACCGGCCTTCTGGCGATGCTTCCCCTCTATTTCCACTCGAAGAACATCCCCAACCTCGAGGCGAGCCGCATGCTCACCCTCATGCTCTTCGTCGGCGCCATCGGCGGCGTGACCGGCGGCTTTCTCTCCGACCGCTTCGGTCGCAAGCCCCTCATCGTCGGATCGCTGATCCTCGCCACCCCCCTCTTTTTCGGCTTCCTGGCCACTTCGGGAGCCCTGAGTCTCGTGTTCTTCGCCCTCGGCGGAGCTGCCCTCCTGTCCAGCTTCTCGGTGACCATAGTCGCGGCCCAGGAGGCGATTCCCGACAACAAGGCCATGGCGGCCGGGCTCAGCCTGGGCTTCGCCAACGGGATCGGCGCCTTGGCGGTTGTCCTCATCGGCACGATCGGCGACCTCTTGGGACTGGGAACGGCTATCGCCATTCTTTTCTGCCTCCCCCTCGTCTCCGGTCTTGTCGGACTCCTTCTCAAGACACAGGGAGGCCTCGTTCGAGTCAAGTCTTGACTCGAGCCCCGAAAACTTGCAGCGGGACGGAAGTGATACTAGTATTACTTGAATAAAGAATCGCTTCGTCATCGTTTGGAGGGAAAATGAGATCGCTCAAACTCCGGTCCATGCTGCTCCTCGGTTTCGGCTTCCTTGGCGTTCTTCTCGTCGGCGTGGCCCTGTATGCCATCCTGTCCTTAAAAACCGTCTCCGACCTCGCGACGGACATGGCGACCAATACGGTTCCTGCCATCGACCTCGTCAACAGGATCGACATCGCGGCGACCGACTATCGGCTCACCGAATTCGAGCTCAGCGGCGAGACCCATCCCGCGGACAAGGAAGCCTTGCTGGCCTCCCTTGTCGAGCAGGACGCGAATCTCGACAAACTGCTGGTCGAATTCGCGCCCTTCGTCAGCTCCGAAAAGGGGAAAGTCTCCTTGGAGGCGCTCAAGAAGGCTTGGGAGAATTATTCCGAGGGCAATGCCCAGGTGGTCGCCCTCCTCGCTTCGAGGGCGGTCGATGCGGAGATGCCGGCAGCGGCGCCGGCCACGACCAGGGGCGCCCCGATTTCCAAGGCTACAGCCATCGCCAAGGCTGGCCCCGCCCCCGCCCTTCCGGCTCAGGATGCGTCCGGAACCGACGCGGCCCTCGCCCTCCTGAAAGGCGACCTCGGCACGATCTACGATTCCATCGCGAAGAATTGCCAGAATCTCATCGACATCGAGCGGGCGCAGGCCGCCCAGGCCACCAAGGAGAACGCGGCCATCTTCGCGACCACCCTCGTCATCCTCGTCGTGGCGGCCGTGGTGGCCGTGATCCTTACCGTGGTCGTCATGATGGTCATAATGCGTTCCATTTCGCGTGTCGTGGCCGTCATCCGGACCACGGTGGACCAGGTCACGACCGGCAATCAGGAGATCAGCGCGACCGCCCAGCAGATGAGCCAGGGAGCCTCGGAACAGGCCAGCAGCGCCGAGGAGGTCTCGGCCTCGATAGAGGAGATAGCGGCGACGATCAAGCAGAACACCGACAATTCCATCACCACCGAGCAGATCTCGCGCAAGGCCGCGATCGACGCCGACGTCGGCGGGACGGCGGTCGTGGATTCGGTGGCGGCGATGACGGCCATCGCCGGCAAGATCGGCATAATCGACGAGATCGCGAGGCAGACCAACCTCCTCGCCCTCAATGCCGCCATAGAGGCGGCCAGGGCCGGCGACGCGGGGCGCGGCTTCGCGGTCGTCGCCTCCGAGGTGCGGAAGCTCGCCGAGCGTTCGCAGAAGGCCGCGGGCGAGATCACGGAGCTGTCGCATTCCACCGTGGAGGCAACGAAGAAGGCGGGCGACCTCATCCAGAAGATCATTCCCGACATCAAGCACACCGCCGACCTCGTGCAGGAGATCTCGGCAGCCTCGAGGGAGCAGAGCGCGGGGACGGAACAGATCGGGACTGCGATCGCGCAGCTGGATACGGTCATCCAGCAGAACGCCTCGGCGAGCGAGGAGATGGCGAGCATGGCCGAGGAACTCTCGAGCCAGTCCGAACTCCTCCGCGAGGCGATGATGTTCTTCGTGAGTTCGAAGGCGGCGAAGGCCGGCCCGCAAAAGATCGCGGGATCGGGGGTGCCGCGCCACGACATCAAGGTCGCTCACGCCGGATCGACCCGGATTCAGGCGCCTCGCGACAAGGAGGCCAAGGCCCCGGCCCGCCCCCCGGCCGCTCGGGCCACGGCCATAGCCCCCGTCTCGAATGGGCGTCAGGATGCGGCGGAACGGGTTCTCGATTCGGAGTTCGAGGCCTTCTGATCCGGCTTGTCGTCGCGCGAGGTCCATGCCTGCAAAGGCAGGGGCCCAAGGCCAAGGTCGCGCGACGCCTCAGTTCCATCGGCGACGCCCAATGACAGGCCCGCGTGGCGCCCGCTGACTACATCGCGTTGGTCCTGAGCAGGCGAACCGTGAATACCGTGTTTCCCGTCTCGCTGCTGAAGGAGACATCGCCGCCGCAGGCCTCTGTCATTTTGCGGACCATGTCGAGGCCGAGACCGATGCCCTCGCCGCGGCTCTTCGTGGTGAAAAAGGGTTCGAAAATCCGCCCGGCCCTGGCCTGGTCGATGCCTGGGCCCGAATCGGAGACGGAGATCCGGAGATATAGACCATCGATCTCGGTCGCGATGCCCAATCTCCCTCGATATTCCATGGCCTCAAGCGCGTTGTCGATAAGATTGGAAAGGATGAGCCTGAACTCGTCGGGATGGGCAGCCGCCGTCGAGTCTTCCGCGAAGCTCGTGTGCAGCTCGACCCTGCGCGCCATCTTGATACGGTAGAGGGCGAGGGCGGCTTCGATTTCGGCGCGGATGTCTACGGCGAGGGGCTGCAGTCTCGTTCCGCCTCGCGCGTAGAACTGAAGGGTTCGCACGACGCGGGAGGCCTGTTCGGCGGCCATGCCGATCAGGCGCCCCGAGGCCAGTATGAAGGCCAAGGAACCGAGGGAGACGATGAAATCGCGGCCCTCCTCCGTGGAGGCGAAGGGCGCGAGACTCAAGGCGAGCCTCGTGTCGCCCAAGGCGGCGAGTTCGGAGGCCAGGAGCTTGGCGTCGGCCATCCCCCGTTCCGTCAGCGCGGCGGCGATGGCCGCATCGTCCTCCCGGAAGGCCCGCGGGTCGATGACGGACTCCGAGGCCGATAGGCCGCGCAGGGCTTCGATGCCAAGGCGAAAGGCATCGGGTCCTAATGCGTAGCCGGTCTCGAGGAGCCGTGAGAGATCCCTGTCGAGGGTCTCCCTCATGGTTTCCGAGGTCGAGGCTATGGCCCCCAGGGGGGTGTTGAGTTCATGGGAAAGGTTCGCGGCGAGCCTGCCGATTGCCCCCATCTTTTCCGAGGTGATGAGCTTCGCTTGGGCTTCGTTCAGGGCCGCTATGGTCCGGGAAAGCTCGCCGTTGGCGTCGCCGAGTTCGAGGTTGGCCGATTCGAGTTCGGCGGTCCTCGAGCGGACCTGTCCCTCCAGTTGGACATTGAGTCGCTCGAACCTGGCCGCGTTTTCATCGGCCTCGTGCCGCGCCTTGTCCTGGACTAGCCAGGCCGCCAGCAGGCCGAGGACGGAGGCGAGGTAGTTGAGGACGGGCACGGTCTGCTCGATGAAGCCTACATAGCCCCTCCGCACGGCGATGATTCCGAAAACGAGGGTGCCGGTTCCGACGATCCCCGCCCAGTTCGTCATGATGGAGGCGACCACAGCGGGCATGATGAGACTGACGGGGAGGAACTGGGTGACGCTCCCAAGCGGCGCGAAAAAGCCGGTGAAGAGCGCGTAAACGGCCGTGACGATCCAGGCCGAGGCCTTCCAGCCTTTCACGTAGAGGACGAAAAGGCCGATCATGGCCGCCACGACCAGTGCGATCCAGGCCAGTATCCCGCTGACCGGCCTCGCGTAGCCGGCGACGATGCGGATCAGGGTCAACGAAGAGAACAGGATGAGGATGCAGAAGGTCAATATGCCGGCAGTTCGCCGCGTCATTCCTCGTGCGGGCATCGATCCCCCCATGACTGCGACAAATTGTAGCGGATGAAATCAGGCTTCGCCATGGCGCGCCGGCGAGGGTCATTCGCGGGGCGGGCGCTCTGCGAGGCCCCGGAAAACGAAAAGCCACATCCCGGTGGATGCGGCTTTGGCGCGTAGACGAGGTCCGGTCTATCGGACTCAGACGTCTGCTATTAGGAGCGTCTTCGGATCCAGCTTTATCTTGATGTCTTCCGGGTTGAGCTTGTCGTGGTGCTTCACGACGTTGAAGTGGATGTATTCGGCCTTGGGCTCGAGGAGGATGAGGACGGAAATGGAGCCGATGTAGTCCTTGAGCAGGTGGGGAATGTTGTCCTTCCCGATCTGGGCTTCATCGCGGGGGAGGGTGGCGGAGTACCAGATCTCGACCCCCATCTCCTTCGCGAAGGCGCCGACCTTCTCGAGCTCGGTTGGGCTGGACTTGGCGAAATCGAAGCCATCGACGATGAGGCTGTTGGCCTTGAAGCCGCCCTCGATCAGCATGTGCCGGAGGGAGCCGAGGACCTGCTCGGTCTTGACGCCGCCCTGGGAGAAATTCATCACGACACGATTGTGCATGAGCTCGTCCTTGACCTCGTCCACCTTTTCGAGGCCCCTCCTGCGGGCGACCTCGTCGAAGATGTTCTCGTACCATTCGAAGACATGGGTGGGATTGGACGAAAAGGAAACGTGAATCACCTTCTTGCCTTGGAGAAGCTCGTCGAGGGCGATCTGGACGAGGACGGAGGTCTTGCCGACGCCCTTCTTGCTCGCGATGACACCGATGTTTCCGATCTGGAGACCGCCCTCGATCGATTTTTCGAGGACGCGCACCGGGCTCTTGGAAATAAGCTCCGCTTTCAGCATTGGAACTCCTTGTCAACAATTATAAGTCGAACCCTCGGGAAAGAAAGAGGGCGGTTTGGGGGCCTTCCGGCCCCCTCGGATCAACGACCTTGTTCGGCCCGTGCCGGATCAACGACCTTGTTCGGCCCGTGCCAGATCAACGACCCTGTTCGGCCCGTGCCGGATCAACGACCCTGTTCGGCACGACGTTTCTCCAGGTACTGCTTCTTGAGGTCGTCGGAGACGTTGGTGGGCACCTTGCCGTATTTCAGGAACTCCATGGTGAACTCGGCCTTGCCCTGGGAGAGGGAGCGGATATCGGTGGAGTAGCCGAACATCTCGGAGAGGGGCACCTCGGCCTCGACCTTGCAGAACATGCCATCCTCGGAACTGGCGGTGATGAGTCCGCGGCGCTGGTTGATGGAGCCGAAGATGTTGCCCTGGAACTCCGTGGGTCCCTCGACCTCGACCTTCATGATGGGTTCGAGGATGACGGGCTTGGCCTTGTCGTAGGCCTCGCGGAAGGCACCGATGGCGGCGAGCTGGAAGGCGATATCCGAGGAGTCGACGGCGTGGGACTGGCCGTCGTTGACGGTGACCTTGACGTTGACGATGGGGAAGCCGATGAGGTGGCCCTTTTCGGTGGCGGCCTTGAAGCCCTTCTCGCAACTCGGGATGAACTCGGAGGGGATGGCGCCGCCCTTGACGCTGTTGACGAACTCGAAGTTCTTGTCGGTGGAGGGCTCGAGGAAGCCGGCGACCTTTCCGTACTGGCCGGAACCGCCGGTCTGCTTCTTGTGCGTGTAGGAGAAGTCGGCGCGCTGGGTGATGGCCTCGCGATAGGCGACCTGGGGCATGCCCGTGGTGACCTCGCACTTGTACTCGCGCTTCATGCGCTCGATGTAGACCTCGAGGTGGAGCTCGCCCATGCCCTGGACGATGGTCTGGTTGGACTCGGGATCGACGAAGGTGCGGAAGGTCGGGTCT
>DATKTD010000242.1:0-3027 GCA_035531315.1 Rectinemataceae bacterium
GCCTTCGTCGAGGCGGCCATGTGGCAGCCCGAATACAGGAACTATCTGAAAGATTGAGCGCCGTCGAAAGCCCCATTCGAAGCCTCGGGCTCTGCCCAGGGCTTTCGGATGGGGCGATCGGCGTGGCGCATTAGGCCACCCCGCCGCCTTCCACTCCCGCCCGCCACCACCCATCACCACCCGCTGCGACACTTCGCCTCAGCCGTCCTCAGCGGCGACAATCCGATATTTGTAGGACAATTCCTACACCCGAATCCTCGGCATTCCTACAGACCGTTGCCCGAAAGGGCATCATAGTCCCCCATCGCGGACGCAGGGCCTGGCTCCGGCGGACTCGCGCATTTCCCTCACAGGAGGACAGAGTTATGAAGAAACTTCGCTCGCTGTTCCTGGTCGCCGTGGCTGTCGCCTCGGTATCCACCCTCGCCGCGGCGCCCTGGAAGCCCTCGAAGACGATCGAGATCGTCGCCCCCGCCGGTCCCGGCGGCGGATGGGACATGCTCGCCCGCGTCATCCAGAAGACCCTCGTCGACGAGAAGCTGGTCAACCAGAACGTCATCGTCACCAACAAGCCCGGTGGCGGTGGCGCCGTCGGCTGGACCTACCTCCAGGGCAAGAAGGGCCAGGGCGAGATCCTCGCCGCCACCTCGACCCTCCTCATTTTCAACAACCTCCTCGGCACGAGCCAGCTCACCTACAAGGACTTCACCCCCATCGCCGCCCTCCAGTCCGAGTGGGAAGCCCTTGCCGTCTCCGCCGACTCGCCCTACAAGACCCTCAAGGACGTGATGGAGGCCATCAAGGCCGATCCCGGCTCGATGCCCATCGGCATCGGTCCCTCCCTCGGCAACGATGACCACATCACCATCCTCGAACTCGCCAAGGCCTACGGCATTCCCCCGGCCTCCCTCAAGTTCATCGTCTATCCGGGCGCAGGCGGCGAGATCGTCCCCGCCGTTCTCGGCGGCCACGTCAAGCTCACCGTCATCGGCGTGGGCGAGGTCCGCGAGCAGCACAAGGCCGGCAAGATGCGCATCCTCGGCGTCTCCTCCCCCGACACCCTTTCCTTCCTCCCCGACGTGAAGACCTTTACCGCCCAGGGCGTAAACGTGGTTTTCCCCCACTGGAGAGGCCTCATCGGCGCCCCCGGTCTCAGCAAGGAGCAGATTGCCTATTGGGACGGCGTCTTCGCCAAGATGGTCCAGACCAAAACCTGGCAGACCCAGATGGACAATCTCGGCTCCTCGACCTTCTATCAGAACGCGGCCGAGCACGCGAAGTTCCTCGCCGAGCAGTCGGCTAGCTTCGACGAGCTATTGACCGCGGTCGGTCTCAAGAAATAAGGCCGACGGTGAAAGAGGCGAGGTTCCCGGTCCACGGTTTCGCGGGTCGGGGCCCCGCCTTTTTTTCTGGGCGGCGCACATTTTGGAGGATAGTGTGACCAAGAATATGATCAGCGCGATCCTGGCCATTGCCCTGGGGCTCTTTTACTTCGCCTCGGCCATGACCCTTCCCGCGCATACGAATATGGGCGACATCATGGGGCCCCGCCTCTTTCCCATCGTCGTGGCCGCTGCCAGCGTCATCGCGGGAATCGCCCTCGCTCTCGTAGAGCTGGTTGGCAAAAATAGGGCCAAGTCCGAAAAGGCCGATTTCGGCTTCGTCAAGAATAGGTTGGTCTGGATCGACATCGTCCTTCTCACGGCGGCCGGCATCGTCTACGGCATGCTCCTCGACCCCCTCGGCTTCACCGTGGCGACACTTCTGTTCATGTTCGCGGCAACCATGCTCATCAACCGCGGGCGAATCGTCCAGAACATCACCGTCGCGGCCATCTTCACGGTCGCGGCCTACGGCGTCTTCGGCTTCGGACTCAAGCTGAGCCTGCCCCGGGGCCTCGTAGAAAACCTGCTTCCCTTCTAGGAGACGGAAACCATGGACGTCATATTCTCCAACCTAGCCATAGGCTTCCACACTGCCCTTACCTGGACCAACATCCTGTGGGTCTTTATCGGCGGAACCCTCGGCACTATCATCGGCATGCTCCCCGGCCTCGGGCCGGCCACGGGCGTGGCCATCCTCATACCCATCGTCTTCGGAATGAACCCGGCCACGGCCCTCATCACGATGGCAGCCGTCTACTACGGCGCCATGTCCGGCGGCTCCCGGGCCTCCATCATGATCAACGTGCCCGGCGACGCCTCGGCCATCGTCTCCTGCTTCGACGGCTATCCGATGTCACGCAAGGGCAAGGCCGGCACGGCCCTCGCCATTTCGGCCATAGCCTCCTTTATTGGCGGCATGCTGGGCATGGTTCTCCTCATCTTCCTCGCCCAGCCCGTGGCCAACGCCGCCCTCAGGTTCGGGCCGCCGGAGATGTTCGCCCTTCTTCTTTTCTCACTCGTCGCCACTATCACGCTCTCGGAGGGCAGCCTTCTCAAGGGCCTTATCGCCATCACGATCGGATTGATGCTCTCTACGGTGGGCATCGACCCGCTGACGGCACTCACGAGATTCACGTACGGGAGCTCGACCCTCCAGGACGGCATCGACTTCCTTGTCGTCATAATTGGTCTTTACGCGGTGACAGAGGTCTTCAGGAATCTCCGCGACACCACACCGGTCAATTTCGACACCAAGTCGATCGGCAAGGTCTGGGTGACCTGGCCAGAGTTCAAGCGCTGCATCGGGCCGATGCTCCGCAATACGCCCCTTGGCTTCGTCGTCGGCGTCCTCCCCGGCATGGGCGGCACCATAGCCACCTTCATGACCTACGCCCTCGAAAAGGGCATCAGCAAGCACCCGGAGGAATTCGGCAAGGGAGCCATCGAGGGCCTGGCCGCCCCCGAGGCCTCGAACAACGCCTGCTCCTGCGGCGCCCTCGTTCCCCTCCTCACCCTCGGCATCCCCGGTTCGGGTACGACGGCAGTCATGCTCGGCGCCCTCATGCTCCTCGGCGTCCACCCCGGCCCGACCCTCTTTACCCAGCACCCCGACATCGCCTGGGGCGTCATCGCCTCGATGCTC
>DATKTD010000243.1:0-2045 GCA_035531315.1 Rectinemataceae bacterium
GTAAAAGGTCCGATAGAGGAAGCGATCCGGTTCCCCCGAGCCGCCGCGGAGCTCGACCATCGTGTCGAAGTCGCGCTTGACCCACTTGTCGATATAGGCGCCCCACTCCACGACATCGAGGTTGGCGGTGATGCCGATGTCCTTGAGTTCGTCCTGGACGACCTGTGCCACCGCGAGGCCGCCCTCGTAGGTCGATGAGCAGGTGATATTAAAGGAGAAGCCATTCGGATAGCCGGCCTCGGCGAGGAGCTTCTTCGCCTTGGTCAGATCGGGCGTCGCGAAGGGAAGTTTCGCGAGGGGCAGGGCCCATTGGGTCGCCGCGACGGGGATGGGCCCGGTGGGCTTTCCCATGCCGAATTCGGCCACCGCGAGGATCTCGTTCCGGTTGAGGACGGCCGCCACCGCGTCGCGAACGCGCTGGTCGTCGAAGGGTTTTCGGGTGCAATTGAAGCTGAAAATGCGCATGTTGAGACCAGGCTTGCTGGCCACCACGACCTTGGAGTCCTTCGAAGCCTGGCGAATTATCGCGCCGTCGTTGATCGTAGCCATGTCGAGGTCTCCGGATTTGACTCCCGCAAGGAGGGAGGCCTGCTCCGGGATGATCCTGAAAATCACCTTGTCGAGATAGGGAGTCCCCGCCTCGAAGTAGTTGGGGTTCTTGACGAGGGTCATGGAATTGTCGGGCACCCACTCCTTGAGCATGAAGGGCCCTGTGCCTCCGTCTATTTTCTGGAGATTGCCGTTGGCAGCAACCACCTCCTTGGCGACGATCGAGCAATTGTCGGAGGTGAGACCGTCGAGGAGGGAGGCGAGGGGCGAGCTCAAGGTAAGCTTGATCGTATAGCGATCCACGACCTCCATCGACGCGATGAGGGAGATGTAGGACCTGCCGGGAGAGGCGGTCTTCGGATCGAGGACCCTTTGGAGTGAGTACTGGACGTCGTCGGCCGTCATCTCGCGCCCGTTGTGGAACTTCACGCCTTTGCGAAGGTGGAAGACGTAGGTGAGGTTGTTCGGAATGTCCCAGGATTCGGCCAGGTCGGGCACGACGACGAAGTTGTCGTCGAGGCGGACGAGTCGGTTGTACATCAGGTCGATCCGGCGCATCGAGGAGAAGGCGGTTACGATGTGCGGATCGATGCCGACAGCCTCCTGGTCGACGCCGATGGTCAGGACCTTCTCCGCCGGGGCGGCGAAGGCGCTCCCACCGGCGATGAGGGTCATCGCCACGAGGGCGATGGCAAGAATCGCTAGCCTTTTCATTCCAGCCTCCTTGTGAAAACCCTGCGAACTCGCGATCGAAAGTCGCGGAGCGGACACAGGTGATCCTGCGCCGCCGAAGACTTGTCTCTCCCATCCCTATATGCCCAGCCTAGGTGACAAGGCTTGAGCGCAGTATATGGCACAATATTTCAAGACGCAATGAAAATGTAAAATATTTTTTCAACTTACGATAATATATTATCTAATTTCAAAAACCTGCAAGCCCGGCTCACTGGTCACGAAAGCAAGCCTGGAGGGTTCCACTATTAGAGAAAAGCGCTGCCCAACCTGGCTTCGAGCGTGGCGGCCCGGCCGCCATGTGACATTTTCCTCACATCAGAAGTGTGCTGCAAGGGAATAGATTCGGCAAGCGAGGGGCCGCCGGTATTTCGCGCGGCCGGGAATGAGGTGGCATAGTGAAGAAAAAGACGAGGTTCGGGAGAGCTCAGCGCTGAGGAGGCAGGTCGAGACGACAAGGCCACGCCTCGTCGTACTCGATCACTTGCGCTCTTTGCCCTCGTCCTCATTTTCGCGGAGGACGGCGAGGAAGGCTTCCTGGGGGAGCTCGACGTCGCCGACGGTCTTCATGCGCTTCTTGCCCTCCTTCTGCTTTTCGAGGAGCTTGCGCTTGCGCGAGATGTCGCCGCCGTAGCACTTGGCGAGGACGTCCTTCCTGAGGGGGTTGATGGTCTCGCGGGCGATGATCTTGGCGCCGATGGCGGCCTGGATGGGCACCTTGAACTGCTGGCGGGGGATGGCCCCGGAGAGGCGCTCGCAGATCT
>DATKTD010000244.1:0-8699 GCA_035531315.1 Rectinemataceae bacterium
CCGGGCTTCTATGCCAAGCGCTGGGCCTCGCGGCCCTCGGCCGGCGCGGCCACCCTGGCGCGGGCCGAGCACGAGTTGCCCGCCCTCATCGAGGCGATCGTCAAGGCCGCCGCGGAGGGCCGGAGGGATTCGCTCAGACAGGCCGCCACCTCGACGGCCCTTCGTGTCGCCCCCCTCGGCGCCGTGGGCTTCGAACAGGCGCTTCGTCGTTTTGCCTACGCCTCGGCCTCGGAGGAATTCGACGTGCTCGAGACGAGGGCGGGACATCTCGGTCCGCGCTGGGAAAAGGTCTTCGCCCAGGCGAAGCTGGAGGCTTCTCGCGCCACCTGATTCCCGGCCAGGCGCCATTGTCGCCGCAAGCCGCGCTTGCGCCGCCGGCGGCCGGCGCCGGGGCTTCGGCGGCTTGTTAAGACTGTAAAGACAGTTGCCCGAAGGCCCATTGTTTCTCGCGGGCGCTTTTCATTCTCGGGCGTTAGGTCTAAAGTCCTTGTGTCGGCTCCCTGACGGCGCCGGCATCCCAAGGAGCATCCTTACATGAATCCCCTCGACAAGCGAACGAAGATCGTCGCGACCCTAGGGCCCGCGACCGAGAATCCCCGGATGGTGCGCGCCCTCCTCGAGGCCGGCGTCAACGTGTTCCGTCTCAACTTTTCGCACAAGAGCGGCGCGGAAGCGACCGGCGCGATAGACACGATCCGCGCCGTCCGCGACGAGCTCGGCATTCCCGCGGCCATCCTCGCCGACATCAAGGGCCCGGCGATCCGCATGTACGGCTACGCCGAGGCCATCTCGATCGAGGAGGGCAGCCTCCTCACCATCGAGAGCCGTAGCCCCGAGGGCATCGAGAGCCTCGTCTCGCCCGAAAGCCATCGCGTATATACCAACCTCCCCCACGTCGACAGCTTGTGCGACATCGGCCAGCGCGTCCTCCTCATGGACGGCTATTTCGCCGGCGAGGTGGTCTCCCGCGACAAGGATTGCATCGGCGTGCGGATCGGCAATCCCGGCAGCCTGAGACCCAAGGCCCACCTGACCCTCCCGGGCGTCGACTATCCCATCCCCTTCCTTTCGGACAAGGACGTCAAGGACATCACCTTCGCGGTCGAGAAGGAGGTCGAGTACATCGCCCTCTCCTTCGTCCGCGAGTCCACCGACATCGAGGAGGTCAGGCGCCTCGTGGGCCGATCCCGCACCGCCTCGGGCGCCCAGCCTCAGGTCCTCCTCATCGCCAAGATAGAGAGCGCCAAGGGTCTCGAGAACATCGACGGGATCGTGAAGGCCGCCGACGGAATCATGGTTGCGCGCGGCGACATGGGCGTCGAGGTCTCGGTGGAGACGGTGCCGCTGGCGCAGAAACGCCTCATCCGCATCGGCTTCCTCTCCGCCAAACCCGTGATCACCGCCACCCAGATGCTCGAGTCCATGATCGAGAGCCCCATGCCGACCCGCGCCGAGGCGAGCGACGTGGCCAACGCCTGCTTCGACTCGACGAGCGCGGTGATGCTCTCGGGCGAGACCGCAATCGGTCGCTATCCCGTCGAGACGGTCGAGACGATGGGTCGGATCATCCGCTCGGTCGAGGCCGAGTTCGACTACGAGCATTTCCACGAAACCCTGCCCCAGGACATCAGGGGCGGCGATCTCCAGGCTATCGTGTCGTACAACGCGCTCTCGACGGCTTACCAGTGCGGCGCCAGCGCCCTCGCGGTGCTTACCGAGACGGGCGGCGCGGCCCGCCAGCTCTCGAGGCTCAGGCCGCGCATGCCGATCTACGCCTTCACGAGGGACAGGGTCGTCTATCATCAGCTCGCCATGAACTGGGGTGTCTGGCCCGTCTTCCTGTCCGACAATTATGCGCGTCTCGACGAGGCGGTCTCCTTCGTCCTGGACTCCCTCCGCTCGAAGGCCGGTCTACCCAAGGGTTCCCGCGTCGTCATCGTCGCCGGGCTTCCCCTCTCCAAGCATGGATCGACCAACATGATCCGGGTCGAGTCCCTGTAGTCGGCCATTTCGCCCCCGGCACGGGCCACCCCTGCCGGGGGCGATATGACCGATCAGGCGACGAAAGGCCTCCGGTCTAGTCCTCAGTTTCCGCGGGGAGCTCGATGCTCCAGACCGTTCCGGGGCCCTCGATTCTGTTCATAGTGCCGCGAAGCTGTCGGACGAGGACCCGGACGATCTCGAGGCCCAGGCTGTCGGTGCCCCGTCCTTCGGGCATGCCGACCCCGTCGTCCCCTACGACGAGCCTGTCGATTCCCTCCCCCCGCGACAGCGACAGCCTGAGCCTGCCCTCCTCCCGGCCTCGGAAGGCGTGCTTGCAGGCGTTCATCGCGAGCTCGGAGACGATGAGACCGACGGGGATGGCCCGGTCGATGGGATAGGCGATGTCGCCCACCTCCAGCTCGATCCCCACCCGCGTGGCCGCCCAGGACGACACGATGCTGTCGGCGAGTTCGCGCAGATAGACTCCCATCGCGACCGCCGAAATCGAGGGGTCGCGGTACAGCATCTCGTGGACGAGGGCCATCGAGGAGATCCGCGCCTGGATGCCGGCGATGGATTCGGCGTCCGAAGGGTCGCGCATCGTGCGCTCCTGCAGCGTGAGGAGGCTCGAGACGATCTGGAGGTTGTTCTTGACGCGGTGGTGGATCTCGCGGAGGAGGAGTTCCTTCTGCGCGAGGGCTTCGCGGAGCTGGGACTCGCCCGCCTCGCGAAGGGCCATGTTCCGGGCTATGCCGATAAGGGCGGGGCGGCCGTCGTAGTCTATGCGCCTCGTGCTCACCTCGAAGGGAATCCTTCTGCCGTCCTTCGTGACGTGGACCCTGCGGAACACGGCCCGACCGCCGCGGCGAAGGATTTCCATGTCCGCTTCCCGTTCCGGAGGGGAAATCAGGGCGTCGAGCTCGGCGACCTTCATCCTCGCGAAATCCTCCCTGTCGTAGCCGAGGGTGGCCACGGCGACGTCGTTGACCTCGAGAAAGCGCCCGGGGCTGCCTCCCTCGAAATCCGTCACGTAGACGCAGTCGTTCAGGGACTCGAAGAGGCCGCGATAGCGCGCGGCCTCCCGCTCCGCGGCGGCCCTCATCCCCTCGTAGAGCATCATCGCGACGGCTATGCCCGTGGCGGTCTGGAAGAAGACGCTGATTTGGTAGCCGAGGGGCGCGAACCAGGCGAGGGGCCTGAGGAAGGGATAGTCCCATTTATGAAGGCCCCAGAGGATCATGGCGATGCCGGCGACGAGGGTTCCGATCGAGCGGCTTTTCCTGAAGG
The DNA here is from genome assembly GCA_035531315.1 of Rectinemataceae bacterium. Lineage (GTDB taxonomy): Bacteria > Spirochaetota > Spirochaetia > Treponematales > Rectinemataceae > CAIJMU01. The sequence goes on from DATKTD010000244.1 coordinate 3,271, forward strand.
CTCCGATGAAAAGAATGCCCGTGTAGCCCTGGACGATGCCCAGCAACAGGAAGACTACCAGCGTGACCTCGTATTTCGTCGCCCCGCCGAGGAGGGCGCCGAGGATGGCCAGGGCGATGGCCGCGGAGACGGCTGCCGTCCACCAACCGAGGATTCTGTCGGAGACGAGGGTGAGGGCGGCGGCGAAGAGGTAGGCCGAGCTGGCCCCTGCCAGGGCGAGCATGATCGAGGGAAGGATGTCGGTCGAGGGGAAGAGGGCGGCGAGGAACTCAAAGCTGAAGCGAAGGCTGTACAGGGACCAGCCCGCGATCCAATAGCGCGAGAAGCGTCTCGTGCCTCCCTTGCGGGCGATGACGAAGACGCCGAGGAGGAGGAGGAGGGATAGGCCTTGCGAGCCGAGGGCCACGAGGAGCTGGATGTTCATGGCGAGGTCCCTCCCCTGGCCGTGCGCCGAAGCATCAGTTACCCGATTCTCTCTTCGCGAGGGCCTTGCCGCGGGCGGCCATCAGCCTCGCGTAGAGATCGGGTAGGCGGCGGGTGGCGAAGAGGGCGAAGCGGGATTCGAGGCTGAGGGCGACACGAAGCTCGGCCCGACCGGCGAGGGCGGCGTCGAGTATCTTCCTCGCCACCCTGTCGGGGTCGGCGCCGCCGCTGATATCGGGGTCGTCCAGGCCCCTCGGCTTGCCGTCGGCGCCGAGGGCCGCCTTGGCGATGCCTGTGCGCACGTAGCCCGGAAAGACCGTGGTCACCGCGATGCGGCGATCGAGAAGCTCGCCCCGCAGCACCGAGGAAAAGCCGGTGATGGCGTGTTTGGCGGCCGCGTAGGCCGAGCGCCGCGGGGCGGCGATGAGCCCGACGACGCTCGAGACGATGAGGATCCCCGAGGCCGGGCCCTTCTTGCCGCCCCAGGACGGAAGCATCCGTCTGATCATGTCGACCGGGGCGTTGAAGTCGAGTTCCATGATCCGGTCGAAGGCCTCGGGAGCGAGGTCCTCGAAGCGGCAGCGCTGCGAGATCCCCGCGTTGAGGACGAGGAGGGCGATGCCTCCCGAAAGCGCGAGGGCCTTCTGCACCGCCGCGGCCCTGGCCGCGCGGTCGAGGAGATCGAAGGGGAGGGTCTCGTGGCCTCCCGCCCTTCCCGCGGAGCGCGAAATTTCCTCGCACTCGGTGGCCACGGCCGCGAGGGCCTCGCTATTCCTGCCGGAGAGGAGGAGGCGTCCTCCGCTTCGGGCGGCCGCCCTCGCGAGGGCGGCGCCGATGCCCGAGGAGGCTCCGGTGATCCATACCCAGCGATTTCCGATGTCGACTTTCATGCGATGAGGATAGCCCTTCGCGGGCCCCGCGTCAAAGAGCCGTTTTGGCCGGCCCTTCCCGCCCCATGCGATCCTATTGCACGAGACAGCTGGGGCCGCGACCGATCAGGTCCCTCCGACCGGCGAGGCCGAGGGCCTCGCGGACGAGTTCCCTGTTCTCGGGCTTCCGGAACTGGAGGAGGGCGCGCTGCATGGCCCTCTCCCGATCCCCGCGGGCGACGTGCACGGCCATGCCGCTCTCCGGGTCGAAGCCCGTATGGTAGATGGCCGTGGCGAGGGTGCCGGGGGTGGGATAGAAGTCCTGCACCTGGTCCGGGACGAAGCCCGAGTCGCGGAGGTATTCGGCCAGCTCGACGGCCTCCGCGAGACCGGCTCCGGGGTGTGCTGAGATGAAATAGGGCACGATGTACTGCCGCAATCCGGCGCGGCGATTCAGTTCCGCATAACGCTTTACAAAGGCCGCGTAGACGGCGCGACGGGGCTTGCCCATAAGGTCGAGTACCGCGTCGCTCACGTGCTCGGGCGCCACCTTGAGCTGACCCGACACGTGGTGGTCGACCACCTCGGCGAGGGCCTCCTCGCCGGATGTCTGGTCGAGCATGAGCCAATCGAAGCGGATGCCCGAGCGGACGAAGGCCTTCTTGACGCCGGGAACGGAGCGTACCGCCCGGAGGGCCGCGATCCAGTCGCGGTGATCGGGGCGCGCGGCGGGGCAGGGCTCGGGACTGAGACAGCGGCGGTCAGGGCAGGCTCCCGACTTCTCCATCTTCGGGCAGGCCGGGCGAAAGAAATTGGCGGTCGGCCCACCGAGGTCGTGGATGTAGCCCTTGAAACCCCTCGTGGCGACGAGGCTTTGGGTCTCGCGTACGAGGGAGGGAATCGTCCGGGCCGTCACCGTCCGGCCCTGGTGGAGGGCGATGGCGCAGAAGGCGCAGGCGCCGAAGCAACCCCGATTGGCGACGAGGGAAAAGCGGATCTCCGCCACCGCGGGCACCGTCCGTTCCGCTGTGGGTCGCCCCCCATGCTCGGCGGCGTCCTTCTTGGCGAAGGCCTCGTACATGGGATGGGCCTCGCGGGTATAGGGCAATTCGTACAACTCATCGAGTTCCCGACCCGCGAGGGGGAGGGCCGGGGGCTCCTGGACGACGAAGCGCCCCTCGCTGCGCTCGACGAGGCGCCTTCCGCTCCTGGCCTCGGCGTTGCGCCACACGAGGCGGAAGGATTCGTTGAAGGCGGCGGGGTCGGAGGAGGCTTCTTCCCAGGAAGCTAGGGCGACATAGCTGTCGGGATCGAGGTCGGGCGCGGAGCCGAACCAGCTGCAGGTTCCCGGGATTCCGCGCAAAGCTTCCCGGGCTGCGCCGCCCAAGGCTGCGCCGCCCAAGGCGGCGTCCGCATTGGGGGCGCGGCCCTCGCCGAGGGAGGCGAGCCGCCGGGCCGCCTCGACGATGGCTCTTTCGCCCATGCCGTACACGAGGAGGTCGGCCTTGGAATCGAGGAGGATCGACTTGCGCACCGAATCGGACCAGTAGTCGTAATGCGCGAAGCGACGGAGCGAGGCCTCGATGCCGCCGATTATGACCGGCACGCTCCCGCCGGCGCCGCCGCTTTTCGCGAAGGCTTCCCGACAGCGCCCCGCGTAGGCGATGACCGCTCGATCGGGGCGCGCGTTCTTCCTGCCTTTTATCCCGACACCGATGCTCCCGTCGGCGCGAAGGCAGAGTTCGGGACGGCCCCCTGGAGCGTAGTCGTCCTCCGATCGCGGCTTCCGGTTCGCGGTGTAACTCGAGACCATCGAGTCGAGGGCTCCCGCCGACACGAGGAAGGCGAGCCGCGGCCTGCCGAGGAGGCGGAAGGCCGCGGGGTCGTCGGGATCGGGCCGCGCGAGGATGCCGACGCTGTAGCCCCTCGATTCGAGGAGCCTGCCGATGAGGGCCGCGGCGAAGCCGGGATGGTCCACATAGGCGTCGCCCGTCACGAAGACGAAATCGAGGGGGCCGTGGGTCGAGTCGGTCAAAGGGGCGGGCAGCTCGCCCGGCAAGGCCGGAAGGAGGGGCATGGGATTATGATAGCGCTTCGAGGGCCCCGCGGGAACGGCCCGTCCCGGGGGGCAGGGCCGCGAGAAGGTCGGGACCCCGAGCCCTCTCGGGACCCTGTGGCCTGTCGGTGCGCCGTGGCCTGTCAGGTCTTCGAGGCCGCTTCGGCTTCGCCTTCGATCACCGCCTCGGCGGGGAGGAGGACGGTGAACACGGTGCGTCCCGCTTCGCTCTCGAAATCGATGCTGCCGCCGTGATCCTCGACGATGCGCTTTGCCGTGGAGAGGCCGAGACCGATGCCTCCGATATGGACGGTCGAGGAGAAGAAGGGATCGAAGACGTGTTCGCGGAATTCCTGGGGGAGACCCCGGCCCGTGTCGAGGACTCGCACGACGGCCCGATCTCCGGACCTCTCAATGACGATGCCGAGCCGGCCCTTGCCGGACATGGCCTGGATCGCGTTGTCGATGAGGTTCATCCATACGAGATCGAGCTGCTCGCGAAGGCCGAGGACCCGCAGGCCTCGATCGAAACTGGTGGTGAGCGTGATGCCGCTCCGCGTCGAGGCTTGGAAGAGGCCGAGGACCTTCTCCATGCAGGCGGCGATTTCCACCCTCGATTTCGCGCCACCCTGGCCCTGGCCCAGGTAGACCTTGAGCGCCCTCACCACGTTGCTGGCCTTTTCGCTCGCCGTATTGATCACGAGGCCCGCGCTCCTGATGTCGTTCACCGCCTCGACGACCGAGAGTATGTCGCGGGCCCGCTTGTTGTGGAGGAACTCGATGAGCCTTGAACCCAGGCCGTGGACATTGGCGTCGACCACCGTATCGGCCAGGCCCTCGGGATCCGGGAGACCCGAGGCAACGAATAGGGCGGAGAACTCGCGCTTGCGCGAGCGGAGGAGGGCGAAGTCGACGCTGTCCTCGCTCGCTATGCTCTCAGAAAGCATCTCCTCGAGGATGGCCGCGTCGACCTCGTCGATGCCGGCCAGATTCTTGGAAATGCGGAGGATCCTCCCCTGGAGCTCCTCGAGGAGGAAGCGGTTGGCCGAGGAGATCGCCGCGAGGGGGGTGTTGAGCTGGTGGGCGATGCCCGCGACGAGGCGACCGAGGGCGGCCTGTCTGCGCGACTCGACTATCTCGTCCTGGGCGCGTCGGAGTTCGGCTATCGTGTCGGAGAGCTTGGCGTTGGACTCCGTGAGGTCGCGATTGGCCGCCGCCAGCTCCCTCGTGCGCTCCTCGACCGCCTTGCCCAGGCCCTCCGCATGGCCCTGCACGGAATCGGCCATCGCGTTGAATGCGCGGGCGAGCCGACCGATCTCGTCCGGGCCCTCGTCGCCCGAGCGAGCGCCGGGCTCTCGCTCCGAAAAGCGCCCGATCTCCATCTCGAGTCTGAGCACGCGTTTCGATATCAGGCGGTCCGCGGCGAAGAAGGCGAGGAGGGCGATGACGGCCCCCTCGAGAAGGGATACGAGGGCCTGCGAGGCGATGCCGGCGCCGAGGCCCTGGAGGGATTCCGTTCCCGTCGCGAGGACGGTGACCCTGCCGATGGTCAGGTCGCGGTAGCGCACGGGCATGGAGATCGAGGCGCGGGCCCGGGATGCGTAGGCGGCCATCCCCTCCTTTTCCTCGCCGATGGCGATCACCCCGCCGTGGGCGCCCTGCCTGCCGAAGGCCGAGATCTGGCTGCCCGAATTCTCCTGGAGATAGATCGCCGACAAATCGCCGTCGGAGAGTTCGCTACGGATGATCTGGTCGCAGGACCTGGTGTCGTATCCCCACAGGGGAAGGGAGAGGCTATCGGCGAGTCGCGCGGCGATCTTCGCTGTCTTGGAGCGGAGTTCGGCGGAGAAGCCGACCGTCTTGATGCCGGCCATGGCGCCGACGACCACGAGTATCACCAGGAAGGACGAGAGGAGGGAGAGAAGGAGGATGCGCCTGCGAACCGAGGTCCTCCGCCCCGCGCCGCGAGCGGCCCTGGCCCGCTTCATGCGGGCTCCGCCGCCGGCAACTCGACCCGGAACACCGTTCGCCCCGGGGCGCTGTCCCATCGAATCCTGCCGCCATGATCCTCGATGACCCGG
>DATKTD010000245.1:0-5299 GCA_035531315.1 Rectinemataceae bacterium
GAATCCCAGTCCATGACCGCCACGGTGTCGCCCGGCTTGATGCCCAGGTTGACGAGGGCGGTCGCGAGTCGGGCGACCCTCTCCCTGAAGGTCCTGTAGGTCATTCGTACATCGCCCCTATAGACGATCTCGCGGTCGGGATTGTCCCCGATAGGCGATTGAAGAATGCTTTTGATGAGGAGGGGGTAGTCGTAGGCCTCTTCTGCCCTGATTTCCATGAGGGTCTCCTTTCGATATACGGATCCCGACCTGCGGGACCGGCGAATATTTCCGGCCTCGGTCGACCGGAGAGCAAGAACCCGTCGAAGGATGAAGCAATTAATAAATGAATATCTATAACGAATGCCTCGATGGAAACCCCGCCCTCCGCCATCGAGTGCGGCAAAGGCAAAACCCTAGGGCCGATATGGGCAGCTGTCAAGGATTACCGCAATGGGAAATAAGGAGAGGGGGGGCAGTATGTCAGTCGTGGAAGGGGGCGGTCGGATTTACCGGGGGACGGGACTTGCCCCTGCGCTCGCCGGCATCCTGTCGGCTCGCTCCGGGGCCGGCTCCGCGCGCTTCCGGCGGCATCCTGCCGCCTCATCCTCGCTATCGCTCGGCGCGCGACTCCGCTTCAAGTCCCGTCTTTGATCGACTGCCGGGGACGGGACTTGCCCCTGCGCTCGCCGACATCCTGTCGGCTCGCTCCGGGGCCGGCTCCGCGCGCTTCCGGCGGCATCCTGCCGCCTCATCCTCGCTATCGCTCGGCGCGCGACTCCGCTTCAAGTCCCGTCTTTGATCGACTGCCGGGGACGGGACTTGAACCCGCACGGCCTTGCGGCCAGGGGATTTTAAGTCCCCGGTGTCTACCGTTCCACCACCCCGGCTGGATGCGTCGAGGGGCAGGGGCCCATGCCGACGCGGCTAGACGCGATACTACCGAGCTGGCAATCATCCATCAATACCGCCAGGCGGGCAGGCCGAAGTGTTCTTCGAGCCAGACGGCGACGCCGTCCTCGGCGACCGTCGTGGTCGTACGACCTATGCGGGTCTTGAGCTCCTCGGGGGCGTTGCCCATCGCCACGCCAATGCCCGCCATCAGGAGCATGTCCTCGTCGTTCCAGGCGTCGCCGAAGGCGATGACCTCATCCATCGTGCCGCCGAGGGTCTCGACGAGGCGCGCGAGGCTCTTGCCCTTGCCGATGCCCGGGGCGACCAGTTCGACGAAGCCGGAACCCGTCGGAAAGACTTCGAGGAGTTCGCCGAGGCTTTCGCGTATGCGCCCGGCGACAAGGGGGGCCTCTTCCTCGGTGCCGACGAACATGGCCTTATGGAAACCGAGGCGGGGCATGTCGTCGAAGGAAACCTTGAGTCCCGGAAAGGCGGCCCGGCCTTCGTAGCGCAGGGTCCCGGGCCTAATGGTCTCGTAGAGCCAATCGTCCCCGGCGAAGCCGTGAAAATGCACGTCGATGTGGCGGGCCTCCTCGACGAGGCGCCGAGCCGTGGCTTCGGGAATCGTCGTTTCGGTCAGGATCCTGGCCGTGGAGTCGTAGACCAGGGCCCCGTTGTGGCATACCAGGCCCGAGTCGGCGCCGAGGGCCTCGACCCAGCGGATCGCCGACTTGCGCGGCCTGCCCGTCGCCACCAGGGGTATCAGGCCGCCGGCCTTGAGGGATTTGAAGGCGGCCAGGGTGCGTCGCGTCAAGCCGACGCTCTCGACGAGGACGGTGCCGTCGAGGTCGACAGCGATGAAGCGGGGGGGGCGCTTCATCGCAGCACCGCGAAGTCCGAGAGCCATACTTCCTCCAATTTTCCGAGGGAGAGGAGGGCGTTGAAGGCCCCGATGAGGCCGGCCTTGACCGCGCCTTCGGAGGCGGGCGCCAGGTCGGCCGCCTTCTTTGACGATAGGAAATCGACGGCCGCCGCCCTGAGGGCCGGGGCCTTCTTGTCGAGTTCCTCCTTGAACCGGATGTCGCCGGCAGGGTAGGGGAAACTGATCCTGGCTGCTATGAGGGCAGCCTTGGGATCGCCGCTCGTGGCGCGGACCTGGCCGAGGTCGAAGATGTCGGAGCCGGCGGCGAGCTTCGACTCTTGTCTGGCGAGGGCCCGAGCCCGGCTTCCGGAGGCGACAGCCCAGATCGTTCCCGCCGCGATGACGAGGACGAGGAGGATGGCCGCGGCGGCCAGGATTCGGAGGAGGGGCGATTTTTCGGCGCCAGCCTCTTCGTCCTCCCCTTCCCCTTCCAGAATCCAGCTCCCATTCCGCTGATCCTTTGTTCTCATGACGGTCCCCTCACTCTTCCATTGTAGCATCGATCGCGATCATGTCGCGCGTCCCCCCGCCCTTCCCCTTCCCCGCCTTTTCGAGCCCGTAAGAGCCTCTCGACATCGAGGAGGCCAGGCCGAGGACGGCTCCCTGTTTTTCCCTCGGAGCCTGCCTGGCGAAGAGGGCCTTGGAAGACGGCTTCCATGTTTCGTTCCTGTATGGGATTAGCTCGAAGGGCCTTGTACGATAATTGTTGATCTTACAATTCAACTATTTAGAAGTTTGTTTTCGCTTAAAGAGTTAATTGTTTTTCTTTTGACTAACTGAGTGTTTGCAAATACAATTCGCAGAATCGGAGGAAGCCAATGGACCTGCCCTATGCCGAACCCTGGCGCATCAAGAGCATCGAGATCATCCATAGATCGACGCGCGAGGAGCGCGAGGCCTGGATTCGCGAAGCCCGCTACAATCTTTTCAACGTGAAGGCCGAGCGGGTCTATATCGACCTCCTGACCGACTCGGGTACGGGAGCCATGTCGGCCCAGCAATGGGCCGAGGTGATGCTCGGTGACGAAAGCTACGCCGGCGCCACCTCCTACTACAAGCTCAAGGATTCGATCGAGGAGATACTCGGCTTTCCCCATTTCTTGCCGGCCCATCAGGGGCGGGCGGCCGAGAACGTCCTATTCTCCGCCCTCATCGGCATGGGCGAGGACGGCAAGGGCAAGATCGTGCCGGGCAACTCGCATTTCGACACGACCAAGGGGCATATCGAATTGCGCCACGCCGAGGCCCTCGACCTTACCATCGCAGAGGCCTTCGACACCGAGAACCTCCACCCCTTCAAGGGCAACGTCGATCTCCAGCGCCTCGCCGACTTCTTCGCCAAGACCCCCCGCGAGCGGATCCCGGTCTTCATCCTGACCATCACCTGCAACAGCTCGGGTGGCCAGCCCGTGAGCATGGAAAACATCCGCGGCGTTTCGGCCCTCTGCCGCAAGCATGGCGTGCCGCTCTTCATCGACGCCGCGCGCTTCGCCGAGAACGCCTGGTTCATCAAACAGCGGGAGAAGGCCTTCGCCAACAGCTCGATTCGCGACATCGTGCGGGAGATGTTCTCCTATGCCGACGGGGCGACCATGTCGAGCAAGAAGGACGGCATCGTCAACATCGGCGGCTTCGTCGCCTTCCGCGACAAGGAGCTGATGGAGAGGGCGACCACTTACAACATCATGTTCGAGGGCTTCAACACCTATGGCGGCATGGCCGGACGCGACCTTGGCGCCCTCTCGGTCGGGCTTCGCGAGTCGACCGACTACGAGTACCTCGAGGCCCGGGTGGGCCAGGTGGCGAGGCTCGGCCAGGCCCTCGTCGACCGCGGAATACCCGTGCAGAAACCCTTCGGCGGCCACGCCATCTTCATCGACGCGGGACGCTTCCTCCCCCAGGTCCCCCGCGAGGAATATGTGGCCCAGACCCTGGCCATCGAGATCTACCGCGAGGGAGGGGTCCGCGGCGTCGAGATCGGCGCCATCCTCGCCGACCGGGACCCGGTCACCCGCAAGGACCGTTTCCCCGCCCTCGAACTCGTGCGTCTCGCCATCCCCCGCCGTGTTTACACCGACCTCCATATGGAGTATGTTGCGGCGACGGTCGGCAACGTGTGGGAGAGGCGCGCGGACCTCAAACGAGGCTATCGCATAACCCGCGAGGCGCCCATTCTCCGGCATTTCACCGTGGAGCTCGAGAAGGCGCTCTAGCCTCGTCAGCCCGGGTACGGGCCCCGCAGGGGTCTCCCCCGCCCGGGGCCGGACCGCGCCTTGGGAGGACGGTGGCGCCTCCGGAGGGCGAGGCGCGGTCCCCGGCGCGCCGACCGAAAGGAGTGCGGAATGGCCAATCACGAAGTCATCACGACCTGGACCGGCGACATGGCCTTCGAGGCCGAGGTGTCGGGACACAAGATCAGGATCGACGCCGCCCCCGACGTGGGGGGCCATGATTCCGGTCCGCGGCCCAAGCCCCTCGTCCTCGTCTCGGTCGCCGGTTGCACCGGCATGGATGTCGTCTCCCTCCTCAAGAAGATGCGCCAGCCCCTTAGCTGGTTCGATCTCAAGGTCGACGGAGAGCTCACCGAGGAGCACCCGGTGTCCTACAAGTCCATCGAGATCGTCTATCGCTTCAAGGAATCGGACGGCCTCGAGAAGGACAAGGTCGAGAAGGCCGTGAATCTTTCGCAAGATCGCTACTGCGGCGTCTCGGCCCTCCTCAAAAAGGCCATTCCGGTCACCTGGCGCATCGAGTACCTGTAGGCCCCCCCTTCCGGCCGACGCGATCTCCATCGCGACGTCGATGGAGATCGCGGTCGCACTTGCCCAAGTAAGGCGCGAATTCGTACTATGGACGTATATGCCAATACCGTCCTACCCCGAGTTCGCTGCCATATCGCTCGACATGCGCGAGGAGCTCCTGCCGGCCCTCAACCAGACGCCCGACGGGATCTCGGAATTCACCTTCTCGAATCTCTACCTCTTCCGGGGCACCTACGGCTACCGGCTTTCGAAGGTGTCGGACGGGGTCCTCCTCGTCGAAGGCGCCAAGCAGGGCAAGAGCTTCTTCTATGTTCCCTTCGGCCTTCCCCCCGACGAGGTGCTTCGCCAGATGATGGACCGCAAGGATTATCTCAAGAACTTCTCGGAGCGCCAGGTGGCCGAGCACGGCGACAGGCTCAGGGCCATGGGCTACGATATCGTCGAGGATCGTGACAACTTCGATTATATTTACGAGCGACGCGATCTCGCCGACCTGGTCGGCAAGTCCTATCACAAGAAGCGCAATCTCGTTAACGCCTTCACCAACGCATACGCCTGCGATTCGCACATCCTCACCCGCGACAATCTCGACGACGCCTTCGAGGTTCTCGACGAGTGGGCCAAGGCCAAGGGCGAGCCGGGCGATTTCGACGCCTCCAAGGAGGCCCTCGAGCGTTACGATGTCCTGGGCATGCAGGGCTGTCTGTACTATGTCGACGATAGGCCCGTCGGCTGGTGTCTG
>DATKTD010000246.1:0-15035 GCA_035531315.1 Rectinemataceae bacterium
GCCGCCGACTACATGCTCCCCGAGGACGACATCGAAGTCGAAGTCGGCTTCTACGAGGGCAAGCCCGTCTCCGTCACCCTCCCCATCAACATCGTCCGCACCATCACCTACTGCGAGCCCGGCATCAAGGGCGACACCTCAGGCAAGTCCACCAAGCCCGCCAAGCTCGACTCCGGCTTCGAAGTCCAGGTCCCCCTCTTCTGCGACATCGGCACGAAGATCGTCTTCGACACGCGGGACGGGAGCTTCGTCGAGCGCGCGAAGTAAGGCAAAAGGGGGAGCACATCCCCAGCTTCCCACAAAAGCCCCTCCCCGACGGAGGGGCTTTTTCATGGCCGCTCGGGCGGGTCCTGGGGCGGGCAATGCGAGCACACCCGCTTCGCTTCGCTACGCTGGCGCGCTCGCGCTGCCCGCCCCACCCGCCGCCCGACCGGGTATGACAAGGCGCTTCGCCTTGGTTGGGCCTTTCACGTCGGAGAGGGGCTTCTGCCATTCTTCGATGGACGGGAGGTCCCCCGACGCGGCTCCCCCTCGCTTCGAAGGTCGGGCCGTCTCCGGACGGCCCGACGCTTCTCCGCTACCCCCACTTTTCTCATTCTAGCTGGCGCGGGGACAGACCCCGGCTGACAATCCAGGGCGGCCCAGGCTCCCTGCCTTTCAGAGCCTGAGCCGCCATTCCTCCATGACGAGGGAAGGAGGCTGGCCGAGGCGTGCGAAGAGCGAGCGAGCGGCCGCGTTGCGCGAGCCGGTTCCGTCGTGGTAGGTCCTGCCGCCCATGGCCTTCAGCGAGGTCAGGCCGTGGAGCATCGCTTCGACGCCCAGCCCGCATCCGCGGAAGGCGGGGAGGATCCCAAGATAATAGATGGTCGACCAGCCATCTGCCGGTCGGGAGAGGAGCGCGAGAATAGCGGCGGGATGGCCATCGCTCGATCCGACCTGGAGGCGTTCGGGGACTTCGGCAGCCCCCTCCTTCCGGAATAATGCCTCCAGGAAGCCCGTTGCATCGTCGTCGGGATGGCTCGCGGGATCGCCTACGCTGGCCTGGCAGAGGAGGCTTGCGGCGCGGGCAAGCTCCGAGGCCTTGCCGGCGTCGACACATTCCCAGGCGAGCCGGTGCCCCATCTTCCCCGCTTCGAGGGTGGCGAGGGCCTTACCCAGGTCCATCCTGTATTCGAACCTGTCCTCGCCCCGCTCGAAGCCATGGAGGATGAGAGAGTCGCGATGCATCGAAGCCCGGGCCGAGGCCAGGCCTTCGTCGACTCCTTCGCTCGCCGTAATAACGCGGCTGTCGACGAAAGCCGCGCCGAGCCTCGCGCATTCAGCGAGGGTCGATTCGATCGCCTCGTTCCAGGCGCGCGCTTCGGGAAGGCCGACGACGCCCTCATTCCAGACCACGCGCAGGGCCCAGGCCATGCCGTCTTCCTGAATGCAGCTGATGGAGGCGCAGGCCGCGCCGTCTACGTTTACAAGTTCGTTCATAATTGACTCCTCAGTGTCATTGCTCGACGCGTGGAGCCGGCTGGAAGGCTATAGGGTTCGCGCCTAGCCGAGACCGTGGGAAGCGACCCGATGCGAATCCTGCATAAAGCTTCACGCCCTGTCCGTGGACATCATGCGGTTACCTCCTCCGGCTTGCGTTGCGTGGGAAGCGGTCGCGATGAGCTGCCCGAAAAACTATGGCAGCCCTCCGGCGAGCGGTCAATTCCGCGTCGGGAAGGATATTGATGGAGCTAGCCCCTTTGTGGCCGCCCGGACCCTCGCCGCCGATGCAAAGAGATGCGGCGTCGAATGTCAAACACTCGACGCCGGAGTTCAAAGCCTCGACGCCGGGTGTTTGAAGTACCCCCACCAATCCCCGGGTTACCCCTGCCAGGTCGGGGCAATTCCCTTGCGGCAAGCCTCCGACGTCTCGCTATGATCGAGTGGGCTCGGAAATCCGGATGTTTCGTCAGCGGCAAAGCCCGAACGCCTGGTCCCGTCATCAACGAGGAGAATCGATATGAGTGAAAGGGCCGGCACGCCGGAGCCGCCTGCTATGCCCTCACTTTCGCGTCGCAGAGGAGGTGGGGAGTCAAGGCCGGGAGGGTCGCTTCTTGGGCTGATCCGCGACTGTCCTTCGACACCGAGGCTTTTGGCCCCGGCGTCGTACCGGCTCGGGAAGTCTTTTCACTCCGCCACGGCCACCCGCGATAAGCGGAAGAGCCGCAGGGCCATCATGAACATCCAGGCAATCGCGAGGAGACCGCCGGGAGCGGCGAAGGCGAGGGCCATGTCCCTTACCTGGGGCAGGAAGGTCACGAGGATGAGGTAGGCGCCGAGAAGGAGGTTGCCGGCTATCCCGAGGATTCCCGCCGCGATGCCGAAGGCCCTCGTCCGCAGCATGGCGCCTGAGAGGATGAGATTCGCGATGGTCGAGAGGAGAAAGCCGGGGAGGACGCCGGGGCTTCCATGGGCTCCCTTGGCCAGGAGGGCCTCGCCCGCGGCCGCCAACAATGAGCGTCGCGAGGGATCCGCGGTCGCCCAGTCGCCGGAGAGCCCCAGCATCGCGAGGGCGGAATTGTTGGCGACGAAGACGGCCGCAGCGACGATGCCGAAGACCAGGGCAAGCCCAGCCGCCGAACCCTCGCGCCGGAGGGCGAGCCAACAGGCGTAGAGGGCGGGGACCATAAGCAGCGTGTTTACGAGGTTGAGAAGATCCAAATTGTAAAGACCGAGAAGGGGGTTGGCGGCGAGCTGGGTCAGCCGGCCCGCGGCGTCGGGCGGCAGGGCCGAGACGCTGCCTCCTGTGATCGTGCCGACGGCGATATCGGCCAGGGCGCCCAGCATCGAAAGGAGGGCGGCGACGCCACCCAGGGCAAGCATCCTCCGGAGACCAGCGGCAGCCCTCGACCCATGTTCCGATTCCCTCATCCCGTCCTCCTTCATCGGTTGACCCTTTCGTAGTAGGTGAGGAAGGCGTCACGCCCCTCCTCGATCTTTCGTGCGTAGAATCGCTGGATCTCGGCGAGAGCGTAGTCGGGCGGCAGGTGCTTGGCCGGGAAGGGAGGCTCCCTCGCCTCTATCCTTTCCCAATGCACGGGCCCGACATAGAGAAGCCTCCGGGCGAGTTCGTCCCCGGCCAGGCCCTCGGGAAGGAAGGCCTTGAGGCGAAGCAGATACTCGCGTAATTCCTTCCTTCTTCCCTCGACATCGAAGAGGGCCAGGATGCGCTTGATGAGGTCCTCATCCTCGATTTCCGGGCAGGTAAACAGAAATAGATGCTCCTCGAGTCCGAGCTCGCGGATGGTCTTCCGCAGGCCCTCAGTCTCTATCCGTCCGTGAATATAGGTGTTCTGCGCGAGCTTCCTAAATCCGTACTCCTTGAGAAGTCCCCGCAATGCTGTCCGTTCCTCGTTCTCCTCGCTCTTGAAGGAAAATACGGCGATCAGGAAACCCTCGAGCCTTTGGTCGGAATGGATCTGCGCGAGACCTATCTCGAAGCTCGCGGGGGAAAGGAGGTAGCGGCTTCGTCCCTGCGTATCAGGCTCGACCAGGATCGAGCCCTCGGCCTTGGCCCGCGAAAGGGCGGTCCTGACCGCCCCGTCGCCGATGCCGACGAAATGCGCGAAGTCCCGAATGCCCTCGAGGCTCGGCCAGGGCAGGCCTTCGAAGGTTCCGAGCCCCGCCCGGAAGACCAGCGGCGTGTGGACCGCCGCCTTGGCGGCGAGGGGGTAGGCCTTGACGAAGGCCGACTGTCGCGGCATGCCAGGGCCTCAGCGTTGATGGGCCTGGGACCAAAGGATATTCGTCACGATGCCGATGACCAGGATGATGACGACATTGATGACCGCCGCGCGGGCGTCGTGGAAGAGGGCGATGGCCTGGAAGCGGGAAAGCAGGGCATCCCATTTCCCGGCTACGAGGGAGTGAAATGCCGATTGCAGGAAGGATATGAAAAACCAGCCGATCGCCAGGTTGATCGCGAAGCCCAGCGGATTGAAACCCCTCGTGTCCATCGAATCCTCCCCCGCTAGTTACTTAAACAGGCTATGTGTTAATTTAATGTAACGGGCCGCCGGATGTCAAGATTCCATGTTACGTTTTTATGTTAAGTATGGTTATTGGGTAACAATTCGGAGGGAGGAATATTACGGAGGGAAGGGCCGTTGAGGCGCCGCGAGGCCCTCTATTTCGCACGTTCCATGAAGGTATACCGGGTCGAGAATATCTTCGGCCATTCCCTAAGGTCCTGATGCAGCAAGTTCCTCGTCTTGCCGATCCAGACGCCGATCGGCAGGTGCTTCGGTTTCATCGGCTTGAAGCCAAGCCGTTCGTAAAAGCCGGGTTTGTCCGTTCCCAGGAAAACGAGGGAACGCGAGCCCGCGGCGCCGAGGGATTCGCGCGCCAATCGCGTGCCGATCCCCCCGGCCTGGTATTCCTTCAAGACCGAAAGAGAACACAATTCGTATATTCCCTTGCCATGATCGTGGAGAGCGCAGCAGCCCACGATCGCCCCATCCACCGAGGCGACCATGTACTCTCCGATGCCTTTCCTTATGCGGTCCAGGGGGACAAGCATGAGTTGGCCGTCGTGGGCATTGGCCCGAACCACCGTGAAGATCGCAAAGGCGTCGGCGGCCGTCGCCTGTCGTATGACGAAATCACCCATGTCGTTCACCTCCCGATCCCCGCCTGGCCGTGAAACCCATCGAAAATAGTCTCGCTTATTTCTCTCGCCTCCGGGGGCAAAAGGAGCTAAACTCCCGCGAAACAGCTTCGCCAAAGGAGCCGACCTTGACCCTCTACCCCGACGCCTTCATCCGCGAAATCCCCAAGACCGATCTCCACGTCCATCTCGACGGTTCGCTCCGGCTCTCCTCCCTCATCGAGATGGCGAAGCGAGGCGGAATCGCCCTTCCTTCGTACTCCGAGTCGGGCATGCGCGAGCTCGTTTTCAAGGACAGCTATTCGAGCCTCGGCGACTACCTCAAGGGCTTCGCCTACACCTGCGACGTCCTCCGCGACCCGGAAAACCTCGAGCGGGCAGCCTACGAGCTGGCGATGGACAACATAGAGGAGGGGGTCTTCTACATCGAGCCCCGCTTCGCCCCCCAGCTCCTCATGGACAACGGATCGCTGACGATGGAGGTGGTCCTCGAGGCCGCGGACAAGGGTCTGCGCCGGGCCAAGGCCGAGTTCAACGCGAGGCCCGAGGTGAGGGAGGGGAAGCTCCCCCCCTTCGACTACGGCATCATCGCCTGCGCGATGCGCATGTTCGGTCCGAAGGGCTTCTCTCCGTATTATAACGATTTCTTCGCCCTCCACCGCTATTCGGAGCCGATGGAGGTCATGCGCCTCGCGGCCGCCGAAGTCGCGCGCGGCGTCGTCAGGATCAGGGACGAAAAGGGAATTCCCCTCGTGGGCTTCGACATCGCCGGCCAGGAGGCTGGCTATCCCGCGGGCAATTTCCGCGAGGCCTTCGACTTCGCCCAGAAGAATTTCATGCACAAGACGGTCCACGCCGGCGAGGCCTACGGAGCCGAGAGCATCTTCCAGGCCATCACCGATCTCCACGCCGACAGGCTCGGCCACGGCTACTTCCTCTTCGACCTCGACAAGGTCACCGATCCCGAGATCGACGACAAGGAGCGCTATGTCGAGGCACTCGCCTCCTTCATCGCCGACCAGCGCGTCACCATCGAGGTATGCCTCACGAGCAATCTGCAGACCAATCCCGCTCTCAAGGACCTGCGCCTGCATTCGCTTGGCAAGATGCTCGAGCGCCGGCTCTCCGTGTCGCTCTGCACCGACAACCGTCTCGTGTCGAACACCAGCGTGTCCAAGGAGATCCGCCTGGCACTGGACAACTTCGACATCGGCCCCAATATGTTGAAGGACATCATCGTGTACGGCTTCAAGCGGAGCTTCTATCCGGGGCCCTATGCGGAAAAGCGGAACTACGTGCGAAGGGCCATCACCCACTACGAAGCGGTCGCCGCCAAGTACGGTATCGAGGCCTGAGGGAAGGGGTTCTGCGGCGCAGGGCCGGGAGCTCCCGGCGCCGCGCCGCGAGTCGCTGGCGCGACCCTGCCCCCCGTGTTAGGCTGATCGGGCAAGGAGGAACCATGGCACTCATAGTTCTTATCATTTGCGCCGCACTCTTCGTGGCCACCCACGTCGGCCTCTCGGCCCTGCCGGTCAAGGCGGCCCTCGAAAGAAACCTCGGGGCTGGCGGGGCCAAGGGGCTCTATGCCCTCGTCTCCCTCCTGACCTTCGGGGGAATGATCGTCGCCTACGCCTTTTTCGGCGCTCGCGGCGCAGCGCTCTGGGCGCCCCTGGGTTGGGACAACGCCTTCGTCTGGATACTGATGATCCTGGCCTTCCTCTTCATCGCCTACTCGGTGGCCACTCCGAGCCCCGTCGGCGCCGACATGGGCAGGCCGGTCAAGCCCGAGGCGAGGGGGATGCTCCGCGTCACCTCGCATCCGCAGAACATGGGCATGCTGTGCTTCGGCCTCGCCCACGTCCTCGTCACCGGCACAGTCGGCGGCCTCGCCCTCTATGGTTCCTTCGTCGTCCTCCCCCTCATCGGCTCCTGGCACGAGACGGCCAAGACGCGTCGCTCGGAAGCCCCGGCTGTCCAGGTCTTCCTCAAGGAGACCTCTCCCCTGCCCTTCGGCGCGATCCTCGCCGGTCGCAATCGCCTCGTCCTCGGGGAGTTCGCGCTGCCGACCCTCCTCGGGGCCATCGTCGCGGGCGGAGCGGCTGTGGGCCTCCATTTTCTGTTGTAGCTCAGGGCTCAGGACGCGGCGGCCCCTCCATCAGCGGCGGACCGCCCTCATGCCTCGGTACCGCCCGCCTCGATCCTGCCAAAGCCTCCCCGCCGCAAGGCTGCCCAGAAGGGGAGGAGGAGGGCGGCGCCGGCGAGTTCGAGGCAGAAGGCGATGAGGTAGATGGTCGAAATGCGAAGGCCCAGGCCGGCGTAGAGCCAGGTTCCCACGATGGGGCCGATGAAGCCCCGGAGGCCTACGAGGGTGCTGTGGAAGCCGAAATAGAAGCCGAGGTTCTTGCCGCGGCCGAAGAGCATCAGCGAGAAAATGGGGATCAGGTCCCAGCCGGCGTTGCTCGCCCCGTTCAGGAAGGCTCCCGGTATGAGCTGCACGGCATTGCCGGCGAGAGCCGTGTTGAGGTAGCGCGTCGAGGAGAGGAGGGTCGTGACGAGGAGGGCGAGGAAGGGGTCGGCGCGATCCGAGGTCTTGGCGTAGACGAGGTAGCCGAGGAGGGCTCCGATGAAGGGAATGCTGCCCTGGATGATGCCCGCCTCGGCGTAGGTCATGCCGAGTTCGTCGACGAAGCGTATGGGTTCGAGGGGGACGACTATCTTGTCGGGGAAGCCTATGACGAAGTAGATGGCCATGTAGACCATGAAGCGGCGATCCTGGGCGATCTCCCTTATGGCCGCCACGAAGCCGCCACCCTCGGCCTTGGCGCCGAGGCCAAGAGCCCCCCTGTCCGCCTTTCCGCGAGCCCCATCCTCCGACCGACCGGAATCCTCGGCCGGCCGAATCTTAATCCGGAAGAAGAGGAGGCTGCTCGCGATACCGAAGACGGCCGCGACGGGAAAGAGGAGGCGCTGCGAGTCGGGTAGCGCCTCCATAAGCCATCCGGCGAAGGCGGCCGAGATCGCCGTCGTCACCTGGATGAGGACGCGAATGTAGCCCATGAGTTCGCCTCGGTACCTGTCCGAATAATTCGATCGCATGATCGAGGCGTAGGCCGGTCCGCCGAAGCTCGAAACCACGTTGTAGGCCGACATGATGCCAAGGTAAAGCCAGGGCGAAATGTGGACGAGGGCGAGGCCGACGAGGAAGCGGGCGATCAGGGAGGGTACGAGGACCCAGGCCTCGACATGGCCCTTGGCCGAAAGGTGGCCGATCCAGACGTTGAAGAAGAGGCCGACGAAGGCGCTGATCGACAGGATGGCCAGCATGTGGGAATCGAGGCCGATCTTGCGGCCGATGATGCCGATGAAGGTGATGGACAGGCCGTTGAAGACGCCAACGCAGGCGGCCGCCGGCGCGTCGAAGCCGAAGGTCGCGCGATCGCCCAGCGGATAGCGGGAAAGGAAGGCCAGGGGCTTTTTTTCACTGCTCATGATGAGAATCCGCGGCGATAGTAGCAGTGGAGAGGGCGAGTATCAAGGCAGGCGATCGAGGAGGGCCTCAGTCCTTGCCCTGAGTCGCGAGGCCGCGGCCTCGCCGTCATGGCGGAGCGCCAGCCTTCGTCTTCTGTCGCGCCAGAAAAAGGCTCCCGTCACGCCTTCGTACTCCTCGGAAAGGGCGAGATCGACGGCCGTTCGGACGCCGAGTTCTGGTCCCTGCCAGCGGACGAGGAGGATGAGTTCCACCAGCGCTCCAAGGGGACCGGGAAAGCGGGTGATGCCGGTGTTGACCACGCCGGGATGGAGGGCATTGACGGCTATGCCGCTTGGCGCGAGGCGGCGGGCGAGGTCGAGGGACCAGACCAGCACGGCGAGCTTCGAGGAGGCGTAGTTCCGATAGCCTTTCCAGACCCCCTTGCCGACCCGGGGCCGGTCCACGTCGAGGCTCCCCCTGGTAGCGGCGCTCGAGGAGAGGTTGACGATGCGCGAGCCGCGGCCCATCGAGGGCAGGAGGCTCTCCGTAAACCTCAGTGCACCGAGGTAGTTGGTGGCGATCGAGAGCTCGATGCCCTCGTCGTTCAGTATGCCTTCATAATTGACAATGCCCGCGTTGTTGACGAGGGCGTCGACCCTCGCAAAACGCCTCCTGGCCTCCCCTGCCGCGGCCTCGATGGAGGCGGAGGAGGAGAGATCCACCACGAGGAGCTCTGGCGCCGGCCCCACTGCGAGGCGGGCGAGTTCGGCCATGGCCTCGGCGGCCCTGTCCCGATCGCGGACCGCGACGATGACGCGGGCCCCGCGGCGGGCCGCCTCCTCGCACATGAGGCGCCCGAGCCCCCTGGCCCCACCGGTGATCACGATCGTCTTCTCCGCCATGCCGCCCTCCTCGTCCCTGGCCCTTCGCGCGACAAGGGGTCGGCCAATGGTAGCAGCGCGGGACCGCGCGCACAATCGAGGCCCCCGATGCGCGGGGGGCCCTCGGTGTGTATACTCGAAGGATGAGCGATATGGCGATACGTCTCCCGGCCGACATGCCGGCCCTGAGGGTCGTCCCGATGCCTGGCGACGCGAACGTGTACGGCGACGTCTTCGGCGGCTGGATAATGGCCCAGGTGGACATCGCGGGTGGCTTCGCGGCGCGACGGGTCGCCAAGGGCCGGGTGGCGACGGTGGCCGTGACGAGCTTCGCGTTCAAAGAGCCGGTCTCGGTCGGGGACCTCGTCTCCTTCTACGCCCGCATCATCAAGATCGGCAGGACCTCCATCACCGTCGATGTGGAGGTCTTCGCCGAGAGGCACATCACCGACCTCGGCGATGTCGTCAAGGTCACCGAGGCCCAGCTCGTCTATGTCGCCGTGGATGCCGAGGGCAAAAAGCGGGAACTCCTCCGGCCCTGAGCCGCGGCCGTCTTGGGCCGACGGGCTCGGGAGACGCGAACGGGCGGCGCGACGAGCCCCTTCGGGCCGCGAGGCGGCCTACGGGCTCCGGGTCGCTGTCATCCTTTGTTTTTTTACCCAGCTTTTACAAAGGCCGAGTCAATTAACCTTGGCTTTACGCCATCTTCCCCGAATCGCCGCTACATTTCTCGCGGAGGGGAAGGCTCCCGACGCCGAGGCATTATCGTGATAACACTGAAGAACATCGGCAAGCTCGTCACCCAGGGGGGCGAGGTGGTGGCGATCCTCGACGCTGTCGATCTAGCGATAGACAGGGGGGAGTTCGTCGTCCTCGGAGGGCCCTCCGGAGCCGGGAAGTCGGCCCTCCTCCGTATCATCGGCCTCGTCGATCGGCCCTCGGCCGGTTCCTATTCGCTCGAGGGCCGCGAGACGATCGGCCTCGGCGATCGCGAGCTCGCGGGCATCCGCTCGGGCTACTTCGGCTTCCTTTTCAGAAAAGGCAACCTCCTTCCCGAACTCGGCGTCCTCGACAATGTCGTGCTCCCCATGAGATACGCCAACATGCCGCGACATCTCAGGTCGCGCCGGGCCCGGGAGCTCCTCGAGCGAGCGGGTTTCGCGCGAAGGCCCGACACGCCCCTCGCGGAACTGGGAAACGACGAGGCCCAGCGCGTCGCCATCGCACGGGCCCTCGCCAACGATCCGGCCATCCTCCTCGCCGACGAGCCCACGGGGGAGCTATCGCCGGCGGCGGCCAAGGCCATCCTCGAACTCCTGGCCGCCCTCAACCGCGAGGGGCTGACCATCCTGATGGCCACCCACGATCCTTCCCTCGCCTCCTTCGGCACCCGGGCCCTCGACATGAGCGAGGGTCGGATCAAGGCCCCCCCCGGCCCCGGAAAGGGGGGCTGAGATGGGATGGTTCAAGCCCGGCCTGCGCCTGGCCCTTTCCGGCCCCCTCGATATCGTCCTTGCCGTGGTCCTCCTCTCGGTCGGAATCGGGGCCCTTGCCGGAGCGATGGCCCTTCTCCATGGCAATGACGAATATCGCAAGGAGCTTCCGCGCAATCCGCTCGCCCGGGAGATAGCTGTATCGGGCGGGCCGAGTCTCGCCGATGCCGCCCTCGTCATGGAGGCCGTCCCCGGGCTGGATGGGGCCTTTCAATACTCCCTTCGCCGTTTCGAGGCCTCTGTCGCCTCGCCGTCGAAGGCGGTCGGCGGCGCCGCGCGAGGCGGGGGCGCCGTCCTAAGCATAGCCGGCATGGCCGTATCGTCGGGCTTCTTCAAAGCCTGGGGCCTTCCGGTCGCGGAGGGCATCCACTTCGGCGACAGGAAGCTCAGGGGCAGAAGCGATGTGGCCGTGGCCGGCTCGGGGCTTCGCTCCCTCATGCTTGAAGGAGCCGACCCCGTCGGAAGGCGCGTCATCCTCGACGGCAAGGCCTTCGAGATCGTCGGGGAGCTGAAGCCCGACCCCTGGAAGAACGGTTTCGGCAAGGCCCCTTTCGACGACATGATCTTCACGCCCACGAGCGCTGCGGTGGGAAGGCCCGAGCTCGCCTTCATGGCGGAGCCGGGCCAGGACGTCGCTTCCGTAGCGAAGCGGCTGCAGAGGTGGCTGGACAAGAATTACGGCGCTGGCGCGGCAAGGGCGAGTCTCGCGATCGAAGGCTACGCGACCGAAATCCGTCGTTGCGAAAGCTTACTCTCCCTCTTCGCCCTGATCGCCGCCGCCGCCGCGGCCGCCAGCTCCGCAGCCCTGTATTCGATCATGTCCCGTCGTCTCCTGGCCCGTTCGCGATCCTTCGGCATGATCCGCGCCCTCGGCGCCTCCTCCCGAAGCCTCTTCGCCGACGCGATGATCGAAGCCGCGGCGATGGCGGGAATGGGCGCCCTCCTTTCCCTTGTCCTTTCCCCCCTCGTCTTCGGCGCCCTCGGGGCGAGCCTTTCGGCCGTCTCCGGTCTCTTCCTCCCCCTCCGCCTCGAGCCGGCCTGGCTCCTCGCCTCTACCTTCCTCATCGCCGCCCTGTCCATCCTGCCCGTCGCCTTCCCGGCCCTGGCGGCCGCGCGGGCCGACATCGCCGAATCCCTTCCCGCCTGATTTCGATGGACTGAGACGCCCTCTCTTCCCATACTTGCCGGTGGAGGTGGAGCATGAAGACGATTCTTTGTTTCGGCGATTCCAATACCTGGGGCTACGATCCCGAGGCGGGCTCGCGCTTTCCACTAGAAAGGCGCTGGCCCTCGGTGATGGCCTCCCGTCTCGGGCCGGGCTACCTCGCGATCGCCGAGGGACTCGGCGGCCGCACGACGGTCTGGGACGATCCCGTCGAGGTCGACAAGAACGGGGCACGCCATCTCCCCTCCTGTCTCGAGTCGCACAAGCCCCTCGACCTCGTCATCATCATGCTCGGGACGAACGATCTCAAGCTGCGCTTCGGCGCCGGTCCCCTGGACATCGCCTCGGGAGCCCAGCGCCTCGCCCGCATGGTCCTCGCCTCGGGCACGGGGCCGGTGGGAGCGGCGCCCGCCGTCCTCCTCGTCGGGCCCCCGCCCATCCTCGAGGTGGGGCCCCTCGCCGAGATGTTCGCGGGCGGGGCAGCCAAGTCCGCCCGGCTCGCCCAGTTCTTCACGATAAAGGCGGAGGAGCTTGGACTCCCCCTCCTCCTCGCCGGCGACTACCTGGCCTCGAGCCCCCTCGACGGCATCCACTTCTCCGCCGAGGGGCAGAGGGCCCTCGGCGAGGCCATCGCGGCCTGGGTGGCTAGGGCACTTCCAGGGCGCTAGCTCGCTGGCGCCTCCTCGTCCTCAGGAAGCTGCTGCCGCCCTCCCCCGCCCTTCGGCGCGCTTTTCGATGAGCTGCATCAGAACGAAGAGAAGGAGGATGCCCGCGCCGATCGCGTCCGTGACGAGACCCGGAATCACCAAAAGGAGCCCGCCCGCGATCGCCATGATCCGCTCGTACCAACGCGCCCTGACCAGGAACCAGCCTTCGACGCCGATGGCCAGTCCCGTGATGCCGATCATGGCCGAGACGACCATCCAGACAGCTTCGATCGGGCGATCCTTGAGACCGAAGAGGAGCATCTCGGGGTTGTAGACGAAGATGTAGGGAATCACGAAGGCCGCTATGGCGAGCTTGGTGGCCTGAACCCCTGTCTTGATAGGGTTCGACTTGGCGATGGCCGCGCCGGCGAAGGCCGCGAGGGCCACCGGCGGCGTCACGTCGGCGAGGACGCCGAAATAGAAGGCGAACATGTTGGCGGAAAGGAGGATGGCGGCGGACCCCGCCGGGAAGGGGTATGTCCCCTGTCCCGACATTTGGTTGAGGATCATGATGACGGCCGGGGCGGCGATCGTCGATGTTATGACATAGTTCGCCGTCGTCGGCACGCCCATGCCGAGAATGAGCGAGGTGATCATCGTGAAGACGAGGGTGAGGAGGAGCTTGTTGCCCGCCGCCTCGACGAGGATCTCGCCGAGCTTGAGGCCGAGACCCGTTTTCGTCACCACGCCGATGATGATGCCCGCCGCGGCGCAGGCCGCCACGACGCCGAGGGAGCCACGCGCGCCCTGTTCGAGACCCCGCACCACGTCCATCGGCGTGAAGCTGGCCGCCTTCTTTTTCATGACCAGCACGATCGAGGCCATCAGGGCTATGGCGACGGAGATGATGATGGCCCACATGGCCGCCTTCATCGGCGTCGCCCCCGTGGTCAGGAGCCAGATGATGACGCCCAGGGGAATGACGAGGTAGCCGCGCTTGAGGAGGAGGTCCTTGGCCTTGGGCAGCTCCGAGCGCTTCATGCCCCGGAGTCCGAGCTTCTTCGCTTCGAGGTGGACCTGGGTGAAGACGGCGAAGTAGTAGAGGAGGGCGGGAATGGCCGCCGCCAGGGCGATGCGACCGTAGGGGATGTTGGTGAACTCGGCCATGAGGAAGGCCGCCGCGCCCATGATGGGCGGCATGAGTTGGCCGCCGGTCGAGGCGGTGGCCTCGACGGCGGCGGCGAACTCGGGCCTGTAGCCGAGCTTCTTCATCATCGGAATGGTGAATGAGCCGGTGCCCACGACGTTGCCCACCGATGAGCCCGACACCGTCCCCATCAGGCCGCTCGAGATGACCGCCACCTTGGCCGGCCCCCCCGAGGCCCAGCCCGCGATCGAGTTCGCGATGTCGATGAAGAATTGACCCAATCCCGTCTTCTCGAGGAATGCCCCAAATAGTATGAACAGGAAGATGAAGGTGCTCGAGACGCCGATCGGCGTGCCGAAGACGCCCTCGGTGGTGAAGAAGAGATGCTCGACGAGGCTCTTCACGTTGACGCCGCGATGGGCGAACTTTCCGGGCAGGTAGGGTCCCGCGAAGGCGTAGGCGACGAAGACGAGGGCCACGATGACGATGGGGAGGCCCACGACCCGGCGCGCCGCCTCGAGGACGAGGATGACGCCGATGGCGCCGACGACCACGTCGAGGGAGGTGGCCATCCCAGCCCTCTGGGAAATGACGTGGGTCCAGAGGAAGGTGATGTAGAGGGGCGCCCCCGCGCCGAGGAGGGAGAGGAGGGCATCGAGCGGATGGAGCCGATCGCGTGGCCAGCTCTTCCTCGTCGGATAGAGGAGGTAGATGAGGGCGAAGGCGAAGGAGAGGTGGATAGTCCGCTGCATCATCGCGTCGAGAACGCCGAAGATGGCCGTGTAGACCTGGAAAAGGGAAAAGGCTATCGCGACGGCCGCCACCACCTTGCCGAGGATCCCGACGAGGTTGCGATGGTCCGCCTCCTTGTCGAATTTCTTCATGATCTCGTCGGCTTTAACGGGAGCGTCCGCGAGGACTACCGGGTCGTTGCTGTCGGCCATCGAGGCTACCTCCGAAAACGAATCGCGGGCACGAAACGCCCTTCGAGAATTATGCGGCCCTCTTTGGGCACCCAATCGGTGAAGGGGTGAAAGACGCCGTCCACGACGATTCCATGCCCATCCAGTATGGACACCATGATCGGTATCCTGTCGAAACGGCGATCCATCGTCAGGATGAAGACGCCCTTCTCCAGCCTGTAGCCCAGTTCGGCGTCCTCGGGCATCCCCGTCCCGAGATCCTGGTACCTGAGTTCGGTGAGCCTGAGTCCGGCACGGAAAAGGCCCCTGCGCTCCACCCTGAAGTCCTCCTCCACCGGCGTGAGATGAAAGGAATGGACGAAGACATGCTCGAAACGCCCCTTGGGAAGATGCAGGGCGGCGAGGAAGCGCCCCTGTCCGTCGCGCAAGACGAGCTCCGGCTCGACGCACAACGAAAGGACGAGGACCGCGACCAAGGCGGCCGCGAGGGCCGAAGCCGCGATCGCGATCCTCTTTTTCATGCCCATGCTTCCCAGGGGCCAGGGGGTAGGCGCGGGATTCTCCTTCCTAGTTCTTGAATTCGGCGAAGAACTTCTCGGCGCCCGGATGGAGGGGAATGGACATGCCGTCGGTGCCGGTGGCGATCTTCACGTCGGCTCCCTTCT
>DATKTD010000247.1:0-12137 GCA_035531315.1 Rectinemataceae bacterium
TCACCGAGCACGGCGTCGCCGACCTTCGGGGCAAGGACCCCCATGAGCGCGCCCGCATCATGATCGAGAATTGCGCCGACCCCGCCTATCGGCCCATCCTTCGCGACTATCTCGAACTGACCGAGGCGGGCCACGAGCCCCTGTCTCTCTGTTTCGGTTATGCCCTTCACCGCGCCTACCTAAAGGATGGGGACATGAGGAAGATCAGGTGGGAGGAGTACAGGTAGCGGGGGGAAAGCGGTAGCGCCCTTACCTCCATAACCCCGACCCGCGCGCCAAAGTGGTGATAAGGGGGAAGCCCTCCTATACTTGTAGGCGTATTGCCGTCCGTTTATGCGGAAGGAGAGGAGGTATCCTATGATCGCAGGGAAGAAGAATTCCACCGATCGCCATTTCATGCCCAATCTGGAGGCAGCGATCAAGGCCGAGGCTCGAAAGGCCGCGACCGTGCCTCGGAAGCCTGTGGCGTCGGCCGCGACGACGACTCGCGCCGGCGTCGCTCCGAAAAAGGCCACGGCCAAAGGCGGCTCGGCCAAGGAGACGGCGCGGAGTCAGAAAGGGGCAGTCGCGCCGGCGGCGAAGAAGCCCCGTGGCAAGACCGCAACGGCATCGGCTGTGGATCGCGGCGGAGCCCATCGCGGCGCGGCACAACGCGGCGCGGCGCAACGCGACGCCCTCCTCAAGGAGCTTCGCTCGATGCTCCCCAAGCTGGACACCGAGGGGCTCGACTTCCTTCTCGAGCAGGCGAAGACCCATTTCTACAACATGGAGGTGGAGCGCGCAAACGAGGCCCAAGCCCGACGCTCCACTCGGCAGTCGGGGAAAGCCGAAGCCGGATCGGCCTCGTCGAGCGCCCTCGCCGTCGAACGTTCGGAATCAGGTTCGAGCTACTTCGTGCGGGCGAGCGGGGACTCGATCATGTTCACCGCGGAGGAAATGCTCTCCCTCGTGCGCATAGCCCATGGCCATGAAGACAAGATCGGTGCCGCTCGCGCGATCGGGGCGTGGCTGCAAAAGGAGAGGAGGGACGTTCTGGAAAGTCTCAAGCTGCCGGGTTCCTCGCGCCCCGCCCTACCTGAGTTGGCTGCCCTGCTTCAGACGAGCTTCAGGAAGCCGGGCGGGGCTTGAGCCTCGGTCGATAAAATGACTCGCAGTTAGTCAATATTTTAGCGAATCGGCAGGATCGCCGATCTACCAATCGATGAGCCGCTTCCGGGCCCAGCTTTGCGGAACGCGCTCCTGTTCGAGGCGATTGCGCTTCGGCATCGATACGAGGCGGCGGAAAAGTTTTTGCTCCGTGGGATTCAAGCCTCGCGGCGGCGGATCGAGGTCGGCCGGGGCGTCGCTGCGGTAGTCGGGGAAGCGATCGAAGGTCTCCTCGTCCATGAGGAGCGCTTCCGCATCGGGAAAGCTCGCGCGGAAGGCCCCGAGTATACGGAGCCCGTGGCTATCGATGTCGCCCCAATAGCCCAGGCGACGCGAGGCGAACCAGGAGGCAGCGGCCAGATTCTTCGCGGCGAAGCCCGAGCCGAAGACGGCGATTGCGCCGCTCAAGGCGGGTGCGGTAAGGAAGACCTCGGCCTTGCCGAAGCTCGTCTTGTTCTCAATTATGAGAATCCGTTCTATCTCGGGCAGATCGAGCGAGGCGAGGCGATCCAAGGGTGTGGAGATATCGTCGATGCCGGAGAAACGAGAGTCGGCTATCCTCCGATCGAGGATTCGCAACCGGACGAGGGGCTGGGGAATCTTAAGGCCGCATCGTTCCTCGAAACCCTGGCCCGTCGTCGGCCCGGTTCCCTCCTCCCGGACTTCGCCCAGAGGCGCGATAAGGTCGAAAAGGGTGGCGAGGATCGCCTTATTGCCCTCGATGAACTTCGTATCCTCGACGGCGGGTATCTCGCGGATGTAGAGGCCCGAGGCTGGGTTCGCGACGAGCCAGGAGAGGCATGCGAGGAGGCGTGGCCAGTCCCCCGCGTGCTCGACGAGGGCGAGGGGGCTCGAGGCGGCCCAGGCACCGAGCCTCGGAAAGGTTTCACTGATGGCGGTGAGATCGGAGCGGAATCGCGCGACCTCGTCGGTCCTTCCGAGGAAGGCGAGATAGGAGGTCTCGTCGGGAAAGGCGATGCGGATCGGGAGGCTCTGGCTTCCGGCGATGCGGTCGCGTCGCTCCTCCCAAGAAACCGAAAAAGATTTGCCCGGTCGCGTCTCGTCGCTCTCTCGCCTGAGCGAGGCGAGCTCGGCGGCCAGTTCGTTCCATCGCGAGGCGACCTCGCCCGCTTTCGCCTTCGCGAAAGGGATCTCGAGGGGAAAGAAGGCCTCGCCCGTGACTAAGGAGGCTAGGAAGTCGCGATAGCGCCGCTCGGCCTTCGCGCGGATTTCCCTCGGCCCGATCAGGACGGGGCCTCCGCCTTCGAAGCTTCGACGACCGGCTCCGCCTTCGCATTTTCGGAGGCCAGGGCGGCCTTCGTCGTCTCGTAATCCCTAATTGCGATATTCCTGACCTCGGAGGCCGAGCCGCCCGGATTGGCGATGAAGTGGATGGTGGCGACGCTGCCTTCGATGACGCCGATCTTCATGAGGGGGGTGACGAGGACGAGCTGGAGGTCGAGGGATTCGAAGAGGCGAAGGCCGTACTTGGTGCTTTCCTCCGAGCCGCGTCCGAAGGCCTCGTCGATGACGACGAGCCTGAAACCCTTGCCGTCGCGCTTGACGCCCTGACCGTATTGATAGGCGAGGGCCGAGGCGAGGATGGTGTAGGCGAGCTTTTCCTTCTGCCCTCCCGATTTGCCCGAGGAGCTCGAGTAGAATTCCCTTTCGGTATCGTCCTCGAGCCAGCGCTCGGTCGCGGTGAAGGTGAACCAGGACCGCGCGTCGATCACATGTTCCGTCCAGGCGCGGTCCGCGGGTTCGGACCCGGCGAGGCGGGCTAGGAGATTCTTCACCCGGACGAAGCGCTCCTCGCTGTAGAGCTCCTCGTCGCCTCCCTGGTTTTCGAGACAGCGTCTGAGCTCCGAGCGGAAATCGCGGACCGTCTGGTCGTCCGTTCTCTCGGCGGCGAGGGAGATGTAGCTGCCCTGGTTGTAGGAAATGCCGGCGAGGGAGCCATTGATGATGGCGATGGCCTCCTTGATGGCCTTGGTATCGTTGTCGAGTTCGGTGTGGAAGAGGGCGATGTCGCGCAGGGTGCTCTCGCGGAGGAGGGAACGGAAACGGCCCTCGTAGGAGGGCAGGTCGTCGCCCTCGATGCGGGCGAGGAGGCTCGCGTAGTCGGTCGCGAACTCGACCCCGACGGAGAGTTCGGCGCCGCGATCGGGGAAGGAGGAAAGGAATTCGTGCATGCGCTTGAGGAGCGACGAGCGAAGGTCCGAGTCCTTGCGCTCCTGGGTTGCGCGACGGGCCTCGAGCCGCCGCAGAATCTCCCCGCGCCAGGCATGAAGGCCGTCGAGATCGGGCCTCGAGGCGCCGGCGAAGGCGTCGATCCTCCCGAACCATGGAGCGGCTTCCTTCGCGGCCGGTGAGCCGGCGTTGTTCCGCGCGCGATCGAGTTCGCCCTCCCTGCGTTCGCCCTCGTTCTTGAGGCCGCCTATCGTTTCCGTGCGCGAGTTCGCCTCCGCCTCGAGCCGCGCAAGCTCGATGCCCACCTCGTCCATGGCAGCCTTGAGTCGGGCCAATTGGTCGGAACTTTCCTCGAGGGTCTCGCGCTCGGCGCGAAGGAGGCGGTAGCGTTCGACGGAGGACTCGAGGTCGAGCTCGTCGAAGGAGTCGAGGCGGAGGGCTTCCGCCACGTCCGAGCGTCTCGACTCGAGGGACTCCATCCTCTCGCGCGAAAGGGCCAGGAGGCGCAGCGCCTCGTCGAGGGCCTTGCGCGCCCCGGCGCGGTCGCGTTCGAGAAGGGCGATCTTATCCGCGTTCGACCAACCGAGGACGAAGTTGCGGGGATCGGCGACGCTTTTGCGGTCGTCCTTTTCGTGCCTGATCCTGCCGCTCTTCACGAGGCCCTCGGCGGTGACGGCCTCGGGCTCCCGATAGAAGCGCTCCATGTCCTCGCAACGGATATAGTCGGCGCGGCGGGCGAGCTCCGATTCGAGCCAGGCGCGGAAGGGGGCCTCGGGTTTCACCTCGAGGACGCGGGCGAGGCTGCCCTCGGCGAGACGGGGCGCCTGTTCGCGGCCTTCGGCAACGCGGAAGTAGACGAGGCGGGCATCGAGCCGGGTAGCGCGGACGTATTCGCTCACCGCCCTGTAATGGCGCTCGGGCACGAGGACGCTCAGAGCGAAGGAACGGAGCACCCGCTCGGCGGCCCCCTCCCACTTCTTCTCGGCAACGCGTACGCGCACGAGCTCGCCGGCGAAGGGCAGCTCGGTCTCGGTGGCGCCGACGGCCTCCGCGAGCTCGCGCCGTAGCTCGGCGCTGCGCGCCGGTATCGAGGTTGTCCGCCCCTTGAGCGAGGAAAGCTCCGCCTCGATGTCGCGCAACTCGCGTTCGCGCTCGCTTCGCTCGAGCACGCGCCCGTCTCGCTCCTCCGAGAGGCGGCCGACCTCGGCGGCGATCCGACCCTGTTCCGTATCGAGGGCCGCACGGAGCGACACCATCGTCTCGGCGGAGACGGGCATGGCCAGCCCCAGCCTGTCGAGGACGATCCGGTAGGAGGCCGAGACATGGCGGCGCCTATCGCGCTCATCGGCCACGCGCTCCATCTCCGCCTCGAGTTCGCGGATACGGCGCCCCGCTTCGGAGTTGTCGATCGCCGAACGGAGGCTGGCCTGGGTTTCGCGCCTCTGGGCGATGGTCGAGCGCAAGGCGTCGAGGGCGGCTCGCCTGGCTTCGAGTTCGAGACCGAGGCGCTCGATCTCCCTTTCGAGGAGGGGGATTTCCAGGCCGATGACGCGGAAGGGTAGGGCCATGGCCATGGCGCGGAGCTCCTCTATCGAAGCAACGAGCCCGGTATGCTCGCGGTTCTCGGCGGCGATCGGAAGGAGGGCGTCGCGTTGCTTCCGCGAGTTTTCGACGGCGTCGTGGGCCGCGCGGAGGTTGTCGAAATTCCGGAGCATCCGGTCGAGACGATCGCGAGCTCCCGTGGCCTCGAGCATGTGGCTGCGGATGAAGTCGTCGAGATCGCCGATCGTCTTCATCGAAACGGTCTGGTTGAAGAGGTCGAGGGCCTTCTCGGTAATGCCCATCGAGGAGCGGAAGGCGGCTCCGTAATCGGCGTAGGAATCGAAGACCTCGGTCGAGGGAGAGGCTCGCAGCCTTTTGCGGAGGGAGGAACCGTCGCCGTCGAAACTGCCGAAGTCGGCCAGCACCGAAAGCCTGCGCCCGGAGCTCACGTAGAGACGCTGCACCTCCCCGGCTTTGATCCACCGGACCTGGGCGAGGGAGAGGAGGCGCGAGCCGCGCCTGTCGGCGAAGACGGCGAGGATGACCGAATAGCTCTTTTCGTCGCGGAGGGTGACGGGCGCGGCGAAGGAGGCCCCTTCCCCTCGCGACGTTCGATATTCTCCCAATACATAACTTTTATCCGTACGCTCGCGCCGTTCCGCGCCGGCGGCCTTGTTGTAGGTGATGCGCTGCGGCGGGACGAGGAGGGTCGTGATCGCGTCCACCCAGGTCGATTTGCCCGAGCCGATATCGCCGGTGACGAGGGCGTTCTCTCCCCCGAAGGGAAAGGGCCAGACCGCCTTGCCGAAGGTTCCCCAGTTGAAGAGCTCCATGCCCTCGAGGCGGAAGCCGCCCCTGCCCTCGGCCAGTTCGAACTCACTCATCGATCGATCCTTCCGAGGTTTCGTCGCCGCGCGCGTGGGCGGAAAGCTTGGCGAGGGCCTCCGTGAGCGCCTCGGCGTCGATCTTGTGCTTGAGGAGTTTTGTCACCTCGAGTTCCTCCGATCCAGCCTCGATGGGTCGGAGGAATCCGTACTGCACGAGCTTGTTGATCTGCCCGTCGATGGCGTCGGCCTGTTTTGCCTCGTTCGTTTTTTTGGGGAGATAGGGGAGGGCCAACTCGCGGATCCGGGCTCGGTCCATCACGAGGCGGGATTCGTCGGAGCTCGCGGTCTCGAAGCGGTAAAGCTCCTCGACGAGGAGGACGCAGAGGAGGGTGGTGAGATAGGGGAGTTCGCGCCGCGCGACCAGCTCGGGTGGGCCCGATCCGCTGCCGTCGCCCCGGCCCCCGCCTTCGGATTCGGCGTCGCCCTCTTCCCTTCGCCTTCGGACAAAGGCAAGGCCGTCCCGTTCGGCGACGACGAGTTCGAGGGAAACCTGGGCGAACCATTCCTCGACCTTCGCCCGATGTCGGAGGAGGAGGTCCCAGACCTCGCCGGCCTCGGCGTAAAGGGGACCCTTGAGCAATCGTACGAGGACCGCCGAATAGGCCGGGCTTTCTTTCATGCTTCTATCTCCGGCAGGTAGCTTGGATCGGGGGCGTCGGCGATGAAGCGCGCCCGGCGCCTCTCGTTTCGCGCCTCGAAAACCGCGCGCCTCTCGCCCCAGACCGCGGCCTCTCTTCCCTGCGAAGCGATGGAAAGATAGCCGACGATCTCGGCAACCCCCCGAGTGACGGGAAAGCGCGTCACCAATTCGGAAAGAGAGGTCTGTTGGCTTTCGAGGAGGAGTTCGCGCAACCTGTCGGCTAGGAGACCCTGGTCGACCTCCTCGATGTCGTAGAGGAGCTCGGCGCCGGAGCTCGGGGTCCCGGCTTCGATGGGTCTTTCCTCGATCAGCACCGTCTCCTCGGGCCTCCACAAGGGCCGATCCATCACGAGGAGGAAGTCGGGATCGCCCTCGATTTCGAGGAAGGCTCGCGATGGCGGCGGCTCCTCCCGGCACTCGAGGGCGAGGCGCTTGAAGGTTTCGACGAGCTCCCCGACCCTGAGCCCCTCGCGTCGAGAGCGTTCGTCCAAGAAGTGCCTGAGCTCCTCGTTGAGGCGGTGGGTCATGGCCTGGACCCGGGCTCCCGCTCCGACGAGGCGCGAGTCGAGGCTATCGAGGGGGAAGGTCTTGCTCGCATCCTTGACGACGGGAAGATCGAGGACCCGCGACACGAGCTCGGCCAATTCCTCCCTCTTGTCGATGGACATCAGGAAGGCCCAAAAGGATGAAAAGCTCTTGCCCTGGTCGCTCGACACGATGGCGTCGCGATGCTCGAAGACCTCTCGAAGCACGGTGCCACGGGAACGGTCGGAGGCGATGACCCTTTCCTTCGTCTCGCGGTCGAGATCGCGGAAATTCTGCTCGATCTGCTTGAAGTCGGCGATGAGGCGGCGCGCCGTGTCCTCGGCCCCATAGTAGCGCTCGAGGATGCCCGTCGCGTCGAGGCGGGAGCCCTCGCCTTGTTCGAGTCGCGAAAGTTCCCCGTCGATCTCGGCCTTCCGTCTCAGGAGCTCGGCGCGCTTTTCCTCCGGATCGACTGAGGCGCCGAAGGCTATGTCCCTGAGGGTATCGAAGAGCGACAGCAGCCTCGATTCGGCGCCGACGAAGGGCCTGCGCGAAAGTTCCCCGAGCCACTCCAGCGCCCTCTCGCTGTCGGGCGTGAGTTCATAGCAGGCCTCGGTAGAATCGATAGGATAGAATTTCCTGAGGAAGCCCTCGTTCGCCCACTCGTCGAGATAGGAGGCCGGCTCGCGATCGAAGGAGTCCTCGCCCTCGCTCATCCGGACGAACTCGCGGAAGGCCCCGAGGGCTCCTACGAGTTCCGCCTGGCCGATCTCGGCACGATGGGCCCGCTTCCATTGATCGTGGAAAAAGGCGAGCATGAAGGCGGCGCCGACCTTCCTGAGGATCCTGAACACCGCATAGCTTTCGAGACGGTAGCGGATTTCCTGGTAGTCGAGCTCGACCTTCATCGGACTTCCTGGGGGGCTGTGAATAATCGACGCCGCGCCTGGCAATCATCGCATGGATCGTACGAAATTCAAGGTCCGGCAGCGCCTTCGGCCAGGGTCTGGCCTGGCACCAACCCAGAGAAACGAGGCCGCCATCCTTATCCGACTCCTTTCTTTCGAAAATGCCCATTCGGCTCAATCCCTTGCATGCCCGATCCTCTCGTGCTAGGTTTTACCACCGCCCTAGGATCGGAATGCTCCTATGAATACTGTAGAAATCGAACAAGCCGTATCGGGCCTTGCGCGCCAGCCCTTCGACCCGGAAGAGTTTCCCTTCTCCTTTCTCCAGGCCTTCGGCAACAAAGAAACGACGATAGCGCGGCTACGAATCGGAGCGATGAACAAGTCCGACCTGGGTGGAGTACTCCAGAGCAATAACATCCACCTTGCCGTGGCTCCTCGAGGTGAGGTTTCCAGGCTGCTTCTCGCCCTGAAGTCCAGCCCTGCCACAGCCAAGGCCAAAGCAAAATTCGCCCTCGCCACGGACGGCGAGATCCTCGAAGCGGAGGACCTTGAGTCCGGCGACACGGTCGCCTGCGCCTTCGTGGACTTTCCCGACCACTTCGGCTTCTTTTTGTCCCTGGCCGGCATCAGCACCATCCAGCAGATCCGCGAGAGTTCCTTCGACATCAGGGCCACGAGCCGTCTCACGTGGATCGCCGCTTCCCCCCTGTTAAGAAGAAGACCGCCTGGTTTCCCGAGCTCGCAGCCGCAAAAAACGGCCGCCCCTTCCGGAGCGGCCGCGCTCGAAACGAGGGAATGGTTCGCTTACTTCCTGATCGAGTAGAAGGCATTCTTTCCGGCATATTGCGCCAAGCCGCTCGCAGCTTGGCGGCGACAAAGGCTTTCGCCTTCGTCGACCACGAGCGGCTTCGCCGAATGACCGGCATCGCGGGCTGTTACTTCCTCACGCTGTAGAAGGCCTTCTTTCCGGCATATTCGGCGAAGCCCTCCATCTCGTCCTCGATGCGCATGAGCTGGTTGTACTTGCAGATGCGGTCGGTGCGGGACATGGAGCCGGTCTTGATCTGGCCGGTCTCGCGGGCGACGACGAGGTCGGCGAGGAAGGCGTCCTCGGTCTCGCCGGAGCGGTGGGAGACGACGGCGGTGTAGCCGGCGCGCTTGGCCATCTCGATTGCCTCGATGGTCTCGGTCACGGTGCCGATCTGGTTGAGCTTGATGAGGATGGAATTGCAGGCGCCCATCGCGATGCCCTTCTCCAGGCGCTTGGTGTTGGTGACGAAGAAGTCGTCGCCGACGATCTGGATGCGATTGCCGAGGGCCTTGGTCATCTTCACATAGCCTTCCCAGTCGTTCTGGTCGAGGCCGTCCTCGATGCTCACGATCGGGTATTTGTTGACCCAGCTCGTGTAGAGTTCGATCATCTCGTCGGCGGTGAAGAGCTTGCCGGGGTTGGACTTCCAGAACTTGTAGCCCTTGCGGTCTCCCTCGTCGAAAAGTTCGGAGGAGGCGCAGTCGAGGGCGATGGCGATCTGCTCGCCGGGGCGGTAGCCGGCCTTCTCGATGGCCTTCATGATGTAGCCGAGGGCATCCTCGTTGCCGATCGAGGGGGCGAAGCCGCCCTCGTCGCCGACGTTGGTGTTGTGGCCGTCGGCCTTGAGGAGGCTCTTGAGGTTGTGGAAGACCTCGGCGGTCATGCGCACGGCCTCGCGGAAGCTCTCCGCGCCGACGGGCATGACCATGAACTCCTGGAAGTCGATCTTGTTGTCCGCGTGCTTGCCGCCGTTGATGATGTTGGCCATGGGCACGGGGAGGAGGGTGGTGTGGGGCCCTCCGAGGTACTTGTAAAGCTGGATGCCGAGGTGCTCGGCGGCGGCGCGGGCGACGGCCATGGAGACGCCGAGGATGGCGTTGGCGCCGAGCTTGCCCTTGTTCTCGGTGCCGTCGAGGTCGATCATCGTGCGGTCGATATCGACCTGTTCGAGGGCGTCGAGCCCGGTGATCTCGCTGGCGATGCTCGTGTTCACGTTCTCGACGGCCTTGAGGACGCCCTTCCCGAGGTAGCGCTTCTTGTCGCCGTCGCGAAGCTCGACCGCCTCGTATTCGCCGGTGCTGGCTCCCGAGGGCACGGCCGCGCGGCCCATGCTGCCGTCCTCGAGGACGACGTCCACCTCGACGGTGGGATTTCCGCGGGAATCGAGGATCTCGCGCGCTTCGACGTATTCGATGATGCTCATGGCAACTCCTTGGGGGATCGGGTGGGAAACGATAAAAGCCTAGCGATCGGCGGGGGGAGCGTCAAGGCGGAAGGATTTGACAGATTCGGAAAGTCGTGCATGGAAGGCTTTTGCGCCCGCTCTTGCGCGGTCTTGCATTTGACGCAATAGTCGGATCGATGTCTTCGTTGTCCTTCGCCGCCTCCGGGTCTTCGCGGGCCCTTCGTACCGCGCTTTCCCTCGC
This sequence comes from Rectinemataceae bacterium, assembly GCA_035531315.1. Classification (GTDB taxonomy): domain Bacteria; phylum Spirochaetota; class Spirochaetia; order Treponematales; family Rectinemataceae; genus CAIJMU01. Next base: position 10,299 of record DATKTD010000247.1, read on the forward strand.
CGCGGCCTTCGCCGCCGCCATAGTCCTCGCCGGGGCGCCTCTCGCCGTGACGAATGTCTCGGGGCATCCCCTCTTCACTCCCGGGCGTATCGTCACGGCCTTCGCCGCCTGGGTCGCCGGTCTCCACGACGGTTCCTCCTTCGTCTACTTCCACGGCACGGTGAGCTGGCGTCTTTTCGATCTGGCGCCGTCTTATATTTTCGTTTCCTTCGTCAATATCGCCCTGCCCGGCTCGGTGGCCATCTTTCTCGGCATTTTCGTCGGGCTCTCGTTCCGCGCCGCGCATCGGAACATCCTCGATCGCGTCCTTCTTTTCGTCGCTTCCACGCCGGACTTCCTGGTCGCCATGTCCCTCCAGGCCCTGGCCCTCCTCCTCGTCCCCCTCGGCCTCCACATCCGGATCGGGCCGTCCAGGGCCGGCTTCAGCCCTCTCGCCTTTCTGGTGATGGGCATCTACCCCTTTGTCGCCGCCTTCCGGGCGACGGCCTTCGCTGCCCGCCAGGTGGCGAAGGAGGAGTGGGTCGCGGCCGCCCGCTCGCGGGGCCTGCCCGAGTCCGCCATACGGAGACGCCACATCGGGGCCGCCGTCCTCCTCTCCCTCAGGTCCGAACTGCCCGTCCTCATCGGCGCGATGCAGGGTACGCTTTTCATCGTGGAGTATCAGTTCAGCCTGCCGGGGCTTGCGCGCTTTCTCTTCGAGACGGCCTTTTCCGGCCGGCATGCCGGCTACTTCTATTTGTACCAATACAACCTGGGTCTCTTCGCCCTCCTCTCCCTCGTCATCGTCTGCGCCGCCGTCCAGGCCCTCTTTTCCCTGACCCTCAATCTCGCGCGAAGGGCCATGGCCGATGAATAGGCGTCTCGTCGGAGGTCTCGCCCTCCTCGCGGCCCTGGTGGGCCTGTCCGCTCTGGGCCCCCTCCTCTATCCCTATCCCCCGAATTACGCGGAAAATCTCCGGGTGGTCGAGGAGGGCGGCGTCAAGAACGTCATATTCGCCCCCGAGGCGCCGGGCCCGCGCCACCTTCTCGGCACCGACCGTTATGGCTACGACATGGTCACGAATCTCCTCAGAGGGCTTCCATGGACCCTTGCGACCGTTTTCGGCGTGGCCCTGCTCCGATCCTCCCTGGCCTTCGTCGGCGGGGTCGGCACGGCCCTCGGTCGATGGAAGGCGGGCAAGCCTCGGAGTTTTTCCCCCCTCGCGGCCCTCCCCAGCTTTATCATCGCCTATTTCGTCCTCTATCCCCTCACCATCAATCCCGCGCTCGCGCCTCTCCTCCTCCTGGCCATCCAGGTAGCGGTGATCGCCCTCCTCGAACTGCCGGCCCTGGCCCGCTCCTTCTCGTCGAAGGGCGAAACGATAGCCTCGCGGGCCTTCGTCGAGGCCGCGCGAAGCTGCGGGGCCGGCGAGACCTGGATAGCCTTTCGGCACATCGCCCCCCTTTTGGTGGACGATCTCATCGAGAGCATACCGCGGCAGGCGGTGGCGGCCGCCGCCTTCGTGGCGCGCCTGGGCATCTTTTCGCTGTTCATGGGCGGGACGACGCTCCAGTACGATCCCTATCCCTCGGCGACCGTCCTTTTCTCGATGTCGCAGGAGCTCGTCGGCCTGATGGGCCATCACTACCTGGCCTTTCCTGAGCACTGGTGGCTCTTTCTCGGCCCCTTCGTCGGTTGGCTCCTCGTCCTTCTCAGCGCGGAGCTCTGCGCCTCCGGCCTCCGTCTATGGAAGGACGAGCGCGAGAGGATCATCGGTTCGGTGGAGGAGGGCTGAGGGTGGGGTCTAGAGCTTGAGCGCGAAGTCCAGACCGTGGGCGGGGGCGCCGATCCAGAACTCG
>DATKTD010000248.1:0-4721 GCA_035531315.1 Rectinemataceae bacterium
CTTCCGTCGTCCACGATGCTGCCGAACTGGCCCAGCTTGAGGGCCAGGCTGCCGCTCTCGTCCAGGGCCTTGGCCTCGGTCCGGAGGTCATGGAGACTTTCGCCGAGGAGGAACCAGGTGCCCCGATGCATGCCGGAGGGATCCGCGCCGGCGAGGGTCGCCCGCACTTCTCGCCAGGCATGGCCCGCGTATACGTCATTGTTCCAATATGACCAATCGGAGCGCTCCACGATGCGGGTGGTATCTTCCTGGGCCGATAGGCAGGGCGTCGCGGAAAGGCCGGCTGCCGCCGCGGCCAGGAGGAGGGCCGACCTCAGACCGGGACGCATGCGGCCACCATCCGTGTGAAGTCCGAGGCCCCTTCGCGCCTGAAGGAACCGAGGGAGCTGTCGCAGGAGGTACAGGCGTCGATCGAGAGAAGGGCGCCGACGCCGAGGCGTCGCGCGATGGCGAGGTTCGCGGCGCGAATGTCTATCCTGGGCCGCGGCCCCGAGCGATCCACGCTGTGCTCGCCGAATTCCGCGGCGAAAAACTCGGCGCGGGTCTCGGGCACCTCATAGCAGCAGGCGCCGATGGCCGGTCCGAGTATCACCGACATCGTGGCGGGAGAGACGCCGCGCCTGGCGGAGATCGCCTGGATCGCGCGCTCCAGTATGCCTGTCCCCTTCCAGCCGGAGTGGAGAAGGCCCCAGGCGCCGGAAGCGCTATCCCATAGCCAGATTGGCATGCAATCGGCGACCGTGACCGTCGCCACGGGTCGAGGGGCGGCTGGCGGCGAAGGGGTGGCAGGCACCGCGGAGGGAGGCAGGAAAACCATGCCGTCGCAGCCTTCGACGGCGTCGGGTCCGCCATCGCCTACTTCTTCGCCGGGCAGGCCGCGGGCGTCGAGTTCGACCTCTCCCCTCGGGAATTCGCCGAGGGAGTGGGTGTCGATAATCCTGACGCGCCTGGTGTGGTGAAGTTCGGTGGCGACGACCCGTCCCGCCTCGATGCCGAGGGAGTCGAAGAATCCCGCGCGCCTTGGGTTCCACGTTCCCGCCAGATAGCGCATCGAACCGGCCGCCCTCAAGCTGAGTATGGCCCTGGGGGGCTCGCGGAAGGCGCCGCCTTCGCTCGGCGCGGGAAAGGCGAATTCGAGGTGGGCCGGCTCCGGGTCGGAAAGCCCCGAACCGAGCGTCGAGCTCTCGAAGCGCATCATATCGTGCCGAGTTCCAGACCGGAGACTTCCTCCAGGATGAGGAGGGCCTTTTCGCAAAGCCCTCGGACCGTCTCGAGAGACTTTATATAATCGCGATTCGAACGTCCGTCAAGGAAGGAGAGGTTCTGCACGGAATCGTAGCGACCGCCGGCCTCTCCCTTGAGCACGCCCTGGAGTATCCGCGACATGCCGACGAGGGCGGTGCCGGCGCTGCGGATGAGACCCTCGGCCTCCTCCTCGACGCCGCGCCTTATGCCGTCGAGCTTGCGGCGCTTGAGGGGGAGGGCCACCATCTCGCCCGAAACCTGGGCCCAGGCCTGCCCGACCTCGCCCTCGGGCGAGACCCTGAGATCGAGGGACAGGATGGTCTCCTCGAGATGGAGGAAACAATTGTATGCATCGGTGAATTCGATGAGATTGTCCTTGCGGTAGAATTCACCGTCGACGAGGAGGATCTTGAGGGGGCGATTGATGTCGCGCGGGAAGGGCCCCTTCGCGAAGCCGAGGAGGAAGGCGAGGGCGAGGTCGAAACGGACGGGCGGCGATCCCGGTCTGCCTTCGCGGGAGAGATGCGGCAGGAGGGCGAAGTCCGTGGTCCCGATGAAGGATACGATCTCGGCGGCCAGGTCCCTGCTCCGGGCCTCTTCCCTGCAGGATTCGACCCTCGCCTCGATCTTGTCCTTCCAGTAGGTCCGGAATATCGCGAACCAGTCCTCGCCTCCCGGGAGGTCCTTGGGAAGGTGCTCGGGGTCGGCCGAGACGAGCCTAAGGATCTGCCCGAGGGGAACCCTGGCGTTGAAGGTACGGATGGCCTGGAGGGCCGCGATGCCGGCGTCCACGTCGGCGGCTACCGCCTTTTCGATCGCCTCGTCGGACTGGCCTCCGGCCTCGCGCTCCGCCATGGAAAACAGGGATTCGAGGAGTTCCTTCGAAGGCGGCGCCTCGAGCGAGAAGAGGAGATCGCCCAACTCGGTCAGCAATTCCCTCACCTGACCGAAGGAAGCCTCGAAGCCGCCGGAGCTGCCGGGCTTCCAGAATCCGAGAAGGCGGTCGAAGAGAAAGCCCGACAGCCTCCGGAGGAAGAGGAGGCCGCGGAAATCGGCGTACAGGAGGCGGCGCCTTTCCTCGGTGAGGGAACGCTGGATGTCGTCCCAAGACTCGAGAACGGCCGCCCGGGCGAGCTCGAGGGAGAGGCCCGATTCCACCCGGGGCCAGGGATCGGTCTCTGCGAGGAGTCTCGCGTGAATGTCGGGTAGCTCGTTGGCGAGAAGGACGGAAATGAAGGCGCCCTTTTCCTGCTCGACGCTGCGGGCGAGGATGTCCTGAAAGAAGCGCGCGGCGTCGCGCAGCGAGCGGAGCTGGGCGGCGAAACCCTCGAGCAGTACCTCGCGCTTGCGGTCGACGAAGCCAGGCTGCCGAGCCTCCACTTGAGAGGCTATTTCCTTGAGACGATCCTCGAGGATGAGTTCCTCGTTCGTCTTTCCGGAAAAGAGCCGCCTGAAAAAGAGAACAAGACGGGCGAGGAAGCCGCCTCCATCGGAAAGGCTGCGAATCTCGGGGGAACGCGCCGGCAGGGCATCGGGGGGGAACATGGGCTCCTGGGATAGGGGGGCGGAACGCATGATGCGCTCGAGGAGTTCGTGTCTCTCGCCACTGGAGAGTTGGGCGGCGAGGGTGTCGAAGACGGGGAGCTGATCCATCGCCTCAATACTAGGCTAGAGACGGGGGATGTGCAATCGAGGCTCCCGCCGCCGCCGGATCGCCGACGTCACCGACCGTGACGGCGAGGCCCGTCGTCGGATGCTCGAAGGCGAGCCCCGTCGCGACGAGGTCGAGGCGAGGTCCCGGCCCTCCCCCATAGAGGAAATCGCCGAGGAGCGGGAGGCCGATCCAGGCGAAATGGGCCCGGATCTGATGGCGAAAGCCCCGTGTCAGTTCGACAGTCGCCGCAAATGCCCCGTCCCGCGTCTCCACCGCGAGCACGGAGCTGCGATAGAAGCGATCGGGAGAGCCCCGCCCCCGGCCCTTTCCCGAGGTGGCCGGAGCCCCGAGGCAGGCGACCTTAGAGCCCCTGGGGCCGTAGGGTCTGAAGCGGCTCCGTACGGTAGCGCCGCCGAGTGTTTCAGCCAACGCGCGAGGTTCGTCCAGGCAGGCGGCCCAGGCGGCCTCGTCGAGGCCTTCGGGCACTCCCTTGAGGGGACTCGACCCGGTAAGCCCTTCGCCGACGACGACGAAGCCTAGGCGGTAGGTCTTCCGAATCCGGTCATCCTCCTGAGACTTCCTGACGGCGGCCCGGGCCTCGGGGCTCCTCGCAAAGAGGACGAGGCCGGCCGTCTCGAAATCGAGACGATGGATGAGGCCCCCGTCGGCGCCGCGCGCGCCGGTCTCGGGAGGGAAGGCCGACGGCGCCGTCTCGGGAAAATGGCCGAAGACCCAGGCGGAGAGACTCTGGCCCCCATCCCCCTCGAGCTCGGCGCAATGCATCCGATGCGGCTTCCAGACCACCACGATCGCGTCATCCGCGACGACGACGCGCGGTTCCGTGCCATCCCGGATTTCCGATCCAAACATATGGCATTGTACCGACCCGGCGCTCGCATCCGCAATATAGCGTCGGAATGCCGGCTTGAAGCACTATTGAGGCTGGAGTACCCTCGGCCCCGCCGATATTGAGACGGGAGGACGAAAGACGTGGAACTTCCATTGCTTAACCGCAGGGTCTCCGGCCGGATGTGGCGCATGATCGCAGCGGCGGGACTCGCTCTCGGCTTGGCGGCCGCCGCCTTCGCCCAGACCTCGGGCCCTGTCGGCGCCACCGCGACACAGTCCGCGACGGCCGTCCCGGGGACAGCCGCCGTTCCGGCTCCTGGAGTCGTGGCCGCGACTCCGGCGACCGGCACGACGCAGGTCGCGACGGCCGGGGCGACGGCTCCGGCGGGGACGAAGCCCCTTCCCCTCGGCTACGGCAAGCTCAAGCTCGGCATGACGCGGGACGAGGTCATCGCGGAACTCCAATCGGACCCCCTCTTCGCATGGCGGGGGCCGGAGGATGTATCGATGCTGCCGACGCCCAACCAGAGCCTCATCGAGGTCAGCGGCATCTCCTTCATCCGAAGGGCCTTTTTCCAGTTCGATTCGGGCAGACTCTGGGTCATCATCCTCGAACTCGCCGACGACCGGGTAGACCATTACGGCGTCTGGACAAGCCTCGTCGCCAAGTACGGACAGCCCACATTCCTCGACCCCTCGGCCTCCACCTGGGAGGACGGGAAGGTACGGATGTCCCTCGAACGCCCCCTCACCCTCCGCTACCTCGACCTCGTCGAATTCGCGAAGATAAAGGGAGCCGGCGCCGCCAAGGTATCGGTCGAAGAGCTCGATCGGCTTTCCTTTCTCGGGGGCCTTTGAGAGCTCGAATTGACAGGTCGGCGACGAGGGCCCATAGTGGGGTCCATGAAAAGGGCGCTCCTGGCTTGTTCGCTCGCCACCCTCCTCCTCGCCGATTCCTGCGTGGTGTTCCGGA
>DATKTD010000249.1:0-3693 GCA_035531315.1 Rectinemataceae bacterium
AGGAGACCGCGAACCAGCGCTACGCCGAAGGGGGTTGGCAGGGCATGACCCTCGCGCATGTCCAGTTCCTCTCGGAGGTGGATGAGGCCGGTTCGCGCCTTTCTGACATCGGCGCCTCTCTCGGTACGACCAAGCAGTACGCCGGCAAATTGGCGAAGGAAGCCGCGGTGGCGCAGCTAGTCTCCCTCGAGCCACATCCTCACGACGGCCGGGCCGTCCTCGTGCGGCCGACCCAGCGCGGGCGCGATTTCCTCGAGGCCGCCTGCGCGGTGCGCCGCGATCTAGAAATCGAATTCTTCCGCGACTTCAGCGAGTCCGAGAGGAAGCTCTTTCTGGCCTTGCTCGACCGGATTTTAACGCGAGGCTAGGCGGCACAGGGATCTTACGCTGGCTTCGCTTCACGGCAGGACCGGGCTGAAGTCTTGGCGAGAGAAAGGATGTAGGCCCCGCCCGCGAGGGCGAAGACGAGGGCGATGGCGATCAACACCCCGCCGAAATCCAGGAGTCTCGCGTCGAGGATCTTGCCGACGATCGCCGTGCCGAGGGCCCCGGCCACGAAGCCCGAGAGATTGAAGAGACCCATGCCGACGCCGGTCTTCTCCGGCGACAGGGTTTGCGAGACACCGTTGATGAGCCCCGTTTGGAAGAAGGTGACACCGACATTCACCGCGACGAGGAGGATTGCCGGCCCGTAAGGCGCGAGGCCCATCACGAAGGGCAGGGCGGCGAGGCCGGAGACGAAGAGGCCGAGGCCGATGCGCAGTACGAAACGATTGCCGCAGCCGTCGGCGAGCCTGCCCGCGAGGGGGCCGAAGAAGACCCCGCTTATGGCCCCGGGAAAGAGAATGAGGCCGATGTTCGCCGGGCCGAGGCCCACCTCCCTGCTCAGCATCAGGGGAAGGGCGAAGAACATCGACATGAGACAGGCGAAGAGCACGAGGGCGGCCAAGACGCCCCTGCGGAAGGGGCGGTTGGCGAAGAGGCTCGGATCGATGAAGGGTTCCCTCGCCAGCCTGAGCCGGAGCACGAAGAACAGCAGAAAGAGAGCGGCGGCCAGGAGCCAGGGCCAGGCGAGGTAGGTGAGAAAGACCATGAGGCTGCCGAGACCCAGGGCCATGAGGAGGGCCCCGGCCAGATCGATCCTTCCCGGCCTCCTTTCCTCGGCGGGGAGGAGGCGCCCGATGAAGGGCAGGGCAGCCAGGGTGAGGAGGGGAATGAGAAAGAGCCAGGCCCAGCCGATGCGGGATGCGATGATGCCCCCGATGACAGGCCCGAAGCCCGCGGCGAAGGCGACGACCGAACCGATCGAACCGAAGATGCCGCCCCTGATCTCCGGGGCGAAATGGCGGGCCACGATGACCATGACGAGGGCCGGAAGGGAAGAGCCTCCCATGCCCTGGATCGCCCTCGCGGCCAGAACGAGGGGATAGGAGTCGCGGCCGAGAAAGCCCAGGAGGGAGGCCGCCGCGTAGATGACGATGCCTATCGACAAGAGGCGTCCGATGGCGAAGAGGTCCGAGAGCCGGCCGAAGACCACCGTGCCTATGCCGAAAAAGACGATGAAACTCGTCATCATCCAGCTCACGCCGGCCGGTGAAAGATGGAATTGCGACGATATGGCGGGGGTCGAGACGTTGAAGACCGTCTCGTTGAGGACAGAAAAGAATATCAGAAACAGTATCCAGGGAAGGGCCTTCCCGGCGTCGAGGCTTCGCATCGCCGAAAGATACGGAATTCCCCGGCCAAGGGCCAGTCTCGCATCCCCTCGGCTCCACCGGATGGAAGGGGGGACGGGAGGGCGCGGAGACCGTCGACCCTTCGGGCCTCACCAATTAGCCGCGACAATACCCGCGGATACCTCTATACTGCGCGCGTGGAAATTGAGAACAGGGCCGAAGCGAAGGTCACGGAGATCGACGGGGCCTACCTCGAGCAGCTCAACCTCCTTCATAAGTCGGGGGCCTTGGACGACCTGGCCGTCCTGCGCAGGGAAAACCGCGAGCTGGACCTCCTCATCAACGATGCCGCCGCCCTCTTCGCCAAGACCAGTGTCGAGGACATGCTCGGCTTCGTCATTACCCGCTTCCTCGAACGTTTCATCCCCTCCAAGCTCGTCTTTATCATCGAGCCGCCCCGCGGCGATCGGCTGGACCAATATTCCTTCAGCAACCTGCAGCCGAGCGACGAACTCGTCTCCGAAGACTATTACGGGCCGCTCAAGAACTTTTTCCTGGCCTCTCCCTTTCCCATAGACTTCGCGGAGATCGAGCGCAGGCTCGGGGCCGAAGCCTTCGGGCCCGACTTCCGCTCCTTCGAACCGGACATCCTCTTTCCCCTCAGCGGTATCGGCGGTCTCTATGGCATCGTCATCTTCGGAAGGAAGGTCGTCGGCACGTCATATTCCGAACTCGAGCGCATGTACGCCGATCGCATCATCCGCTTTCTCTCGATCGGCATCCAGAACAGCCTGCACCACGAGAACTCGATCACCGACTCCAAGACCGGCCTCTACAACCATCAACACTTCATGCGCACCCTCGAGCAGGAGATCGCGCGCGTCAGGCGCCATGGCAAGAACTCGGGCCTCATCATGCTCGACGTGGACCATTTCAAGCGCTTCAACGACAGCTATGGCCATCTGGCGGGCGACGAGGTCCTCGCCCACATGGCCGAAACGATCAAGAGGGCGATCCGTCACGAAGATGTGGCTTCACGTTTCGGGGGCGAGGAGTTCTGCATCCTGGTCGTCGAGTGCGATGGCCCGACCCTCATGGAGGTCGCCGAGCGCATTCGGGCCTCGATCGAGTCGATGGAGCTGGGCTTCGAAGGCCTGAGCCTCAAGATCACCGCCAGCCTCGGCTGTTGCTTCATCGGGGGCGGGGGCACGGAAGACCCCGACGAATTGATAGGTCGGGCCGACAAGGCCCTCTACCTCTCCAAGTCCGGCGGTCGCAATCGCAGCACGCTTTACTCCGCCGGCTTCCTGGACAAGGCCATCGCCCTGCGGTCCAAGGCCGTCGGGGGCCTCTGAGGCGGGCGCCGGTCTTAAGCCTGACTCTAGGCGAAAGAGCTGCCTCCGTTAATAAGCGCATGAACCGCCCATGCCACGCCAATCGCTTGCGCGATCGGCAGCAGGGAAGGTGGGTGACTTCCACGATCTCGACCAGCGACATGAGGCCTTTGACCCTGTGCTGTGGGGGAAAGGTTTACCTGCGCCACCCCGCGCGCGATGACATGGGTGGCTTGTAATGGAAAGACACTCGCCAAGCTCGTAGGCCTGGCTGCGGTCGCTTTTCACAGGGTATTCCAGCAACTGGAAAATCCTTGTGTGGATCATCGGAGATACCCCGAATTAAGGGACCGCGCCATATCACCTTGATACTACTCGCCCCCAAGCAGGGAGCGATGCGCACTCAACTTGGAAATGCCTTTCCCCCAACCTGGGAAAGCGCCCTAACCAAGCTCGGCCTTCATCATCCCCAAGTTGGTCATCGCTCCTCCTCAAGCTGGGCGCGATGAGGTTTCGCCTTGTCTCGGGGCTTTCACTTATCAATCCTATTGACTTGGTCGAAAATCAGTCTTAGGTGATTCGAGGAGGGCTTATGGCGCTGAGGATCCGTGCTATTAGAAACAACCTTCGGAGCGGTCCCAATCCCTGGTATGCCCTGGCATCCTGGTCGGATACGATCGAAA
>DATKTD010000250.1:0-11872 GCA_035531315.1 Rectinemataceae bacterium
TCCGTCGAGGACGAGGGGGCCGGAAAGGCCTTCATGCGTAATGAGTAGGTCGCCTTCCCTCTCGATCGCCACCTTGCCGCCCCGCCGAAGGCGGAGGCCGGCGAAATGGAAGGAGAGGCCCGAAAGGCCGGCCAAGACCCAGTCCTTCACGAGGATGGGCGCGAGGGCGGGCCGAGCCTCGACGAGGGCGTGACCTAGTTCCCGCGCCAAGGCGATGCCGTCGCCGCTGCTGCCGGTGATCGGATAGGTGATGCCGCCCGTTGCGACGAGGACGGTCGTCGCGAGGATGGAGGATTGGGCGGCTTCCTCGTCGACCAGGGCCTCGAAGGCTCCGCTCTCCAAGAGGGCGAGCGAACTGAGTCTGCTACCCGTACGTAACTCGACCTTTCCCGCTTCGAGTTCGGCGAGAAGGACCTTGAGCACATCGCCGGCACGACCGCTCTCGGGAAAGACCTTGCCGCTGGCTTCGGAGACGAAGCCAAGCCCCCTTGCCTCGAACCAACCCAGCAAGGCGGGAGTATCGAAGGCGTGGAGGGCTCGCTTGAGGAAGCGCGCGGCCCCTCCGGCCTTGTCGCCGCCGCCATAATGCGGAAGAAGCTCATCGACCGGGCCCTCATGGGCGATGTTGCAGCGCCCCGAACCCGAGACGAGGAGTTTGCGCCCGGGCCTGGGATTGCGTTCGAGGAGCACGATGGGGAAGGCGTCTTCCGCCAATCCCGCCTCTCGCCGGAGAGCCACGAGCCGACAGGCAGCGAAAAGGCCGGCCGGTCCCGCTCCGACGATAAGCGCGCTCGGCCGAGGTTCCCCCTTCAAAGCTCGTCGCGTTCCAGCGGCATCGTCATGCAGCGGGCCCCGCCCCCGCCTCGCGCCAGTTCGATGCCGTCGAAGGCCACCACGAGCCTGCCGAAGTCCGCGACCGACTCGCGCCCCTCGATGAAGTCCTCGGCCTTCCTGATCGCGAAGCCAGCGTCGGAGAGGGCCGCGATCGTCTTGAGATTGCAGGAATACATGAGGATCTTCCCGGGGGCGAAGGCGAAGGAGTTGGCGCCGGAAAGCCACTGTTCCCTCTCCTCGTAGAGCGGATCGCCGCCCCCGCAGGCCACCGGTTCGAAATCGTGGCCGGCCTCCGCGAGCCCCTCGAGGAGGCCCGGCACGGGCCGCGTCGACAAGGCGCCCGAGGGGGAGACATCGATCCTGAAGACCGGGCGTCTCGAGGGGCCGGTTATGGTCGGCCCGTGTACGAGGGCCCGATCCCTGTCTATCACGGTGAAGACCATGTCGAGGTGGATAGTCGCCCTCTCCTTGGGAAGGACGACGGCGAATATGGTGAGGGCCTCGTCGATAGCCGGCGCGGCGGTCCGCGCGAAAAGCTCGATGGCGTCGGGGCTCGTGCGCTCCGACACCCCTATGGCGAGCACGTTGCGCGAAATGACTATGAAGTCGCCTCCCTCCATCGTGACGAAGCGATTCCTGTCGCGCGGGCCGTCGAGGAGGAGGGCGTGGGCCCGGAGTTCGTGGTGCCGCGTGAGGACGAAGCGCGTGACCAGGGATTCGACGACGCGCACATCGTAGGCCATTGCCGACGAGAGGGCAAAGTCGCGAAAGACGGCCGCAGTGTCGCGCATGAAATAGGTGTTGGGAAGAGGCCTTAGGGAAAAAGAACGGGGTGAAAGCAGATGCGAGAGGCTGTCCTCGGAGGCGGGCAGTCCCTCGATGACGAGCTTCGCCAGCACGGGCGAGGGGAGGTCCATGAGGGCGTCGATCCTATCGCCGATGGGACAGAAACCGGAAAGCACACCGAGGAACTCGAAACGGGCCTCCGCCTGCTCGAGACACTGGGCGAGGAGCACCTCGAGCTCGTAGACCTCCGCCACCTTCGCGAGGAAAGAGCGAAGCCTGTCGTGCTCTCCCCTGACCGCGCCGAGGGGCACGATGTCGTTATAGAGGTCCTGGGCGGCCTCGCCGGGGGTCATCGCCTCGACCTCGGGGCCCGGTGCATGGACTATCACCTTGCGCAGAACCCCGATTTCGCTCTCAATGCTCAATCCCGGCATCCGCAACCTCCGACGCGGCCATGGGGCACACCATGGCGAAAATGTACGGCACTCTAGCAGGACGGCCCTCCTTCGACAAGGAAGCGGGCAGATATTTCGCCTGTATAATTATACAACTAATTGTAAGTTGACAAGAGCCCTGGCCGAACCTAGACTTGCCACGCGTCGGCAAAGCCGCCGCGAGCTCCCGGACGAGTGCCGGCGAGCCCACGCCTTCTAGTTCCCCAGGAGACATCATGTCGAAGCGCAGGGTCATCATCATCGGCGCGGCGGGGCGAGACTTCCACAACTTCAACACCCGCTTCCGCGACAACGAGGCCTACGAGGTCGTTGCCTTCACCGCGGCCCAAATCCCCGACATCGCGGGCAGAAAGTATCCCGCGGCCCTCGCGGGACGACTCTACCCCCAGGGTATCCCCATCGACCTCGAGTCGGAACTCCCGCGGCTCATCCGAGACCTCGCCGTCGACGAATGCGTCTTCTCCTATTCGGACGTGCCCTATTCCCACGTGATGGGCGTCGGCGCGATCGTCAACGCGGCGGGGGCCTCCTTCACCCTCCTCGGGCCCAAGGACACGCAGATCGCCTCCACCAAGCCCGTCATCGGCGTCTGCGCCGTGCGTACCGGCTCCGGCAAAAGCCAGACTTCGCGCAAGATCGTACAGATGCTGATGGCCAAGGGTCTCAAGGTCGTCGCCATCCGCCATCCCATGCCCTATGGCGACCTCGTCGCCCAGAAGGTCCAGCGCTTCGCTAGCGTGGACGACCTGAAGAAACACAAGTGCACCATCGAGGAGATGGAGGAATACGAGCCTCACATCGTGCGCGGCAACGTGATCTACGCCGGCGTCGACTACGAGGCCATACTCCGCGAGGCCGAGAAGGAGGCGGATGTAATCCTGTGGGACGGAGGCAACAACGACTTCCCCTTCTACAAGACCGACCTCCTCATCACCGTCGCGGATCCCCATCGGGCCGGGAACGAGGTCTCCTTCTACCCGGGCGAAGTGTCGCTGCGGATGGCCGATGTCATAATAATTAACAAGATAGAGACGGCGTCGCCCGAGGGGGTACAGACCGTTCGCGACAACATAGCCCGCGTCAACCCGAAGGCCATCGTTATAGACGGCGCCTCCCCGATCAACGTCGACAGGCCCGAGCTCATCAAGGGCAAGCGCTGCCTCGTCGTGGAAGACGGCCCCACCCTCACCCACGGAATGATGAAGATCGGCGCCGGCATCGTGGCGGCCCGCAAGTTCGGCGCCTCCGAGCTCGTCGATCCTCGTCCCTACACCGTCGGCAAGCTCAAGGGCACCTTCGCCACCTACCCCGGAATAGGGACCCTCCTCCCCGCGATGGGCTACGGCGACGAGCAGGTCCGCGACCTCGAGGCGACCATCAACGCCACCGACTGCGACACGGTGGTCATCGCCACCCCGATCGATCTCAACCGCATCGTCAAGATCAAGCACCCGACCGTCAAGGTCGGCTACGAGCTTCAGGAAATCGGCCAACCCGATCTTGTCGGCGTGCTCGAGGACTTTGCGGTTAAATTCAGGCTCAAGAAATAGCGCGAGGAGGGACCGGGGCGGCGTCGGGACCATCGCGGCCCGCCCCGCCCTCCCGTCGGGACGGAAAGGTCGAGCCGCGGCCGCGAGCAAGACCTCTTCGACCTTTCCGGCGCGGGGCTCCGGAGGCTTTTCCGCCCGGCGGCCTTCCGTGTATGCTCCGGCCATGGAAGCGATCGAAAGCTACAAGCGACTCTTGGACATAGCCGCGAAAGAAAAGGCCGTCCTATTCTATTTTTCCAGCCCGAGCTGTGGGGTCTGCAAGAGCGTCAAACCGAAGGTCATGGCGCTCGTAGAGAAACACTTTCCCCTCATGCCCATGTACTACGTCGACATCGAGGCGGTCCCCGAGGCATCCGGGCAGCTCTCCATCTTTTCCATTCCCGCCGTCCTCGTCTATTTCGAGGGGAGGGAGACGATCCGCGAGGCGCGCAATTTCGGCCTCATGGAGCTCGGCGCCAAGATCGACCGCTATTACGGCATGATCTTCGGGGAGCGATGAAACGATGATCAGCATAGTCGATGAGCTTCTCGAGAGACTCGGGGCGGATCCGCGACCCGGGGCCTGGAGCGGACCGCGCCAGGACCTCGGCCTCCTCCTCTTCGCCGAGAGAGAGGCGATCAACGAACTCTGGAAGGTCGCCGACCGAAATATCCGAACCGGAGGCGGCGCTGACGACGCGGAGCTCAGAGAAGCAGTCGAGCGCCTTCGGGACATATTCGGAGAGCGCCTCTAAAAGCTGGTTTCCGCCAGGGCCGGACGCCGCTGCCCTGCCGGGGCCGAGGTAAAAAAAAGGAGGCCAGCTGGCCTCCCTTTTTGCTGACTAGCTCGCGGGCCTCGTCACTGCCTTTCCGAAAGTCCCCTCTGCCTCAGCAAAGGCTCGATAGAGGGATCGCGGCCGCGGAAATCGCGGAAGAGCTCGGCCGGGTCGCGGGAATTGCCCGCCGAATAGATGAGACTCTTGAGCTTCTTCGCAAGTGCCGGATCGAAGACATCGCCCTTCTCCTCGAAGGCCGCGAAGACGTCGGCCTCGAGGACCTCCGCCCACATGTAGACGTAGTAACCCGCCGCGTAGCTGTCGTCGGTGAAAAGATGCTGGAAGTGCGGAAGTCGGTGACGGAGTCCTATGTTGGCGGGAACGCCGATAGCCTTCGAGCTCTCGCTTTCGAAGGCGGCGGGGTCGAGGGCCGCGACATCGGCGAGCCCATGGAGCTCCATGTCGAGAAGGGCCGGACCGAGATACTGGACGGTCTCCCATCCCTGATTGAAACCCCGGGCCTTCCTGACCTTCTCCACGAGGACCTCGGGAATCGGCTTCGAGGTCTCGACATGGAGGGCGAATTTCGAAAGCACCTCGGGGGCCAGGGCCCAATGTTCGAAGAGCTGCGAGGGCAACTCGACGAAATCGCGAAGCACGTTCGTGCCGGAAAGCCCCTCGTAGTCGACCTCGCTGAGGAGACCGTGGAGTCCGTGGCCGAATTCGTGGAAGAGGGTCTTGGCGTCGTCGAAGCTGATGAGGGTCGGCTCGCCCGCCCTGCCCTTGGTGAAATTCGTATTATTTACGACTATGGGTACTATTCCCTTCGATTGTTCCCGATAGTTGCTCATCCAGGCGCCCGAACGCTTGCCCTGGCGGGCGAAGTTGTCGGCGAGGTAAATACCCTCCAGCTCGCCGTCGGGGCCGAGCATCTCGAAGAGGCGGACGTCCGGGTGGTAGAGGGTCTGGCCCGCGACCTCCCGGAATTGCACGCCGAAAAGCCTCGATGCGCTCCAGAACATGGCGCCGATCATGTTGTCGAGGCTGAAATAGGGCTTTATCTCGGCGTCGTCGAGGCTGTAGTCGCGGCGCCTGAGCTTTTCGGCGTAGTAGCGCCAGTCCCAGGCCTCGATGCGCTCGAGGCCGTCGCCCTTCGCGATCTCGAGCAGCTTCGACTCCTCGACGCCGGCCCTCGCTATGGCGGGCTTCCAGACCTTCCCGAGAAGTTCGGCGACGGCCTCGGGCCTTCCGGCCATGCGGTCGCGCAACGCGAACTCGGCGTAGGTCTTGTAGCCATGCAATGCCGCCTGCTCCGACCTGAGCCTCATGATTTCCTTAATGAGGGGCTTGGTGTCACGCGCGCTCTTCATCTCCCCGCGCTCGACGAAGGCATCGTAGACCTTCTTTCGCAGATCGCGTCGGGACGAGTTGGAGAGGAAGGGTTCGACGAAGGACCGCGAAAGGGTGATGGCCCACTTGCCTTCCCGTCCCTTGGCCTTGGCCGCTTCGGCGGCCGCGTCGACGAGGAATGTGGGGAGACCGGCGAGGTCTTGGGCCGCGGTGAGTTCGAGGAACCACTCGTCCTCGTCGGCCAGCACGTACTGGCCGAAGCTCGTGCAAAGACGCGCGAGCTCCTCGACGATGGCCCCCATGCGCGCCCGGCCCTTCTCGTCGAGGCGGGCACCCGCCATGACGAAATTGAGGTGCATGCGCTCCACGAGCCTGATCTGGACGGGATCGAGCCCGGCCTTTGCGCGCTCTTTATGGACGGCCTCGATGCGGGAGAAGAGGGCGGGATCGAGGAGGTAGGCCGACCTGTGGGCCGCTATCTTCGGGCTGTATTCGGTCTCGACGGCCTGAAGCGCCTCGTCGGTCTTGGAGCTGCAGAGATTGAAAAAGACCCCCAGAACCCGGGAGAGGAGGGCTCCGCTCCTGTCGAGGGCCTCGATGGTGTTGGAAAAATCCGGCTTGGTTCCGTTCTCCGAGATCGCGCGCAATTCGGTCTTATGCGCCTGCATCGCCGCTTCGATCGCGGGTCCGAAATGCTCGGCTTTGATGCGGGCGAAGGGCGGAAGTCCGTAGGGCCCTTCCCATGTGCCGAGAAGGGGATTGGCTGTGTCGTTCATCATTCCTCCGACAGGAGAATAATATGCCGACCGATTTCCACGCAATGGAGAAGGTCGGAAAAAATTGCTCCTATTACTGATAACATAGCGATTTGTCTCGAGGCGAAAAGGGCGCGTCCGGCCTGGGCCTGGCTGATCGCGCCCATGCGACGATCCGCCATCATCTCAGGGGATCGGGGATGCTTCGGTGAAATGCTCGGGATATCCAATCGGAGATATTTCGCGATTGACTTGTATACATTCAAGTATATAATCGCCCATTCACATTCCCCCATCGCGCCGTCTCGCGCGGCGCCCCGACAGGAGGGACCGCGATGAAGAAGGCGATTGTCCGCAAGGACTCCTATTTCGATTCGGTCTTCCTCATGCAGCTGAGCAAGGGTCTCAAGGAAGCCGAGGGCGTCAACGACGCCGTGGTGGCCATGGGGACGCCCATGAACCTCGAGCTACTTCGGGGCATGGGCTACGCCGAGGAAGAGCTCGCGGGAGCCACGCCCAACGATCTGGTCACCGCCGTGGACTGTCCGGACGCGAAGTCCGTCGAGGCCGCATTCGCCGCGGCGGCCGAACTCCTCGCGCGAAAGAAAAGAGCGTCGAGCGGGGCCAGTGCCATGCCCGCGAGCATCGGTGCGGCCCTGGACCTGATGCCGGGCGCCAATCTCGCCCTCATCTCCCTTCCGGGCGCCTGGGCGGCCAGGGAGGCCCGCAAGGCCCTCCTAAAGGGACTCCATGTCATGCTGTTTTCGGATAATGTCTCCCTCGAGGACGAGATCGCGCTCAAGCGCCTGGGACGCGAAAAGGGACTCCTCGTGATGGGGCCCGATTGCGGGACGGCCATCATCGACGGGAAGCCCCTGTGTTTCGCCAATGTCCTTCGGCGAGGCCCCGTCGGCGTCGTCGCCGCCTCGGGCACCGGCCTTCAGGAAGTGACCTGCCTCATCGATCGCCTGGGTTCGGGCATCAGCCAGGGCATCGGCACGGGCGGTCGCGACCTCAAGAACGAGAAGGTCGGCGGCATCACCATGCTCATGAGCATCGAGGCCCTCGCTCGCGACGCGGCCACCTCGGTCATCGTCGTCGTGTCGAAGCCATCCGCGGCATCGGTGGCGAAACTGGTCATCGAGGCCCTCGAGAAGGCGGGGAAGCCGGCCGTCGTGCACTTCATCGGCCTCGACGCTCCCGCGACAGGGCAGGGCTCCAAGCTCATCTACGCGACGAGCCTCGAGGAAACGGCAAGGCTCGCGGTCGGTCTCGCGAGTCCCCATACCAAGGGTGGGCCGGCCTTTTCCGAGGGTGGGCCGGCCTTTTCCGAGGGGAGGCCCGACGAGATCGAGGCCGTCGCCACGCGCGAGGCCGGGCGACTCGGCCCAGGACAGCGCTACCTCCGCGGCTACTATACGGGAGGCACCCTCGCCGATGAGGCGATGATCCTCCTCCACCGTCTGACGGGAGCCGTCCACTCCAACAACCAGAGCGATCCCGCCTTCGTCCTCGTCGATCCGAAGCGCTCGGTTGGGCACACGATCGTCGACCTCGGCGACGACGTTTTCACCGTGGGCCGTCCCCACCCGATGATCGATCCGAGCACTCGCACGGAACGCGTCCTCGCGGAAAAAGACGACGCCTCGGTCGCCGTGGTCCTCGTCGACGTCGTCCTCGGCTACGGATCCCATGATGATCCCGCGGGAGCCCTCGTGCCGGCCCTTGTCGAAGCGAGGCGCGCGGCGGAGGCGCGGGGCGGATACCTTCCCGTCGTCGCCTCCGTCGTCGGAACGGCCGGCGACTACCAGGGCATGGCGGCCCAGGTCGCCATGCTCGAGGCCGCCGGCTGCATCGTGATGCCGTCCAACTTCCGCGCGGCGAAGCTGGCCGCGAGGATCGTCGAAAAGGCCGGTGCTGGCACCTCCGGCAGAGGAGGAAGGGTATGAGCTCCGACATCCTCAATCTCTTCTCGGAGGGCCTCAAGGTCGTCAATCTCGGCCTCGAATCCTTCGCCGAAACCCTCCGTGCACAAGGGGTCGAAACCCTCCAGGTAGACTGGAAGCCCCCGGCCGGGGGCGACGAAAAGATCGTGGCGCTTCTCGATCGCCTAAGCTTTCGCTCGCGGATCGACATAGATGCCGCGAACGCCGAGGCGCTGTCGCGCATCCTCAAGGCCAAGCCGACCCTGGTCGGCGTCGGGAAGGCCCTCGAGGTGGTTCCCGGCATGACCGAGAAGACCATCCTCCATTCCGGGCCTCCCGTGACATGGGAGCGGATGTGCGGCCCCATGCGCGGGGCGGTCATCGGCGGCCTCATGTACGAGGGCCTGGCGGGGAGCCGCGTGGAGGCCGAGGCCCTCGCGGCCTCGGGCGAGATACGTTTCGATCCTTGCCATCACCATGACGCCGTTGGCCCGATGGCGGGCATCGTCACGGCCAGCATGCCCGTGTGGATCTTCGAGAACGCGAGCTTCGGAAACCGCTCCTTCTGCACCTTCAACGAGGGCCTCGGCAAGGTCCTTCGCTATGGCGCCTATTCGCAGGAGGTCCTCGACCGGCTCCGCTGGATCGAGACCGAACTCGCCCCCATCATGGCGAAGGCTCTCGAGGCCCACGGTCCCCTGGACATGAAGAACATCATCGCCCAGGTCCTGCAGATGGGCGACGAGGGACACAATCGCAACCGGGCGGGGACCTCCCTCATCATAAGGGAATTCGCGCCCCACCTCGTCCGCCTCGTCGCCAAGGGAGAGGACCCGGAAAAGATCGCAAGAGTCCTGACCTTCATGCACGGCAACGACCACTTCTTCCTCAACCTCTCGATGCCAGCCAGCAAGTGCACGGTCGACGCGGCCAAGGGCATCGAGGGTTCGACGGTGATCGTCGCCATGGCGCGCAACGGCACGGATTTCGGCATCAGGGTCTCTGGTCTCGGCGACCGCTGGTTCACCGGCCCGGCCTCCAAGGTCGAGGGCCTGTATCTCCCCGGCTTCGGCCCCGAGGACGCCGCCCTCGACATCGGCGACTCGGTCATCACCGAGACCGCGGGCATCGGCGGCTTTGCCATGGCGGCCGCCCCCGCCATCGTGCAGTTCGTCGGCGGCACGCCCGATGACGCGCTCGCGATAACGCGGCGCATGTACGAGATCACCCTCGCCGAGAACGACGTCTATCGCATCCCGATCCTCGATTTCAGAGGTACGCCCACCGGCATCGATCTGCGAAAGATCGTCGAGACGGGCATCCTTCCGGCCATCAACACCGGCATCGCCCATCGCGAGCCAGGCGTCGGCATGGTGGGCGCCGGCCTCGTGAAGCCCCCGGAGAACGTGTTCAAGGACGCTTTGGCCGCCTTCGCAGAGACCTACGCAAACGACTGACAGGCTCTATCCACAAGGAGGTTCGCTATGAAGATGATCGACCTTACCATCCCGCTGGGCATCGGTACGCCGCCCTGGCCGACCTACGAGCCGCTCGAGGTCAAGTACTTCAAGCGCCTCGCGCCGAACGGCGCCAACGGCCAGGTCGTGACCCATTCCAACCACGTCGGCACCCACCTCGACGGCGAGATCCATTTCTACACGCCCGGCAAGGACATCGCCAGCCTCGACATGGACTTTCTCGTGCACGAGGGCGCCATCGTCGATCTCTCCGACGTCGCGGCCGACTACGACATCTACACGTCCAAGATGGTCGAGGACCGCGTCGAGGTGAAGGAAGGCGATATCCTGATAATTCATACCGGTTTCCACCACTACGGCTGGGACCAGCCGACCGCGGACGAGGTCAGGTATATGATCAAGCACCCCGGTCCCGACCGCGAGTTCGCCCTGTGGGCCCAGAAGAAGAAGCTGCGCTGGATCGGCGTCGACTGCGGCTCGGCCGACCACCCCATGAACACCAAGATCCGCGACTGGATGCCCCGCCAGGCCAAGGAATGCGACGCGCACTTCCGCAAGAAGTACGGCAAGGGCCTCGAGGACACCTTCACCGAGGACAAGTACCAGCTGATGCACATCGAGATGTTCGACAAGCACATCATCCATGCCGAGTGCGTGGGCGGGGACATCGACCTCCTCCTCAACCAGAGGGCGACGATCGGCTGCTTCCCCTGGCGCTTCGTCGACGGCGAGTCGAGCATTTCCCGAATAGTGGCGATGGTCGACGAGGACCGACACGCCAAACTCATGGCCAAGAAGGCGAAGGCCGAGCTCACCAAATTCGGTGACGTGGCCGGCGCGAGGAACGCCTGGCTCCACGAGGAAGCCCGTAAGGGCTCCTGAGTCGCTTGTAAGGGCTCCTGAGTCGCCCGTAAGGGCTCCTGAGTCGCCCGCAAAGCTTGAGAAATCGCGCGTGGGCGCCCTCGGGCGCTTCGCGGCAATTGTGGTCTGGGGTCTTCGACCCGCGACGAAGGAGGCCCGTCGCGGGCCGAAAATACATGAAGGCAAGGAGGTCCGATGGCTCGAAGGCCACTCCCGTCGCGGAGCGGCATACGGACGCCTCCCGTGAAGGACACGGGACGGCGTCAAAGACGGAGGTTTTGATGAGTACCTTCACGAAGATCTACGACATCGAGGATGTGCCGCCGATCGGCAAGGCCATCCCCCTTTCCTTCCAGCATGTCTTCGCCATGTTCGGCGCCACGATCCTGGTACCGATCCTGACGGGCCTCGACCCCTCGGTCACGCTATTCTGCTCGGGGCTCGGCACCCTCATCTTCCATCTCGTCAACAAGGGCAAGGTGCCCGCCTATCTCGGTTCCTCCTTCGCCTTCATCGCCCCCATCATCGCCGTATCTAAGACTTACGGAGCCCAGGGCGCCTTCGCCGGCATGATGGCGGCGGGCGTCGTCTATATCATCGTCTTCATCATAATCGCCATAGTTGGGCTCAAATGGATCAACAGGGTGTTGCCGCCCGTCGTCGTCGGCCCCGTGGTCATGATCATCGGTCTCAGCCTGACCCCCGTCGCCATCGGTGAAGCTTCGAAGGGCCTTCCCACCGCGCTGATCACGACCCTCATCGTCATCATCGCCTCCATCTTCGGCAAGGGCTTTTTCAAGATCATCCCCATCCTCCTCGGCACGGTAGGCGGCTACATCGTGGCCATCCTCTTCGGCCAGGTCAATTTCGACGCGATCTCGAAGGCCGCCTGGTTGGCTCTTCCCAACCTCACGATCGTCACCGGCCACATGCCCGTGTTCGCCTGGGGCGCAGTCGCCATGATAGCGCCGGTCGCCATCGCGACCATCGTCGAGGACGTCGGACATCTCCTCGTCATCGGCGACACGGTCGAACGCGACCTGATGCACAATCCCGGCCTCCACAAGGTCCTCCTCGGCAACGGCCTGGCGACCGGCGTGGCCGGCTTCCTCGGCGGCGTGCC
>DATKTD010000251.1:0-3221 GCA_035531315.1 Rectinemataceae bacterium
CACTCGCTGGGCTACATGGGCCGCCACCACGAGGCCCATCCGGAGATCAAGGATCGACGCCGCGGCTTTTGGGCCACGGTCCTCATCTTCCTCGGAGCGATGTACGGCCTCGTCTTCGCCGACGACCTCAGGCTGATGCTCCTCTTCTGGGAGGTGACGACCTGGGCCAGCTTCGTCCTCATCGGCTACAACGGCGACGCTGTCTCCAAGAAGAACGCCTTCCTCGCCCTGAACCTCAATATCATCGGAGGCCTCGCCTTCTCGACGGCGGTCATCATCCTGGCGGCGACGACGGGAAGCGTTTCCCTCTCGGGTCTCGGGGCCGCCGGCGCGGCGGCCGTGGCCATCCCGGTCGCCCTCCTCGCCATCGCCGGCCTCGTCAAGTCGGCCCAGCTGCCCTTCACCCCATGGCTCCTCGGCGCCATGGTCGCGCCGACGCCCGTGTCGGCCCTCCTCCATTCGAGCACGATGGTCAAGGCTGGCGTCTTCCTCCTCCTCCGCCTCGCCCCGGTGCTGGCCGGCAGGACGACGGGCAACATCGTCGCCATCATCGGCATACTAACCTTCGTAATAGGTTCCTTCATCGCGGTCTCGAGGCGGAGCGCCAAGCGGGTCCTCGCCCTGTCGACCGTCGCCAACCTGGGCCTCATCGCCGTCTGCGCGGGCATCGGCACCCCCCAACTCCTCTGGGCGGCCTTCTTCCTCGTGGCCTTCCACGCCATCGCCAAGGCCCTTCTCTTCCTCGGCGTCGGCACGGCGAGCCTCGCGACGCATAGCCTCGACATCGAGGACATGGGCGGCCTGGTGGTCTCCATGCCCCGCCTCGCGATCCTCCTCGTCGTCGGCATCGCCGGCATGTTCGTCGCGCCCTTCGGCATGCTGATCTCCAAGTGGACGGTGATGGAAGCCTTCGTCGCCATGAACTCCCCCATCGCCCCCCTCATGGTCGCCTGTCTGGCCTGGGGCTCGGCGACGACGGTCTTCTTCTGGACCAAGTGGATCGGGGTCATAATCCGGGCCCCCGATCCCGACATGCCCCGCGGCGGCCTCGAGAAGGGAACCTCCCTGGGCGAGTCGCTCTCGGAGACTACCCTGGCCTGCCTCGCCATCTTCTCCTTCGGCACCTTCCCCCTCGCGTCGGCCTTCCTCGTCGAACCTTGGCTGCACGCCTCCTTCGGGCCCGTGGGCTTCGAATTGAGCTCGACCAACGTGTTCACCACCCTCCTCATGGTGGCCATGACGGTCCTCCTGCCGGCCATACTCATCGGCGTATCGCGGCTGAGAACGAGGCAGCTGTCGGGAGCCTACATGTCGGGCCGGACGGTGAGCCCGGGGCTCGCTTTCAAGGGCTCGGCGGGCGTCGAGAAGATGGTCGATCTCCGCGCCCCCTACCTCACCCACGTCTTCCCCGAATCGCGCATGCTGCCGATAGGCCTGGCCCTCGGCATACTCCTTCTCCTCGCCCTCATTGGGACGGTACTCGTATGAGCTACGACAAACTCCTCTTCGCCCTCGCCTACATCATCCTCGGGCCCCTCGCCGGCGGCCTCCTCGCGGGCATCGACCGCAAGATCACGGCCCGTCTCCAGGGCAGGATCGGCCCGCCCATCCTCCAGCCCTTCTACGACCTGCGCAAGCTCTTCACCCGAGGCCTCGACCCCGTGAACAGGGTGCAGATCCCCTTCGTGGCGAGCCACCTGGTCTTCGCGGTCACGACGGGGGTCCTGATATTCATGGGCGGTGACCTCCTTCTCATCATCTTCGTCCTCACTCTCGCCGGCATCTTCCTCGTCCTCGCGGCCTACTCGACCGGTTCGCCCTACGGCAAGATCGGCGCCGACCGCGAACTCGTGCTGATGATGGCCTACGAGCCGATGGTGATCCTCGCCCTCGTCGGGCTCTTCCGCGTGACGAAGAGCTTCGACTTCTGGGGCATCGCGGCCTCCGGAAAACCCCTCGCACTCCTCCTGCCGGGCATCTACATCGGCGTCTTCCTCGTCATTATAATGAAGCTCCGGAAGTCGCCCTACGACATCTCCACTTCCCACCACGCCCACCAGGAACTCGTGAAGGGCCTGACGGCGGACCTCGGCGGTCCGGCCCTCGGTCTCGTCGAACTTGCGCATTGGTATGAAAGCGTCTATCTCTACGGACTCGTCCTCCTCTTCTGGACATGGAACCCCGTCGCCGCCATCGTCGGCCCGACGGTGACCTACTTCCTCGTCATCCTCGTCGACAACGCCACCGCCCGCCTCAAGTGGGGCATGACCCTCGCCTCGGCCTGGATCGTGGCCCTCGCGGTCGGCGTCGGGAACCTCATACCCTTCTATCTCGGGAGGCCATGGTGAGCGCGCGCGTGAACGAAAAGGAAATAAAGGCCAAGGCCCCGAAGGCGCCGGCGATCGAGAGATCCCCGGCGATCGAGAGATCGCCATGGCTCATCCACTACGACGCATCCTCCTGCAACGGCTGCGACATCGAGGTCCTCGCCTGTCTCACGCCCCTGTACGACGCCGAGCGCTTCGGTTGCATCGTCACCGGCGATCCCAAGCAGGCGGACATACTTCTCGTCACCGGCAGCGTCAACAACCTCAACGCCCCGGTGCTCCGCAATCTCTACGAGCAGATGCCCGAGCCGCGGGCCGTGGTGGCCATCGGGGCCTGCGCCTATTCCGGCGGCGTCTTCGCCGATTGCTACAACGTGAAGGGCGGCATAGCCCAGGTCGTGCCGGTCGACGTCTACGTCCCCGGCTGCGCCGCCAGGCCCGAATCCATACTGGACGGGGTTGTACGCGCGGCGCAGATCCTCGCCAAAAAGAAGAAAGAGCTCCGGGCGGGGCGGCGCCGCGCCAAGGCGGCGGGAGGACGGAAATGAGCGACACATACAAGACGACGGGAGCCAGCCGCGTCGAGATCGAGGCGATCGCCCCGGAGGGCCTCCTTCCCCGCGCCGACGCCCTCCGCGTCGCCGGCTGGCGCCTCATCCAGGTTCTCGCGATCTCCATGCCCGAGGGCGTCGAGCTGAGCTACTCCTTCGGTCTCGAACTCGAGATGCGCGTCCTCCGCTTCATGGCGAGGCCCGGGAGCGCCGTGCCGAGCCTTACGCCCGTCTACGCCGCGGCCTTCCTCTACGAGAACGAGATACGGGACCTCTTCAACGTCGCCATCGAGCGGATCTCCGTCGACTGGCTCGGGAAGACCTACGACGTGGCCGAAGCCGG
>DATKTD010000252.1:0-18258 GCA_035531315.1 Rectinemataceae bacterium
CCTTTACGCCAAGATCATCATGGTCGCCTGCTCCTACGACGCGCTCACCGCTTCCCGCCCCCACCGCGAGGGCAAGGAGAGCCACGAGGGTATACTCGACCTCCTTCGCAACGAGGGCAGGCAATACGACGACACCATCATCAAGGCCCTCGTCCTCACCCTGTCGATCTATCCCATAGGCAGCCTCGTGATGCTGAGCAACGGAACCAAGGGAGTGGTCATCGACACCCAGGCCGACAATCCCCGCTTCCCCCTCGTGCAGGTACTCGGGACGGTCAATCCCGACGGCACGGAACTCAAGGTCAAGACGGCGGAAGACGGAATAAGGATTCTCCGCGCCCTTTCTAAGGACGAGATCGCCACGGTACGCCAGTAGCCCCCTTCTCCGAGCTATTCCCCTTCTCCCCGCCTTCTTGCTAGAATCCGGCATATTCCCGTCCTCGAAAATGCCTCTTACAAGGAGACCGCCATGGAACCCTCGCCCCTCGAGAAGGCGCGCTACGCATATCGTCCCAAGTTACCCGCCTCCCTGAGTTGCCCCCTCCCGGAACTCGCCTGCGATCGCCTTCAGGCCGCCCTTCCCGACTCCGACCGGGAGGAGCTTCGAGGCTTCTTTCCGAGGACCTACGGCATGCCCGCGATAAAGCTCGGTTCCGGCGCGAAGGATGCCGCCTCTGCCAAAAAGCGGAGGACGGTCGGCATCATCCTGTCGGGTGGTCCCGCCCCCGGCGGTCACAACGTCGTCGCCGGTCTCTTCGACGCCCTCAAGGCCGCCAATCCCGACTCGCGGGTGATCGGCTTCCGCGGTGGTCCCGGCGGCCTCGTCGAGGATAAGTCCATGGACATCGACGCCGCCCTCGTCGACCGCTATAGGAACACCGGCGGCTTCGACATGATCGGCTCGGGCCGTACCAAGATCGAGACCCCCGAACAATTCGACAAGGCCCTCGAGACGGCCAAGAGGCGCGGCCTCGACGCCGTCGTGGTCGTGGGCGGCGACGATTCGAACACGAACGCCGCCGTCCTCGCCGAATTCTTCGCCGCCCGCGGCGCGCCGATCTCGGTGATCGGCGTTCCCAAGACCATAGACGGCGACCTCAAAGGCTCGATGATCGAAACCTCCTTCGGCTTCGACACGGCCACCAAGCTCTACTCAGAGCTCGCGGGGAACATCGCCCGAGACTCGGCCTCCGGCCGCAAGTACTGGCACTTCATCAAGCTCATGGGCCGCTCGGCCTCGCACATCACCCTCGAATGCGCCCTCCAGGTGCGGCCCAATGTGGCCATCATCTCCGAGGAAGTCGAGGCCAAGCGTCTCGGGCTCTCGCAGATCGTCGGCCAGATCGCCGATTCGGTGGCCGCCCGAGCGGCCAAGGGCGAGAACTTCGGCGTCGTCCTCGTGCCTGAGGGCCTCCTCGAATTCGTGCCCGAGATAAAGGTCCTCATCGACGAGCTGAACGAGATACTCGCCGCCGACGAGGAGGCCTTCAAGGCCCTCGCCAACGATCGTCAACGCGTCGACTTCGTGCTCGAGCGCCTCGACCACGAGTCGAAGGCCGTGTTCGAACACCTTCCCGAGGACATCCAGGCCCAGCTGATCTGGGACAGGGACCCCCACGGCAACGTCCAGTTCTCCAGGATCGAGACCGAGAAGCTCCTCGCCGAGATGGTGGGGAGGAGGCTGGCCCTCTACGCCAAGGAAGGCGACTACAAGGGCAAGTACGATTTCCAGACCCACTTCCTCGGCTACGAGGGCCGCTGCGCCTTTCCCTCGAATTTCGACGCCGACTACTGCTACGCCCTCGGCTACACGGCCTATGCCCTCGTGGCGGCCGGACTCTCGGGCTACCTCTCGTCGGTGCGCAACCTCTGCGCCCCCGCGGCCGAATGGGTCGCCGGCGGCCTTCCCCTGGTCTCGTTGATGAACATCGAGCGACGCCACGGCCAGGACAAGCCCGTAATTCGCAAGGCCCTCGTCGACCTCGAGGGTCAGCCCTTCAAGACCTTCGCGGCCGCCCGCGGCGAGTGGGCCCTGTCCTCCGCCTATCGCGTGCCCGGCGGCATACAGTACTTCGGCCCCGCCGAGGTCGCCGACGCCAGCACCGAGACCCTGAAGCTCGAGCACGGCGTCAAGGGAGCCCGGTGAAGGTCATAAGGCCCTTTCTCAGCCGCATCGGAGCCCTCTTCCGCCCCTCCGCGGATACCCGGACCGACGGAGGGGAGGGGCCGATCGAGGAGCTCTGGAGCCCCGACCGGCTCGACGCCAAGAGCGGCCGCTTCGCCGAGGAGAGGGGACCCACCTGGGCCTCGGCCTGGCGAGATGGCAGGCTCGATCTCGAGCTTTCCAAGCCGGGCCTCCTCGCCTGGGCCCCGGCGGAATCCTTTACCTATGACGATTTTTTCGTCGAGCTCTCCCTCCTCTTCCCCCCCGGAGACGATTACGTGGCCGCGGGTCTGGTCTTCCGCCAGGCGGAGGACGACGACTTTTACCTCCTCCTCCTCTCGTCGAAGGGCTATGTCCGTCTCGACGTGGTCTTCAATGGAACCCCGCGGGCCCTGGTCGGCTGGACCGAAATCCCCTCTCGCCTCGCGTCGCCGCGGGCCCTCGCCTCCCTGGGTCTCATCGCCCAGGGCAGCCGCTTCGTCATCCTCGTCGACGGGGAATGGGTGGCCGAGGCAGAGGACGAGACCAACCGGGTAGGCAGCCTCGCCTTCGCGGCGCGGAGCTTCGAGACGCTCGCGGTCTCCCCCCTCAGCTTTTCCCTCTCCTCGATCCTTGTCGAGTCGCGCAAGCTCGAGGTCGAGGCCCTCAGGCGCCGCTTCACCCTCGTCCAGGTGCCCGAAGATGCCGCCAGACGGCGTCTCGCGGAGACCTTCGTCGCCACCGGCAACTTCCTCGCCGCCGCGGTGCAGGTCGACAAGATAGGGAAGCGCCGGCCTCTTTCCGCCGAGGAACTCCTTCTCAAGGCGGAGATCGACCTCAGGCTCGAGCTCCTCGACGACGCCTCGGCCGCCCTCGACGCATCCCTCGCCCTCGATCCCCATCGCCCGGAGGCCGTCCTTGAGAAGGCCAACCTCTTGTACCGCCGCAATCTCTTTCCCGAACTCCGCTCCTTTCTCGAGGCCCTGCCGGCCGATTTCGGCCACAGCGCCCGCGTCGCCCTCCTCCTCGGTCATGCCCGCTCCAATCTCGGCGACTGGGCCGGGGCCGCTGCCGCCTATGGCGAGGCGGCGAGGCTCGAGCCGGAGGAGCCCCTTCTCAGGCTTAACGAGGCCCAGGCCCTCGAGATGTCCGGCGACAAGAAGGCGGCGATCGCCGCCTGGCTCGAGGCCGGCAGGGGATTTTTCTCCCGCGGGGAAACGGAGGAGCTGGCCAGGGCCGAGGCCACCCTCGCCCGCCTCGATCGGGGTGGACCCCGGCATGCGCTGATAAAGGCACGGCTCCTCTTCCTCGAGAACAAATCGCGAGAGGCCCTCGCCTTGGCCGACCAGATCATCGCCTCGGGCGACGACGACGCGGTCGTATCCTACCTCGCCGGCCTACTCCGATCGAAGCGTGGCGAACGCGCTATCGCGGCCGTCCACTACGAACGCGCCTGCGCCCTCGCCCCCGACGAGGCCCTCTTCGCCTGGAGAAGGGCCGAGAATCTCTGGCTCCTCGGCTCGCCCGAGGCAAGGAAGCGCGTGGAAGAGGCTTTGACGAGGCATCCGAAGGACGGCTGGACCCTCAACCTGGCCGCCCGCCTTTCCCTCGAGAGCTTGGCGGCAGCGGAGCCGGAAGAGGGTCTCGTCGCCCACGAGACGCGGGCGGCCCTCGTTCAAGAAACCAGGAGACGCCTCGAGGCGGCCGTCGAGGCCCTCCCCGGCGAAAAGGCCCCCATTTTCAATCTTGCAGAGTTTCTCTCGATCGAAAGAAGGCACGAGGAGGCTCTCAAGCTCCTCGCGATTTTCGACGATGATCCCGACGCCCGAAATCAGGCGGGCAACATATTCGCGAGGAAGGGACAGGATGCGGCCAGGGGGGCTTCGACCGAGGAGGCCGAGGCCAGCTACATGGCCGCGGAGCGCGAATACCGGCGGGCCCTCGCCCTCGATCCCTCCCGCGCCGAGTTCCACGAAAACCTCGCCGGGGTCTGCGTCGAGCTCGGTCGCTGGAGCGACGCCGAGGAGGAGATCAGGAGGGCCCTCGAGAGGGGCCCCGGGCCGCGGAGCTACCTCCTCGCCGGGAACCTCGCCGAACTCCTCGGCGACTGGCCCCGGGCGGAGGCCGCCTACCGCGTCGGCCTCGAGGCCTTCGCGGAAGACCGCAACCTCCTTCTGGCCCTCGGAAGGTACAGGCTGCAAAGACAGGACTGGAAAAAGGCCCGCGACTGCGCGGCGAGCCTGGCCGCCAAGGCCCCAGCCCTCGCGGCGGCCCTCGAGGCCGAGATCGTCGCCGCCTCGACGGAGACTCTATCCTGTTCGTCCTGCGGAAGGGATTGGCTGGTCCCCCGGAACATCCCCGCCCAAAGCGGCACGAACATCCGCGGTATGCCACCCGACGAGGCGCCTGCCGGCTCTTGTCCGCGTTGCGGAAAGATCTACTGCATCGCCTGCGCTAAGGAACATCTCGACGGGAATCGCTTCACCTGCCCCGACTGCGGGGATTTTCTGAAGCTTTCGGACAACAGGCTGCGATTCCTCGTCCGCGAGGCGATGAAGGGACAGCCGACGACCTGAGGGCTGGCGTACTCCGCGATCTCGACGGTGGCGTCGGCCCCCGCGGCAAGGGTCCGGCGCCCCGCTCCTGTATTGTGCAATCCCCCGCTTCGGGATAAGATTTGCGACTACCGCAGACTCGGAACTCTCCAGGTTCCGGCACACGGAAGGGGCAGGATTACATTCGATGAGAGCTATTTTTCGAGCGAGGCCTTCCGCGGCCGCACTTTGCGCGGCCTTCGCCTTTCTGACCTTGGGTCTGCCTGCCTTTTCGCAGGCCACGGCGACCGAGGTCCCGCAGGTCATCACGACCGCGGAGCAATACTTCCAGGAAGTTTCCTCGCGATACGCGCAGGTCACCGATTACTCCTGCAAGATCTCCATCAGCTCGGGCAAGACCTCCATGTCGGGCAACCTCATCTACAGGGCGGCCTCCCTGCTTCGAATCGATTTCAGCGAACCGGCGGGCCAGGTCATTTCCTACGACGGGCAGACCCTCCAGGTCTACATTCCCGAATATCACGCCGTTCTCTCGCAGAGCGTCACCCCGACCTCCGGCGTCTCGGCGGCGGGTCTCGCGACGCGCGACGGACTCAACATGATGAGGCGCAACTACGGCATCGCCTTCGAGTCCAACCCCGATCCGGTGGAATTGGCGGGCACGACCGAGAAGGTCATCCGCCTCGTGCTGACCCGAAAGACGGTGGCGGAGGGCTTCAAGACAATCGTCATGTCGGTATCGCCCGAGTCGAAACTGATCCGTAGACTCGAGGGAACGACCCTAGCCAACGAAACCTTCACCTTCGATTTCACCGGGATCAAGCTCAACCAGAATATTCCGGAGAGTCGTTTCATCTACAACTCTCCCGCATCGGCTAACGTCTATAACAATTTCCTTTTCAATTCCACCGACACCGGCAACTGAAGGACGGCGCACATGACTTCCATCGGCGAGAGCCTCAGACAGGCACGCGAGGAAAAGGGCCTCGATCTCGACCGCGTCTCGGATGAGACCCGAATCGCGAAGCGTTTCATCGCGGCCCTCGAGACCGAGGACTTCTCGGTTTTCCCAGGCGATCCATACGCGATCGGTTTTCTGAAGAACTACGCCGAATACCTCGGCCTCGACTCGGCCGAGCTGGCCGCCAGCTTCAACATGCTGCGCATCCAGGAACAGCCCGCGCCGATCCAGGAGCTCCTTCCCGCCAAAAAGGCGCCACCCGTCGCCTTCGTGGCGATCGGCCTCGTCCTGGTCGTTGTCATCGTCGCCCTGATATTCCTCATCGGTCGCGGCCACAAGACGACCGGCGACAATTCCCTCTCGGCCCCGCGCAACCCGACCGAGTATCGCCTGGCCAGCACGGTCCTCGACCGGAGGTTCTGGATAGGCGACTCCGTCGTGTTCTCCCTCGGCCAGGACTCCTGGAAGATCAAGATCTCCTCGCTCTCCGACGGCGTATCCCTCGATACCCCCTTCGGACAGAGGAGGCTCGGTCTCGGCGAAGAATCGGTGATGGACTTCAACGGCGATGGCCAGCCCGACCTCCGCATCCTCCTCTCCGATCTCGACAAGCGGGACGCCTCGAAGGGCGCCGATATTCGCTTCACGCCTATGGGACCGGGTTCGACCCTGGCCCCCCCCTCTTCCGGCGACGCCTCCCCCCTTCCGCAGGCCGCCGACGCGACACAGGCTCCCGATGCCAACGCTCCCAGCCTCTCCGCCGTCCCGCAGAAGACCGACACGGCCACGACGACCAAGGAGGGAACGATCTTCGAGGGGCAGAAGAGTTCCTATCCCTTCGTCGTCTCGGTCACCTTCAGGGGATCCTGCATGTTCCGCTACGAGGTCGACCGCAAGGACCGCGAGGAGCACTATTACCAGAAGGGCGACACCATCACCATCAACGCCAACAACGCCGTGAAGCTCTGGGCCTCGAACGCCCAGTCCGCGGCCGTCATCGTGCAGGCCTCGGGCGGGAAGTCGGCCTCCATCGATCTCGGCGGGGCGGGCGAGATAGCGGTCAAGCGCATCGCCTGGGTCCAGAACGACAACGGAAGTTACACCCTCTCGCTCTTCGAGGTCGATTGAGCGCATGAAGTTCTACCTCGACGAGCACGGCTGTTCGAAAAACCAGGTCGACGCCGAGGAGATCATCGTGCGTCTGGAGGACGCCGGCCACGAAGAGGTCAGGAGCGCCGAAGGCGCCGACCTCGTCATCGTCAACTCCTGCGGCTTCATCGACTCGGCCAAGAAGGAATCCATCGACGCCGTGATGGGCTGGAAGACGGCCTGGCCCGGCAAGAAGGTCCTCCTCGCCGGCTGCCTGGCCCAACGCTACGCGAAGGAGCTGGCCGAGGAGCTCGCGGAGGCGGATGGCATAGTAGGCAACGCCGATCTCGGTGCAGTCACCCTCGCGGTGGCGGAACTCGCGGCCGGGCTCCGCCCCGTCATCGTGCCCGAGGCGGCGGCGAGCATCGGAACGGTACGAAGACGGCGCCTCCTCGATTGGCCCGGCTGCGCCCACGTGAAGATCACCGAGGGCTGCTCCAACAATTGCACCTTCTGCGCCATCCCCCTCATCAGGGGACGGCTTCGCTCGCGGCCCCTTTCCGACATCGTTTCCGAGATCGCCGAGCTCCTGTCGCCCTCGCGCGAGGCCTCGCCTTCGGGCGGTGGCGCCCCGATACGCGAGATCGTCCTGGTGGGTCAGGACCTGGGTTCCTACGGCAAGGACTTGGGCCCGGATGTCGCCACCGTCCGCGGACCGGAGGCCGCCGATGCCAGGCGACTCCCGGCCCTCCTCGAGGCCATTTCCGCCCTCGAGGGCGATTTCCGCCTCCGGGTCATGTATATCCATCCCGACAACTTTCCCCGGGCCATCCTCCCCATCATGGCGAGGGATCCCCGCATCCTTCCCTACTTCGACATACCCTTCCAGCATGCCTCGCCAAGCCTTCTCCGAAAGATGAACCGCCGAGGCGGGGCAGAGGCCTACCTCGAACTCATCGCCGAGATCCGCGCAGCCCTCCCCGACGCCATGTTGCGTTCGACCTTCCTCCTCGGCTTTCCCGGCGAAGGCGAGGAGGACTACGCGATCCTCCGCGACTTCCAGGAGAAGGCCCGTTTCGACTGGCTCGGCTCCTTCGCCTACTCGCGCGAGGACGGCACTGCCGCCGCCACGATGAAGGGCCGGGTCCCCAAACGGACAGTCGAGGAGAGACGCAGGGGCATCGAAGAAGCCCAAGAGCGCATAACTTCCGAAAGGCTCCGCAGATTCGTGGGCAGGGAGCTCGAGATACTCGTCGAGGAACCCATCGAGGAAGATCCCGAGGGCGGCCGTGTCGGTGCCGGCGGCGGGGTGGCGGACGAAGGCTCCGGCGTCTCGGCGAGCATCGGCAGGGCCTGGCTACAAGCGCCCGAGGTCGACGGCCTCACCGTCCTTCGGGGCGCCTTCGCGCCCGGAAGCCTCGTCCTCGCCCGCGTCCTCGGCCTCGCCGGCGTCGACCTCGACGCGGAGCCGATCCGCCTCCTGTCCGGAACGAAAGAGGGCGGCCCAGGCCGCGCGCGCGCGACGTGAACGACTGGCTCTCCTCCCTCAATCCCGAACAGCTCGAGGCCGTCCGACACGAGGGTTCGCCCCTCCTCATACTCGCCGGCGCCGGCTCGGGAAAGACCCGCGTAATTACGACGAAAATAGCCTGGCTCGTCCGCGAGCGAGGGCTCGACCCCGAGTCGATCCTGGCCGTGACCTTCACCAACAAGGCCGCCAAGGAGATGCGCGACCGCGCCGCCTCGATAGAACCAGCCTGCTCCCGCGCAGTGATCCGCACCTTCCATTCCTTCGGCGCCTGGTTTCTCAGACGCAACGCCAGGGCCGCCGCCGGTACCGGGGAGGCTCCCGGCGTCGTGCCGGGTCTCGACCCCGATTTTACCATCTACGACGACGACGACCAGACCACCCTCCTCCACGGCCTCTTGCCGCGAAACACGAGGAGCGAGTGCAAGGCTCTCGTCGACACCATCTCGCGCGCCAAGGACTTCGGCTTCGAGCCCGATTCGCCCGGCCTCGACAAGGTCTCCTCCGACCCCGGCTTCCGTAGGATCTACGCGATGTACGAGGAGCGGCTCAGGGCCACGGGCAATGTCGACTTCGGCGACCTCATCCGCCTTCCCTCTCGCCTCCTCCGCGAGGATCCCGCGATAGCGAGGAGGACCAGGCAGAGATTCGGCGTCGTCCTCGTCGACGAGTATCAGGACTCGAACGTCGCCCAGTTCGAGCTTCTCCGCCTCCTCGCCGGCTACGCCGGCGCCGCCGATGACGGAGGAGCCTCGGCCGGCGCCGGGGGGCGCGACAAACCCGCCTATGTCTGCGTCGTGGGCGACGACGACCAATCCATCTACCGTTTCCGCGGCGCCGAAGTCCGCAACATCCTGTCCTTTCCCGAGGTCTTCCCCGGCACGAAGGTGGTCAGGCTCGAGAGGAACTACCGCTCCTGGCAGAGCATCCTCGACGTGGCGGGCTCGGTCGTTTCGCACAACGCGGGCCGCCTCGGCAAGACCCTCCGCGCCGTCCGCGAGGGCGGGTCCAAGCCGCGCCTGGCCCTCCTCGAGGACCAGGATCGCGAGGTGTCCTACTGCCTCAGGGTGGCCGAGGACGCGAGGCGGAAGGGACGTCGATGGAACGAGATCGCCATCCTCTACCGCACCAACGCCCAATCCCTGGGCTTCGAGAAGGAATTCGCCCACAGGGGCCTGCCCTACCGCATCGTCGGCGCCCTCCGCTTCTACGAGCGCGAGGAGGTGAAGGATGTCCTCGCCTGGCTCGCCCTCCTTTCGAACCAGCGCGACGAGGTCGCCTGGAAGCGCGTGGTCAACAAGCCATCGCGCGGGGTGGGCGACACGAGCGTCGACGCGATCCTCGAGGCGGCCGGTCCGGGAGGCAACCTCCTCCGGGCCTCGCGCGAGGGGGCTTCCGAGCTCAGGGGCAAGGCCAAGACGGGCCTCGCCTCCTTCGCGGGCATCGCCGAGACGCTCCTGGAGGCCCTGCCGAAGACCCCCGAGGGCTCCGTCCCGGAGGCCGCGGCCTCCGGGACCCTGGCGACGCGGGGCGAGGAGACCGCCCCGCATCACCTCGGCGAACTCGTCGATCGCCTCGTCCGCGAGGCCGGCCTCCTCGACTACCATCGCGGCCAGGACGAGATAGCGGGAACGCAGAAGGTCGCCAACCTCGACGAACTCGTCAACGCCGCCTCCCTCTATCCCCTCACGAAGTCTGGTCTCTCCGAATTCCTCGAGACCGTCGAACTCGACCGCAGCCTGGCCTCGGCCGACAACGCCGACAAGCTCGACGCGATCACCCTTATCACCATGCACAACACCAAGGGCCTCGAGTTCCCCCTCGTGATGGTGACCGGCCTCGAGCAGGGCCTCTTTCCCCGCGACAACGAGGAGGGCGAGGACCTCGAGGAGCAGCGCCGGCTCTTCTACGTGGCCTGCACGCGGGCCAAGGACGAGCTCCACCTCACCGCCTGTCGCTGGCGCAGGATGAGGGGAAGGTTGTTCGAAACCATGCCCTCGCGTTTTCTCGGCGAAATCCCCATGGAACTCCTCGACCCGGTGGCCGGCGGCGCCCGGAAGGACGGCTCCGGCCTTCGAAGCACGGCCTACGCAGGCCAAAACCGGAACGGAATGGGTCTTGCCGCTGACGGAGGCGTGGCCGGCGGCCGTGGCGTGATCGGCAGTCGCGGCGTGGTCGGCGGCCGCGCGGCGGGCCCAGGGTCCCAGGGCTCCGAATGGAGGGCCGGAACGGCCGTATATCACGACGACTACGGCTCGGGCGTCGTCATCCAGGTCAAACCCACGCCCTCGAGCGGCCCCCTCGTCATCGTCCGTTTCGAGACGGGAAGGGAAGCCCGCTTTTTCCCGGACTTCACCGCCAAACTGGAGCGTCTCCGATGAATGAAGCCGATATCGACAGGCGCCTTCGCCTCCTACCTCCCATTCGCCGCGCGAGGTTCTGGCGCCTCTATGCCGAGGACGGGCGAAGGTACCTCGATCTCTTTCAAGACGGCGGGAGGGGCATCCTCGGCGCGCGCCAGGCCAGGATGGCTCTGGGCATCAAGGCGGCCGTCGATCGCGGCCTCGACCGGCCCCTTCCCTCGAGGCTCGAGGCCCGCCTCGAAAAGGCAGTCCTGGCCCTCGCCCCCGCGGCCAAGGCCTTCCGTATTTATCGCAACGAGGAAGAGGCCCTGGCCATCCTCGCTCGCATCGCGGGAAGCGATGCCGCCGAGGCGATAGCCTCGGGCATTTTCGATTCACCCCTTATACTCGATCCCGCGAGGAAGACCCAGGACGGGAAGGATGGCCGATCCAAGGCCCTGGCCCGGCTCATCCGGCCCTTCGCCTCCTGGCTCCCCCCCTCACCGGCGCCCCTGCCCCGCATCGCCCTTCCCCTCCTCCCCCTCCCCCGGGGCATGGCTCCGGCCATCCTCCTCTTCGAGGAGGCCGAGGAAGCCGAAATGGCCGGCCCCTCGAGACTTGTCTCCCCCCTCGCCCTTCGTGCCGTCCTGGATGCCCTCGCGACCCTCGCCGCCTACCAGGGAGGCGCCGCCGGCTCTGGGGCTGATGCCGCAGCCGCCTCCGGCCCTGGACCTAGCGCTGGAGCCGCCGTGAAGCCGGCCTATCACGCGAAAGCTGACGAGGCCCACTGGCGCCGCATCGACAGACGCACCAAGGGTCTTTTCGACCGTAGCGGACCCTGGCTCTACCCCAGGGCCGGCATCGAGGATTGGGACCGGATCTTCGAGGAGGCCCTGGCCTCGGGCATCCTTCTCTCGCCCGACCCGGGCCTTCCCTCCATTCTGCCCGGCGACTTCGACGACGGGGAAATCGCCCCCCTGGCAAACATCCGTCCCTGAACCCGCCCAAGCCCCTCCCAGTCTTTCCTTGACCCCGACAAACCCCATTGCGACATTGGAGGGATAGTCCGCGCTCCACGCGACAAGGACAAGGATAAGGATAAGGAGAGATGATGGAATACAGGAAACTCGGAAAGACGGGCCTGAAGGTGAGCGCCCTGTCGCTCGGTTCCTGGGTCACCTACGGGACCCAGGTCGACATCGACGCGGCGGCCGCGACCCTCAAAAAGGCCTACGATTCCGGCGTCAATTTCTTCGACAACGCCGAGGTCTACGCCGCCGGCGAGTCCGAGCGCATCATGGGCGAGGCCCTCAGGAAGATCAACCTGAGACGCGGATCCTGGCTGGTCTCCACCAAGATATACTGGGGCCTCCACGATGGCCCCAACGAGAAGAACACCCTCAACCGCAAACGCCTCCTCGAAGGCATCGACGGCAGTCTCGAGCGCCTCGGCCTCCCCTACGTCGACCTCCTCTTCTGCCACCGCGCCGATCCCGAGACGCCGATGGAAGAGGTCGTATGGGCCATGAACGACATCGTCTCGTCGGGAAAGGCAATGTACTGGGGGACGAGCGAATGGACGGCCGAGGAGATCCGCGAGGCCTGGGAGATCGCCGATCGTCGCAATCTCCGCAAGCCCGTGATGGAGCAACCCCAGTACAACCTCTTCACGCGCCGCAAGGTCGAGCGCGAATTCGCCCGCCTCTACGAGGGCATCGGCCTGGGCCTGACGACCTGGAGCCCCCTGGCCTCCGGC
This sequence comes from Rectinemataceae bacterium, assembly GCA_035531315.1. Taxonomy (GTDB): domain Bacteria; phylum Spirochaetota; class Spirochaetia; order Treponematales; family Rectinemataceae; genus CAIJMU01. Next base: position 12,375 of record DATKTD010000252.1, read on the forward strand.
ATCCTCTCGGGCAAATACGCCAAGGGCATACCCGAGGGCTCGCGGATGACCCTCAAGGGCTTCGAGTGGCTTCGGGACAGGCTCAGGCCCGAACAGGTCGAGGCCGCGCGGAAGCTCGGCGCCATCGCCGAGGAAATCGGGGCCACGACGGCCCAGCTGGCCATCGCCTGGACGGTCTCCAATCCGCGGGTCAGCACCGTGATCACCGGCGCCTCCAAGCCCGAGCAGCTGGTGGAGAACTTGAAGGCCCTCGACTTCCTTCCCAGGCTCGACGCCAGGCTCCGCGAGCGCATCGAAGAGGCCACGGCCGGAGTCGACGACATCGACTGAGAGCGGCGCCGCCCCGCCCTTGGTACCGGGCGCCGACGCAAGGCAGACGGCCCCGCCTCCGGGCGGGGTCCGTCTATTTTTGGAGCCTAGGCCTTTGCCTTGGCCAAACGGGCCAGGCGGGGGGCCAGGTCGATGGCGAGGACCGCCAGCAATATGAGGATTCCACCCAGGATCTGGGCGGGGCCGAAACGCTCCCCGATCAGGATCGAGGACCAGACTATGGTCAGCACGGGCTCCAGGGTAGAGACCAGGGAGGCGTCGGCGGCACCGATGAGGCGCATGGAGGCGAGAAGGGCCGTCACCGGAATCACCGTCGCCACGAAGGCCACGCCGAGAATGCCGCCAATTACCCTCGGCGAGGAGGGAAGCCTCGTTTCGCCGGTGGCCAGACAGGCCAGCCAGTACACTATGGCCGCCGAGCTCATCATGATCGCCGTCGCGGCTATCGGATCGACCTCGGCGAGCATCCGCTCGCCGATGAGGAGATAGGCGGCATACACAATTGCCATGATCAGGCCCAGGACCAGTCCGGCGAGGGGATAGCTCCCCGCCTTCCAGAAGGTGATGAAGCAGCCCGCGAGGGACAGGGCGACGGCCATCGCTCGGAGCCATCCGGGCCTGCGCCTGAGCACGACGAGGCCGATGATCACGACGAATGAGGGGTAGAGGTAGAGGAGGAGGCCGGCGATGCCCGGATCGAGGATCCGGACCGTCGCGAAATAGAGGCCGGCCTGGGGCGAGAAACCGAGGAAGCCCAGGGCAACGATGGGCCAGAGGGGCCTGGGCAGCCTGCGGCCCGTGACGATCATCACCGTCCACAGCACGAGGGCAGCGGTCGTGAAGCGCCAGGCGAGGGCGGCCTGCAGCGAAAAGCCCTCCGAATAGATGAGCTTGGCCAGGAGGCCGAGGGTCGAGAAGCCGGTCGCGGAGGCGAGGGCGAGGAGAATGCCCCTCCCCCTCCCGCGCTCGCCCTCAGTTCTCTCCATGACTATCGAAGACCGCCTTGCCGAGCTCGGATGCTTCCAGACGCACGGCGGCCCTGGCCGCGGCGGCGTCGTTCTTGGCCCTTTGTATGCCCTTCCAGCTATAGCTGCCGTCGGCGGCGGGCTCGCCTTCATCGGCGGCCGCGAGCTCGAGGACGATGCGATCCTTGGCGTTTTTGTCGGCGGGCGTCGCCGCCTCCATGCCGGGCTCGACGGCGGCCGGCTGGAAGCCGAGGGGCTGATCGAGGACGGAGCGATAGACGACCCGTCTGAGGTTCCCGACCTTGACCCTTTCGTTGTCGGCCTTCCACAGCCCGTGCCGGATCGCGGGGATCCCGTAGAAGAAGAGGGCGAAGGCCGTGGGCACGACGCCGAGGCCCAGGCCGAGAAGGAGGGTCGGGTCCTGTATGCCCACGATCTTGCCGAAGACCTGGTGCACGAAGAGCCAGAAGGCGTCCCAGCCGCCGGTGCTCACGAGCTTCGTCGCGAAGCGCCCGCCATAGATCGCGGGAAGGAGGGGGTGCTGGGCGAGGGAGCCCGCGAGGAAGTAGCCGCCGAAGAGAAGGTTGACGAGGTTGATGCCGCCGAACCAGAGATTGGCGTTCCCCTTGTTGCCGGTGAATGGCCGGAGGCGCTGCATGGGGACGCTGCCACCCTGGCTCCGGTCCGCGCGGTCCATCCTGCGCAGGAGGTCCGGGAAGGAGAAGAGAATGCTTCCGTTGTCGCTCACCGTGGGTTCCCCGCCATAGTCGCGGAGATAGGTCGTGATGCGGTCCTCGGCCTGGAGGGGCGAGAGCCCCGTGAGGGCCCGGAACTCCGGCATGGTGACGATGCCCTTGTTGGCCTGGAGCCAGGCGACGACGGCGCGGCGCTCCGTCCCGTCCCAGTCGGCGTTGGGATCCGGTTCGCCGAAGACGAAGGAAAAGACGGCGTGGTGGAGGGGTCTCCGCTCGCGCCGCTTCTGAGCCCTCATGTTCGCTTCCCAGGAACGCTGGCGGGGATCCTTGAAGACCTCCGAGTAGAACCAGATATTTATGAAGGTTTCGAGCAACCTGCCGGTGAGAAAGACGCCGCCGAGGCCGCCGCCGCGGCTGTCGCGGCTGTCGCTCCGGCCCGATGACTGGGCGGCGATGGAGGCGAGGAAGGCGAGGAGGGCCAGGAGGAGGAAGAGCACAAAGTAGCCGACGAGCATGACGACGATCCAGGCCTTGAAAAGGAACTTGCCCGTCTCGGCCGCCCCCTTCTTGAAGGCCTTCCAGAAGCGCTTGAGGGAGGGGCCGAAGCCCCGGTAGCGGCTGCGAAAACCGTGGGGGAAGGACCAGAGGATCTCGCCCGACTCGGTGACGCGGAGCCGGGCCCCGTATTCGTCCGAGACGGCGGGCAGCTCGGCCTTGACCCGCTCCAGGGGAAGACCGGTGAGGGCCACTATGTCGGCCGTCGTCGCCTCTCCCCTGCGTTTGCGGAACGCCTCGATAACACGGTCGCGGACAGCCTCGTCGGTGGCGCGACCCCGGCTCGCGGCCACGGGCTCGCGATCCTTTGAGGCCAGGTTCTGTGACATCGAAAAATCCTCCGAATCAGGCTCCCCGCCGCGTAAGGGCCGCGGCGAGGGCCATGTCGTAAAGTCGCGAATACTCGGTGGCGCTCCTGTCCCAGGAAAAGACCCGGGACATCGCGCGATCGCGCATCGCCTCGATATGATCGCTCTTATTGTACCATGCCCAGACCGCCCAGCCGGTGGTATCGAAGACCGAGCCGGGCGTGAGTTCGTCGAACATGAAGCCCGTCCCCGAACCCGAGGTCTCGTCGTAGCTCTCCACCGTGTCGGCCAGCCCGCCCGTCCTGCGGACGATGGGAAGGCTGCCGTATTTGAGGGCGTAGAGCTGCGTGAGGCCGCAGGGCTCGTAGTGGCTGGGCACGAGGATGAAATCGCTGCCCGCCGTGACGAGGTGGGCCAGCCTGTCGTCGTAGCCTATCTTGGCCCGGAAGTTGGGAAGGCGCGCGGAGAGGGAGCGGAGTTCTTTCTCGCACCAGGCCTCGCCCGAGCCCACGATGGCGAATTGCAGTGCCATACCCGTGCAGATGCGCCAGGCGCTGCCGTGCATCGGGCCGAAGAGCTCGCCGATGCCCTTCTGTTCGGCGAGGCGGGTGACCATGCCGATGAGGGGAAGGCTATCGTCGACCGGAAGCCCCATGGCCCGCTGCAGCTCGGCCTTGCAGGCCGCTTTGCCGGCCATGTCGGCGCGGGAATAGGTGGCGGGAAGATAGGAGTCGGTGGCGGGATCCCATTCGCCCCCGTCGACCCCGTTCAGGATGCCGACGAGGTTGGCGGAGCGGTGCCTGAGTATCGAATCGAGGCCGGCGCCGTACTCTGGCGTCTGGATTTCCCGGGCGTAGGTCGGGGAAACCGTCGTCAACCTGTCCGCCGCGCGGAGGCCGGCGGCGAGGAGGTTGAGCGAGTCGCCCTGCTCGAAGCCCGCGGCAGCGAAGAGATCCCATGGAAGCCCGGTGCCGGGAAAGCGGCCGGAGGGGTAGAGGCCCTGGTAACCGAGATTATGGATGGTCAGGACGCTCGCGGTGGCCGCGAAGTCGGGGGAATCCTCGCTATATTTGAGATAGACGGGCACGAGGGCGCTTGGCCAGTCGTGGGCGTGAAGGATGTCCGGAAACCAGTCGATGGCCCGACAGAGCTCGAAGGCCCCTCGAGACAGGAGGGCGAAGCGCTCGGTGTTGTCGGCGAAGTCGGGCTCGGTCTTGGTACCATAGATGCCGTCGCGGCCGTAGAAGCCTTCATGATCGATGAAATAGACGGGAACCTTCGAATCGGGGAGCTGCCCCTGAAAGAGACCGCAGTGGACCTTGCCCGCGGGAAAGGGGACGGATAGGCCTCCCGGAACGGGCTTGAGGGAGGCCCGATCGATAAAATAGTAACGAGGGAGCAGAATGCGCAGGTCGTGGCCGGCGCGTTCCAGCGAGCGGGCCAGGGCCGATACCGCATCGGCCAGTCCGCCTGCCTTGGCAAAAGGGGTCGCCTCGCTCGAGACCATCAGGATCTTCATGGAGAGGTGCTCCTTTCAGGCAAAATCGCAGTAAATATACTCCCGATTCGAAAACGCGGCAACGCGGGGGGCTTTGCCCGGCCGAGGCGAGCGGCATTTGCTGGCGATCGCGGTCCGGACCGCGGTATATTGGTGGCATGGGACCTTCCAAGCGCCTGGTGCCTCCGCCTCTCGGTCATGCCCTCCTCGGCGTCGTTGCCCTCGCCCTTCTTTCGGGCTGCCAGCAGCTCTCCGATCTATTGGGAATCACCGATCCCTGGGCGGGATACTACGATACCAACGAGAACTATATAGCCGGGAGGGGGCTCGACCAACAGGATCTCAGCCTGGCGAACTACCTAGCGGACGGAAAGTGGACCTGGGCCTGGCGCGGCGACAGCGACGGCGCCACCTACCTCTATATGAGCCTCAGCAGTTCCGCGGACAGCCCCCCCTCTTCCCTCCCCTCCACCACCCCCGTCTACGAGCTCGCCCTCGCGAACCTCTACCCGGGGGCGGGAGACTTCGAGAGTCCAGGCAATCCGACTACGAACTGGACACTTGTCAATTCCGCGAGCTCAACTCCAGCCTCGGGCACGAGTGCCATCCACGGGACCCAATCGATCCGAATACAGACTCCCATCGCAGGTGATTACGCATACTTCGATCTTGGCTCTATTGCCGATCACGCGACGAGCACCGGAAACCATACCTATGGCTGGCGATTCTTCCTTGCCAATGGCTCTTCATATGCCTATCAAGTAGCCCCCGTAGGATCATTTGATTCCAGCAAGACCACACTGACGAACATCCTTGCCACGACCGATGTCCTCCTCCCCGACCTCCCGGTGCCCCCGGCGAGCTCACCGGCCCTTTATTTTGGCGCTGGAACATTCTTGGACTTTACAATGGACGATGTCAGGATCATCCGCTCCGACATAGCGAGCGATTTTAGGCTGAGGCTCCGCCTCCTCCCCTCGGGTGAGACCACAAAGACGCTCAGAAGCGGCTACTACGAGTTCAGCCTATGGGTCAAAAAACCAGCACATACCTTCGTCGCGGAACCGACGGCTGTGCAGCCCTATGCCGCCTCGGCCGTCACACTTTCCATGCATGCCCTCATTCCGAATCCTTCGGGTCCCCAGCACGCCTACCCCATCGACGGCAGCGTCGATCCTGCAAGCGGCCTGAGCTACGACGCCGCCACAGGCTGGGTCCGCCTGGCCCTCCGGATGAGCGCGGGCAACATCTTCACCCTCGATTCGTCCGCGACGAGCCCGGTGATGGAGCTTTCCGTCGCCCCCTTCAATTTCGAGCATCCCGACGCTGGTAGCGTCGAGATAGCCGATCCCGAACTCCATTACTATAAAGACGGCTACTGACCGCGAAGGCACCGCCAGCGCGGAGGGCGGCCGACCCTGGTCGGCCGTCCCCGCGAAGGATGGAGCTACTTCACCACCAACACCTTCCTGATCTCATCGATGTCTCCAGCCACGACCCTGACGAAGTAAATGCCCCGTGCCACCGCATCGC
>DATKTD010000253.1:0-6186 GCA_035531315.1 Rectinemataceae bacterium
GCCGCGCTCGAGCTGACCCTCGTCATGGGCCACGAGGTCGACGAGGAGGACGGCCTTGGGCCTGCCGCCGCGGCTGGCCTTGGTCCGGTAATCCACGGCCTCGACGTACTCCTCGTCGAAGTGCTCGAGGGCCATCAGGGTCTCCTCTCCCCCGTTCTCGAAGGCGGCCGTCATCTCGAGGATGACGCGGCTCGCGTCCTCCATGTCCTCGCCGAAGAATTCCAGGCAGATGGTCGCCTTGCGCTCGTAGGGCCGGTGCAGGATGAAGCGCGCGCCGGTGATGACTCCGTCGGTGCCCTCCTTCTGGAGCCCGGGCAGGCCGGAAAGCGCCTTGTTGGTGATGTCCTTCCAGAGGCCCTTCTTGCGGAGCTCCGAGCCCCGCAGTTCGACGGTCCCCAGGCCGAGGCCAGCCTCGTCGCTCAGGCGAAATCGAAGGAGGTCCGCCTCCAGTATCTTGCGCCCGGGATGGCCGAGACGCTCGACGATGATGCGACGCCCGTCGGGCAGGGCCATGCGCCATGACAGGAGGTTGTCGACGGCCGTGCCCCAGAGGACAGCCGTCTTGCCTCCCGCGTTCTCGGCGATGTTGCCCCCGATGGTACAGGCCCACTCGCTCGTCGGATCCGTCGCGAAGACGAATCCCCCCTCCTTCGCGGCATGGATCGCCGTCTCGGTGACGCATCCCGCCTCGACGTCGAGCCAGACCCGGTCCACTCCGCCTGCCTCGCCCCGCCCTAGCCCAATGACGCGGTTGAGCCTTTCGGTGTTGATCACGACGACCTCGGGCGCCAGGGGCACCGCGCCTCCGGTGAGACCCGTGCCCGCCCCTCGCGCGACGGCCTTGAGCCCGAGTCGGCCGATCTCGGCCAAAAGGGGGGCGACCTGTTCCTCCCTCGTCGGAAGGGCGACGGCGTAGGGAAGGTGGAGGCGCCAGTCCGTCGCGTCGGTCGCGTGCGATATCAGGGCGAAGGGGTCGAAGGACAGGTTGGCCGATCCCACGATGGGGCCGAGGGCCGATCGGATCTTCGCGCGCCGGGCCGGGGCCAGGCGCAGCTCTTCCAAGAGCCCTTCGAGGAGGCTCCGGCTTTGTCGGACGAGGCCGAGGACCGCGGCGTTCCCTAGGGCCTTCGCCTCCACCACCGCGAGATCGTGTCGGACTTGGGAGGCGAAGCGGCGCCTCGAGACGGGCGAGGCCAGGAGTTCGTCATAGACATAGGGATTGCGCCTGATCAGGAAGAACTCGCCCAGCACCCGAAGGAGGAGGCGGGCCGACCGACCCGTGACGCGCTGGTCGCGCAGACTCTCGAAGGTCGCCCAGGCTTCGGCCCCGAGGAGGAAGACGAGGACCTGGCGGTCGTCCGCCGAGGTGTAGTTGTAGGGAATCTCGCGTCGGCCTTCCGCTTGCATGGCTGCCCCTGTTCTTGCGTGAAAGAATTATCGTATTAAAACGGGACAGGTGGCGGAAGTCAACAAGCGCCATTTGTGCCAGTCCCGGCGCCGCCCCAGGGCGGGGCCGAGACCTTCATTAGGCGACGCGCCTCAATAGCGGTAGTTCTCCGTCTTGTATGGCCCATCGATATCGACGTCGATGTAGGCGGCCTGTTTCGGCGTGAGCCTCGATAGCTTGACGCCGAGCTTGTCGAGGTGGAGCCTCGCCACCTCCTCGTCGAGCCTGCGGGGGAGCACCGCAACGCCGGGTTTGGCGACGGCGCGCGAGCGCCAGAGCTCGATCTGCGCGAGGACCTGGTTGGTAAAGGAGGCCGACATCACGAAGGAAGGATGGCCCATGGCGCAGCCGAGGTTGACGAGGCGACCCTCGGCGAGGATGAGGATCGAGTGGCCGTCGGGAAAGACGTATTTGTCGACCTGGGGCTTGATGTTGACCTTCCGCAGGCCGGGGGCCTTGTTGAGCTCGGCCACCTGTATCTCGGCGTCGAAGTGGCCGATGTTGCAGACGATGGCCTGGTCGCGCATCCGCGCCATGTGGTCGAGGGTGACGATGTCGGTGTTGCCCGTCGCTGTCACGTAGATTTCCGCCTTCGGCAGGGCATCCTCGATCGTCGTCACCTCGTAGCCCTCCATGGCGGCCTGGAGGGCGCAGATCGGATCGATCTCGACCACGATGACGCGGGAGCCCTGGCCCCGCAGCGACTGGGCGCAGCCCTTGCCCACGTCGCCATAGCCGCAAACCACGGCCACCTTGCCCGCGAGCATCACATCCGTGGCCCGCTTGATGCCGTCGATGAGGGATTCGCGGTTGCCGTAGAGGTTGTCGAATTTACTCTTGGTCACCGAATCGTTCACGTTGATGGCGGGCACGAGGAGGCGGCCCTCGCGGGCCATGCGATACAGGCGATGCACTCCCGTCGTCGTCTCCTCCGACACGCCCCTCCAGTCCTCAACGACCTCGTGCCAGCGTCGGGGATTCTCCTCGCGGATGAGCCTGAGGCGTCGGAGGAGGGCGGCCTCGTCCTCGCTGCCGGCATCGCGCCGAAGGATCGAGGAATCCTTCTCGGCCTCGTAGCCGAGGTGAATCATCAGGGTCGCGTCGCCTCCGTCGTCGACGACGAGCTGCGGGCCCTTGCCGCCGGGGAAGCGCAGCGAAAGATCGAGAAGCTCCCAGTACTCGTCGAGGGTCTCGCCCTTCCATGCGAAGACGGGCACGCCAGCGGGTTCCCGGGCGCTCCCCCTTCCGACGACGACGGCCGCGGCGGCGTGATCCTGCGTCGAAAAGATATTGCAGCTCGACCAACGCACATCGGCGCCCAGGGCGACGAGGGTTTCGATGAGGGCGGCCGTCTGCATCGTCATGTGGAGGGAGCCCGTTATCCGCGCGCCTTCCAGGGCCCGCGCGGTTCCGACGGAGCCGCCGTAGCCTTCGCGGGCGGCCATCAGGCCGGGCATCTCCTTCTCGGCCATCGCGAGTTCCTTGCGCCCCCATTCTGCGAGGGCGATGTCGCGAATCCTGTATTCCATGTCACGCTCCTTTCGCGGAGGTCGTCATTCATGGCGTTGAGGCCTCGTCTCAGCCATCAAGTATAGTCCAATCCCCTCCGGACGGGCTTCTTCTTTCTTTTCCCCGGCGGCCCGACTATCCTTCGAGAGAAGGAGGGATGATATGCGAGGCAGGCAAAGGCTCCCATCGCCGCGAAGTCCCTCGTCTCGGGCTAAGGAGCCCTCCCGACGGCGCCGGCGAGAACTCCACCGGACCCTGGTCCTGGTTCCCTTTCTCGTCTCCGCCCTCGTCCTCACGGCCCTCTCTTCCTGCGCGAGCCTTTCGCCGGCGACGGGAACCGAGACGCGGATGGCGGAGCCCTCCATCCGCCTCCTCGACAGCGACGCGGACTACGCGGCCCTCGGCATCGATCGACGCGTCATCGTCGCCAGCGAGGACGGACGCCGAGCCAACTCCGATTCGAGACATTACGAATGGTGGTATTTCGACGGCCTCCTCGACGACGGCAGCATCGTCGTGGCCTGGTTCGGGAACAACTGGCCCTTCGGCATCGACGCCCCGGCGGTAAGCCTCGAAATCACGCCTTTCGACGGCCGAACCAGGCATTGGTTCGGAACCTATCGGGGCAAGGGCCGCTTCGGCACGAAGGAGGCCGATGTCGGAATCGGACCACATTCCTTTTCGGGCGACCTCGCGGACTACCGCATTTTCATCGATCCCGCGGCCACGGGTGGCCTTGGGGTCGACCTCAGACTCCACGGGACGGTCGCCCCTTGGAGGCCGGCATCGGGCGTCGTCGCCGACGGGGACTCCTTTTTCGCCTGGCTCGCGGCCGTCCCCGAAGGGCTCGTTACCGGAACCCTCACCGTCGACGGAACTACCCGCGAGGTTCGGGGCTCGGGCTATCATGATCACAATTGGGGCAATATATCCCCGGCCGCGCTGATGGACTCCTGGTGGTGGGGCCGGGCCACCGTGGGCGGCCATACCGTGATCGTTTCCGAGCTTCGGGCCTCGAAGGACCGCGGGGGCGGAAAAGCCCCCCTCCTCTTCGTCGGCTCCCCTGCCGGACTCGACAAGGAAGCCTGGTCTTCCGCCGAGGTGAGGGTCATCGAGGCTCCGGCGACGAAGCATCCCGACCCGCGACACCCGAGCCCCATCGCATCATCCGTCACCTATTCCACCGCCGACGGCTTCGCGGCGACCTTCGTCGCGTCGGATAGGCTGATCACCTCGACCGACCTCCTCGATGGCCAGCCCGCCCTCCTCGCGGGCTTCGCCCGGGCCTTGGGCCTCAAACCCTGGTACACGCGCTTCCTGAGCCCGGTGACGCTCACGCTCCCGGGAGGCCCGCCTGAGACCTCCCCGGGCACCCTGGAATACTTCGAGTTCCGCTAGGGGAGGCGGACTCGATCTTTCCCCGAGCCGCGCCGATACTAATGTCATGACCACGCTGCTCGACATCCTCGCATTGGCGATCCTTCTCTTCATCGCCGCCGAGCTTTACGTGATTTCGCGCGAGTTGGGCCGGCTTTCCCGGAACCTGCCCGGTCGCCTCGATTCGAAGGAAGGCCAAACCATCAACGTCAACCTCGGCCAGCTCCCGGTAACCGGGATTGCCGCCGAGGCGCCGGTGCCGGTGCCGGTGTCGGTGCCGGAAAAAGCGGATGCCAAGCCGATCGAGGAAGTCCAGGAAGAAGCCCTTCCGATCGCCGAGCCCGAAGCCCCCCCGCCAGCCCCGCCCCATTATTCCGGCGGCGGAAGCCGCGCCACGGCAAGCGGCCTCGTGGCCCTGAAATGTCCGAAATGCCAGGCGGAAAACTCGGTGTACAGGACCGAATGCTTCAACTGCGGCGAGAAACTCTAGGGGCTTTACTTTGACTCCGCGGCGCCTATACTTGAGACCATGAAGGCTCGGCGCCAGCCTCCCTCCGGGATTGCCTCCGGACCGCTCCTCTCCGCGATCGCCTTCGGCATCCTCCTGCCCTTCCTCCTAATAGCCCTCTTTGCCCGCTTCTATACCGTCCTCCCCGCCCCGGAATACCTGGCCATCCACAATATCATCGAGCTCTTCGGCGTCGTGGTTTCCTATTCGATCTTCGGTCTGGGCTGGTTCGCCCTGGCGCCGCGGACGAACAAGGGCATCTTTTTCGTCTCTTTCGCCTTTATCCTCGTAGGGACCTTCGACCTCCTCCACCTCCTGAGCTTTCCCGGCATGCCCCCCTTCGCCAGCCCGAGCTCGACCAACAAGGGTATCCTCTTCTGGGAGGCGGCGAGGCTTTCCTCGGGTCTGGGCCTGGCGGCCGCCGCCTTCGCCCGGAGGGAGGAGCAGGGCTGGAATCCGCGACGAGCCTCCACCGCCATCCTCGGACTATTCCTCGTCGCTCTCGTTTCCATCCCTGCCCTCTTCTTCGAAAACGCCCTGCCGGCGATGTTCATCGAGGACCTCGGTCTGACCTCCGCCAAGATAGGGATGGAATGGCTGAACATCGCCCTCTTCGGCCTGGCCCTTCTCGGATTCTGGCGGCGGCCCTTCGGCGAAAAGGATGGCGGCACAAGCAAGATGATCGCCGCCCTCGTCCTCAGCATCGCGAGCGAGCTGTCCTTCACCCTCTATAAAAGCGCCTATGACAGCTACAATCTTCTCGGCCACCTCTATAAACTAGCGGCATTTTTTCTCCTCTATCGCGGCATCTTCGTGGCCACGGTGACGGCTCCTTATTCCAGGCTGCGCGACTCTCAGAATGAATTGCGGGCCGAGAACGAGCTCAGGCTCCAGAGCGAATCGGTCCTGGCCAAGACCAACCGGGAACTGGCCGTCATCCATGAATGCACCAAGGCCATTTCCAGGGCCGGTGACGAAAAGACCCTCCTTGAGCTCATCTGCAGGATCCTTTGCGCCTCGGGAGGCTACCTGATGGCCTGGGTCGGCTACGCCGACGACGACGAGGCCAAGTCGGTGCGCCCCATGGCCTTCGCCGGCCAGGAACTGGGCTATCTCGAGGCCATACACATAAGCTGGGGCGAAGGCCCCTTCGGCGTCGGGCCGACGGGCCGCTGCATCGCCACGGCGACCAGCCGCTATGTGCAAGATTTCGTCACCGATCCGAGCGTGAGCCTGTGGCGGGACCAGGCCCTACCCCGCGGGTATCGTTCCTCGATCGGCCTGCCGCTCAAGGGCACGGACGAGAAGGCCTTCGGCGCCCTCACCCTCTATTCCGCGCAGCCCG
>DATKTD010000254.1:0-10802 GCA_035531315.1 Rectinemataceae bacterium
GCCGGCGAAATAGCGGAAATCCTCGTCGAGGAGGTCGACGAAGAGCTCGGCCCGGCGGAGGAGCTCGGAGCGTTCGTTTTGAGAGATCGATTCGGACATCGCTTCAATGATAGTCCCGCGGCCCCTCCGCGAAAAGATCATTCGGGAGGGGAATCACGGACCCGAGTTCCCTCTAGCGCCGCCTCGCGAGCCAGCGGTCGAGCATGGCCAGGGCCCTGTCGGCGCTCCGGAAGGTCGGCACGCCGCAGCGCTCGAGTTCGGCGACGAGGGGGTCGTAGAGGCTTCCCGAGTCGACGACGGCCACCCAGGGCTTGTCGCTCTCGCGCATCAAGGTGCCGTAGCGGGAGGCGAGGGAATCCTCCCTCGTCACGTCCTCGCCGTGGACGGAGGGATCGAGGGCCAGGCTGTTCATCATGACCGTGAGGGGGACGATGCCGACGATGCCGCAGTCCACCCCGGGGTCGTCGAGGATGGCGCGGAAGGTCGCCTCGTAGGCCCCGTCCCCCGCCATGGGCGTCAGGTCGACCGGATTGTGCACGTCGACGATGTCGCCGATACGGGCCTCGGCGAAGATGGCCTCGAGTTTCGGCCCCGTCCCCGCGGAGAGGGTGGCGAGTTCCATGCTTCCGAGATTGTCGGCGAAGGCCACGCACTCGAAACCCGCGTTGGACACGGCGCCGAGGGCGGGGGCCCTGCCGCCCGCCGGCAGGCGCTTGCCCCGAAGGAGGGCGAAGGTGGTGAGGGCGTCGTCGAAGGCGTCGAGGGTCGTGGCCACGATGGCCCCCGCCCCCTCGAGGAGGGCGCGCGTGACGGGCCAGTCGCCGGCTATGCTGGCCGTGTGGCTGGCGCTGGCGGCTGCCCCGGCGGCCGTCCTCCCGGCGCGGTAGAAGATGACACTGCGCCCCGAGGCGACGATGGAGCGCACCGCGCGAAGGAGCTTTTCCCCATCGAGGGGCTTGAAGCCCTCGACGTAGACGGCGAAGACCTCGAGCTCCCTGTCGGCCGAAAGGTGCTCGAGCCAGTCGCCGACGGTGAGGTCCATCTGGTTGCCGCAGGTGACGAGGTACTTGGGATTGATGCCGGGGTGCTTCGAGACGCGGCAGATCGCGAAGGCTCCCGACTGGGAGATCACGGCCACCGGGGCGACGGCGCCCTTCGGCATCGGGAGCTTGTACTCGGGGATGAAGAGGGTGTTGTACTTCCCGGGGACCGAGCGGATGCCCAGGCAGTTGCCCCCGTTGATCAGGGGACCGCCGCCTGAGCCCTTCCGCGAGGCGGCGAGGGCCTCGCGCATCTTCGCGACGATGGCCTCGGTGCCGCCCTTCTCCTCGAGCCCGCCGGGGATGACGATGATGGAGGCGGCCTTGTCGAGCTCCGCAAGTTGGGCGATCGTGGCCGCGGCCTGGGCGGCGGGGATGACGAGGACGAAGAGATCCACCTTTTCCGGCAGGCTGGCGACGTCGGGCACGCAGAGGCAGCCGTCGATCTCGGCGCTGCCGGGCTTGACGACGTAGAGCCGCTTCCTGTCGAAGCCGTCGTGGATGAGGTTGTTGAGGATTATGCGGCCGTTGTTCATCCCCTTCTCGGACACGCCGATGACGGCGGCGCTCCGGGGCTGGAGGAGGGCATCGAGCTTGGCCACGGGCCTCCGGGCCTGGGCGAGATTGACGACGCGGCCCTCCGCGTCGAGGCCGATTTCCGCCCCCGACGAAGAAAGCCTGCCGACCTTGCCGAGGACGTCCAAGGCGACGAGACGGGCTGCGCCCGCGGCCTCGCCCTTTGCGCCGTCCGCGCCGCCCTTTGCGCCGCCGGCCGAGGCCGGGGCGATGACGAAGGGGTTCACCTCGAACTCGAGGATGCCCGCGGCGGCGAGGGCTGGAGCCGCCTTCACGAAGGCCTCGACGACATCGACGATGCGCTCGAAGGAAATGGCCGGCTTCGTGTTGCGCAAACCCTTCGAGGCGAGGACGCAGACCTCGTTGTCGCGGAGCCTTTCCTCGATGAGGGCGCGGTCGGCGGTGGCGGGCGAGAAGAAGTCGTTGGCCGAGCCCGGTTTGAAGGCTCCGGCCAGTCTCTCGGCGAAGATGCCGCCCGGACCGAAGCTCACGACGGGGCCGAAGTCGGCCGCGAAACGGTAGCCGACGATCATCTCGTGGCCGATGCGTGGCTCGTAGGCCACGAACTCGTTTATCGTATAACCCTCGACCCGTTTGTCCGCGAAGCGCCGCTCCATATCGGCGACGGAGGCCTCCACGGCGGCGGGGAGATCGGGATGCTCGGCAGCGTCGAGGATGGCGACGCCGCCGACCTCGGTCTTGTGGAGGATCTCGGGACTCGCGACCTTTACCACCAGCCTTCGCGGGGCCGTAGCCCCGCGCGGGGCGGTAGCCCCGCGGGCCTCCGACGCCGCGGCCCGGGCCTCGGCGGCGTTCTTAACGAGGCGGAAGAAGGGCAGGTCGAGGCCCATCGCGCCCAGGATCGCGAGGCCTTCGAGGTCGGTCAGGGCGTCGCGGCCCTCGGCCTTGGCCCTCTCGGCCGATTCGCGCGCCAGGCGCTCCAGGGTTTCGTGGTCGTACTTCATCGAGGATACCTTTCAGGGAGCAGTCTAGGCCGAGGGGGAGGCCGCCGCGCGGCCCTTCCTGAATGCGGCGATGTTGGCGTCGACCACGGCCTGGCCCTTGCGGGCGAAGAAGGCCGCCGTCTCTTCTTCGAGGCGGGCCGCGGGGATGGGCATCATCGTGGAGGCGAGGCCCACGAGGACCATGTTCGCGGCCCTGACGTTGCCCGCCTCCCGGGCGAGGGCGTCGGCGTCCACGAGGAAATTCCTCGGAAGGCCGCGGAGCGTCGCGAGCACCGTCTCGAGATCGGGGTAATTGGCGATGTTTTTCACCGGAGAGAGGGCCGAGACCAGCCTGCCCCCGTCCACGGAGAGCCAATGGGCGTGGCGCAGGGCCTCGAGGGGCTCGAAGGAGATGATGAGGTCGGCGGCCCCGAGGGGGATGGAGGGGCTCGCCGGCTCGCTGTCGGAGATGCGGAGATGGGCCAGGACCTCGCCCCCCCGCTGGGCCATGCCGTGGATCTCGGACTGCTTGACCCTGAAGCCCTCGGCCATGGCCGCCTTGGCGATCACGACGGAGACGGAGATCCCGCCCTGTCCGCCGACCCCGCAGAGAATGATGTCGTAGTTCATGCGTTCCTCGTCTTCTTGGCCCATTCGATGCATTCGCGGATCATGATTATGACCGAAGGTCCCTCGTGCGCGAGTTCCTCGCCGATGATCCTGACGTTCGCCTCGTGCTCCGTCCGGTGGGCGCGGAGCTGCCTGATGTGGGCGGGATCGACGCCGACGCCGCGGAGGAGGGGCTCGAGGCGCGAAGCTGGGGCGATGGTGGGCTGGGCCCCCGTCATGCCCGTCGTGTCGTTGTCGAGAATCACCAGGGTGATGTTCGTGTTGTGCGACACCGCGTCGACGAGGTTGGGAAGGCCGGAGTGGTAGAAGGTCGAGTCGCCGATGACGGCGACGGCTGGATGCATTCCCGCCCCCGCCGCCCCGCGGGCCATGCCCACCGAGGCGCCCATGTCGACGCAGCTGTCGATGGCGTTCCAGGGAGGCAGGGCGCCGAGGGTGTAGCAGCCGATGTCGGAGTTCACCGAGTACTCTGGATAGGGCTTGAGGGCTTCCTTGAGGGCCGAGTAGGAATCGCCGTGGGGACAGCCCTGGCAGAACTGGGGCGGCCGCTCGGGCGGGACGAGGGAGCCTGTCTCGAGGAGCTTCCGGGCGGGGAGACCGAGGGCCGTCCGCACGAGGTCGGGCGAGAGCTCCCCGTCGAGGGGGAGGGCGCCCGAGCGGCGGCCCTCCACCGGCACCGGCGCGCCGAAGACGCCCCGCATCATGTCCTCGACGTGGGGAAAGCCATCCTCGAGCACGAGGATGCGCCCGACGCGGGCGGCGAGCTCGCGGATCCGTCCCACGGGGACCGGATAGCTGTTAATTGTGAGGATTGTGGGTCTCTCGCCGAGCTGGGCCGTGAGATCCTCGAGGTTCTCGAGGAGGTATTGTCTGGCGATGCCGCAGGCGATCACGCCGAGCTTGGAACCGCCGGCTTCGAGGCGGGCCGCCCCCTCGGCGTGCTCGAGGAAGGCCGCCTGCTTGCCGAGGAGGACCTTCCAGCGCCTTCGGGCAATGGCCGGCATCAGTATCCAGGACTTGTCGGCCTCGGCCTTGTGGAGGGGATTGGGCGCCCTGGCCGCGGAAAGATCGACGATGGAGCGGGAGTGGGCGAGCCGCGTCGTGATGCGTATGACGACGGGGACCTCGTGGGCCTCGCTGAAATCGAAGGCCGCGCGCGTCATGTCGTAGGCTTCCTGCTGGTTGGCGGGCTCGAAGCAGGGAAGGCGGGCGAAGTCGGCCAGGACGCGCGTGTCCTGCTCGTCCTGGCTCGAGTGCATGCCCGGGTCATCGGCCACGACGACGACGAGGCCGCCGTTGATCCGGATCAGGGCCGAGTTGACGAAGGGATCGGCGGCCACGTTGAGGCCGACGTGCTTCATCGACACGATGGCGCGCCTGCCGGCGAAGGATGCCCCGAGGGCCGACTCGTAGGCCGTCTTCTCGTTGGAGCACCATTCGGCCAGGAGGGCCTCCATCGTGGCCGAGGGGCAAGCGGGCGCCTCGCGCGCGGCCTTCCAGGATTGGAAGGACTCCATGATCTCGGTGGAGGGGGTGCCCGGGTAGGCGTAGGCGCTCGACAGGCCGGCGTGGAGGGCGCCGAGGGCGATGGCCTCGTCGCCCATGAGGGTCTCCGTGGCCCCCGTGGCGGCGGGCCTTCCGGCGCTCGACGCCGGCCGCGCGGCGGCCTCAGAAGTAGAGCTCATATTCCTGGGGGACTGGAGCGTTGTAGACATATTCCGCCTCCTTGCGTTTGCGCGCTATCCACGCGTCGATCAGTTCGTCGGGAAATACCGGGGCGAGCCAGGTCCGATCCTTGTCGAGACCCGAGAGGACGTGGAAGAGGCCCGTGGGGAAGGAGCGGATGCCGGTTCCGCCGCCCTTCTCGTCGGCCGCCGTGAAACCGAGGGCCACGGGGTCGAGGCCGCGCTTCACGCCGTCGAGGCCCGCGAGGAGCATGGCCGCGAGGTGGAAGTATACGTTGGCCGTCGCGTCGCCCGTGCGGAATTCGATGCGGGCCTCGCCCTTGCGGAGGTAGCCGGGAATCCGGATGGCCGCGGCCCGGGAACCGCGGTCGATGGTGGCGGCTACCGGCGCCTCGAAGCCGGGAATGAGGCGTCGGTACGAATTGGTGCTCGGATTCGACCAGGCGAGGAGGGCCCCGCTCAGCGAGTGCTCGAGGATGCCGGCCGCCCAGGCCAGGCCCTCGCGCGAGAGGCCGTGGAGGGCCTCGCCGGGGAAGACCGAGGCGCCGCCCTTCTCGACGAACTGGTGCACGTGCATGCCCGAGCCCGCCAGGCCGTAGATCGGCTTCGGCATGAAGGTGACATGGAGGCCGAGTTCGTCGGCCGTCGATCGGATGATCCATTTGGCGAGGACGACGGCGTCGCCCGCCTTGGCGATGGACATGAAGTCGAGCTCGATCTCGAGCTGCGAGGCGGCGACCTCGTGGTGATGATATTTCACCGGGATGCCCGCGGCCTCCATGGCCTTTACCGCGCGGTTCCTGAGGAGGCCGTAGCGATCGTCGGGGGCGAGGCGGTGATAGCCCTTCGAGGCCCCGAAGCGGGGGGCGTCCTCGTGTCCGGCGCCGATGCCCTCGGCGCTGCCGACGCGGTAGTACGAGTGGCCGGCCGTCGTCGAGTAGGAGACCTCGTCGAAGACATAGAACTCGAGCTCGACGAGCATCTTCGCGTCGTCGCCGAGACCCGAGGCGCGGAGATGCTCGAGGGCCTTCCGCGCCACGGCGCGGGGATAGTGGGCGAAGGGCTCGCCGTCCGTCGTGAGCACGTCGCAGAAGGCGTGGAGGATCCGGAAGCCGTCCTTGTTCTCGACGAAGCCCGTCGAGAGCTCGGGCACCGCCACCATGTCGCTTCTGCGCACGTCGGCGTAGCCGAAGTTCGAGGCGTCGAATCCGATGCCCTTCGCGAGGATTTTTTCCGTCGCGTAGCGTCTCGGAAGGGAGACGGATCGCAGCTCTCCCGCGAGGTCCACGACGAGGAAGGAGACATAGTCGATTTTCGAGAAGTCCCCATCAAAGGCTTCGAGATCCATGAAAACTCCTTAGGCTGAAAGCGCGTGAAATCATAGCCCTGTTTTGTGCTCACTGCAAGATATGAAACATAGGTTTCATAATTCGAAACCACTCTTCGCTTGCAGGATTAAACTTCCCGGTCGAAACTTTAACGATCTAAATAGTAGAGGAGACGCGATGTCTGGCCTCTCCATCGCTACGCCCACCTTTCTCTTTACCGACATGGAGGCGAGCAGCCTCAAATGGGAACGCGACGCCCAGGCGATGTCGGGGGCCCTTCGACGGCACGACGAAATCCTCCGCGAGGGCATCGAGTCCCGCGGAGGCCTTGTTTTCAAGACGGTGGGCGACGCCTTCTGCGCGGCCTTCTCCGACCCGGTCCAAGCCCTCAGGGCGGCGGTCGCGATCCAGCTCGCGATCGCCTCCGAGAAGTGGGGCCTTCCCGGCGTCGCCGTGCGGATGGCCCTCCACTCCGGCCCCGCCGAGGAGCGCGACGGCGACTACTTCGGCCAGACGCTCAACCGCGCCTCCCGCATCCTCGGCCTTGCCTACGGCGGACAGATCCTCCTCAGCCTCGCGACCTCCGAACTTCTCGCCGACCATGTGCCGGAGGGCATTTCCCTCCGGAGCCTCGGCAGCCACCGCCTCAAGGACCTCTCGCGGGCGGAGAGCATATCCCAGGCGGGATACGAGGGTCTCCGCGAAGACTTTCCCCCGCTCAGGTCCATCGACTCGCGACCGCATAACCTTCCCGTCGAGCCCACGGCCTTCATCGACCGCGTCGAGGCGATCGATACGATAAAGACGAGCTTCACCGATCCCGGATGCCGCTTCCTCTCGATACTCGGGGCCGGCGGCGTGGGCAAGTCCCGCCTCTCGGTGCAGGCGGGGGCCGAGCTGATTGACGCCTTCGAGGGTGGCGTGTGGTTCGTCGAGCTCGCGGCCTGCCGAGACGCGGAGGAGGCGGCAGGCGCCATCGCCTCGGTGCTCGCGGTAAAGGAGGAAGCCTCACAGGGGCCCCAAAAGGCCCTGGTCGCCCACCTCGCCTCGCGCCAGGTCCTCCTCGTCCTCGACAACCTCGAACAGGTCTCGGGTGCCGGCGGCCTCCTCGCCGAGCTCCTGGCCGCCTGCCCCTCGCTCTCGATCATGGCGACGAGCCGCGAGGCCCTCCGCATACGCTGGGAGCGTCAGTTCTCCCTCGAACCCCTTTCCCTGCCGAGGGGGGGCGATCGCGGGATGGCCTCGATAGCCCAATGCGACGCCGTCCGCCTCTTCGTCGAAAGGGCCAAGGCCGTCCGCCCTTCCTTCCTCGTCGACGAGGCCAACGCGCCGGCGATCGCCCAGATCTGCGCTAGGCTCGACGGGATTCCCCTCGCCATCGAGCTCGCGGCCTCGAGAATCCGCGCCTTCCCGGCCGAGGAGATCATGCGCAGGCTCGAAGTCGATTTCGCCTTCCTCGACTGCGGCTCCCGGGATCTGCCGGACCGTCAGCGCACCCTCCGCTCGGTGGCGGACTGGAGCTACAAGCTGCTCTCGCGGCCGGAGAGGGCGGCCTTCCGGGCCCTTGGGGCCTTCAGGGGAAGCTTCAGCCTCGCTTCGGCCGAGGCTTTGCTCGCGGCCGCGGGCAAAAGCATCGGGGCACAGGCGCCCGAACTCCTTGCCTCCCTCGTCGACAAGAGCCTCCTCGTCTTCGAGGAAGGAGACGATCACAGCCACTATCATCTCCTCGAAACCCTCCGCGTCTACGCCGCCGAGCTGCTCTCCCGCTCTCCCGAATCCGAGGCGGTGGAGGAGGCCCATTCGCGGCGGTATCACGAGCTCGCCATGGGGGGCCGCGGCGAAGACCCGGGAAGGATCCCCGAGGCTCGCTATTCCCAAGGCCTGCGGCTCGAGCACGCGGAGTTCATCCGCGCCCTCGACAGCCTCCTCCTCGAGGAGGACGCGACGAGGGCCTTGGAGCTCGCCTGCGGATTTTGGAAGCACTGGGACATGCAGGGCGCCTACTCCGAAGGCATCAGGTACTTCGACCGTTGTCTCGAAGAAAACCGGGGACTCTCTTTGCGCCTGACGATCGTCGGTCTCAGGGATCGCGGCGCCCTCAAGAGGAGCTCGGGCGACTATGAGCGGGCCGCCCTCGACTTCGAGAAATCGATCGAACTGGCCCGCTCCGGCGGCCTCGAAAAAGAGCTGGCCTCTGGCCTCGTCGCGATGGGATGGAACGACTACTACAGGGGAAGGAGGAGGCAGAGCCACGCCGATTTCGCCGGGGCCCGCGGTTTGGCCCTCGGTCTCGGCGACGGCCTCGTGGAGGCGGAGGCCGCCCAGGGCCTCGGGAGCCTCGCCCTCGTGAATGGCGAGCTCGACGAGGCGATCGGGGAGCTCGAAAAGGCCCTCTCGGCCTTCGAAGGGCGGGCGGAGATGATTTCGGCGGCCCGGGTGGCCACCAACCTCGCGGTGGCCTACGTGCGCAAGGGGAGGAGGGCCGATGCCTGCCGCCTCTTCGAGCGGAGCGAGGCCTTCTTCCGTGTGGTGGGGGACCGCGAATGCGCCATGCTCGCCCTGAACAACCTCGCCTGCTTCGATTTCGAAGACTTTTGCCTCGACAAGGCTCTGTCGCGCTTCGACCTCGTCGAAGCGGAGGCGAGGGCCCTCGGCAGCCCCAAGAATATCGCCCTGGCCTTGATAGGCCGGGCCGATACCCTGAACGCCCTGGGCGAGGCGGCGCGCGCCCTCGCCGCCTCGGAGGAGGCGCTTTCGATAGCCTCGCGCCACAGCCTCGACGACGAGGCCGGCATGGCCCGGAAGGCGCGTGGCGCGGCCTTTGCCGCCCTCGGCAGGGTGGAGGAGGCGAGGGAAGACCTCGAGGCGGCCATCGCCGCCCTGGAACTGGTTGGCAACGCCGCCGAACTGGCCAAGGCCAGGGAATTGGCCGCCCGGCTCGGCGAATATCCGGAGAAAGAGGAAAAGGAGGACATGAAATGAAACACATAGTTGTGTGCACGGTCGCCATGGGGATGTTCTTTCTCGGTCCGACCCTCGCGGCCGACAGCCCCCCGATAATCGTCGAGCCCGGCTATCAGGCCTACGCCCTGGTCGATAAGGGCGTCGTCCGGGCTTGGTTCGCGATCGACAGCGCGCAATTCCGAGCCGCCCTCACGGAAGACGAGAAACTCCTCCTCGACTGGAGGCTTCTCGAAGCCGGATCGACCGAGATCCCCAAGGGCCTCCTCGATCCGACCGAGGCCGACAGGGACGTCCTGCGCTTCGGCCTCTATGCGGCATCGGCTAAGACGGGCAAATTCCGGGAACTTCCCTTCGACTCTGATCGCCCCGCCTATCTCTGGATCCCGGTTTCCGCCACGAAGGGCCAGGCGTCGAAGGACCTGAGCCTCGTCTACAAGGAAAAGGCAGAAGGCCCCTGGACGCGGATTCGCCCGCTCGGCAGCGAGGCGACGAAGAGCCTCCGGGCCCTCAGGGCGACGGGCCTCCTCGCCTACGGAGCGGCGGATAGCGAATATCTCGTGATCCGCGTGGATTCCTGGCCGCTAGGGGATCCCTACGCCATCCTGCCCGGCGGACATTAGTCGAAGCGGGGGGGGGCGACCGGTCCGCCTTGGCCGGCCACCCCCTCGGTTCACGCGCCATCCCTGTTGACTCGCCCCAGGCCCCTCGATGTAATATCCCAACGCTCGCCCGGATGGTGGAATTGGCAGACACGCTAGATTCAGGTTCTAGTGCTGGAGACGGCTTGGGGGTTCAAGTCCCCCTCCGGGCAATTTTATTTAGTTATCTAAAAACAAGTTAGTTTTTTACTGGTTGGTTTGTGTCTGGTTTACAGAACCTGCCCTTTGGTTTATACTTCGGTTTTCAATAGTAAAACCAACGAAGACCGAAGGAGGCCGGGACATGCCTCGACCGCAAAAGCCCTTCCAACTTCTACGCCGTAAAGCTAAGAACTCAAAGTACGTTTACTACATCGCTTTCCACCTTTCAGACGGCTCGCATTCATCCCCCCGTTCTAGTGGCCAGACCTCGAAGGGCGCTGCCGAGAATTGGGCGATCGAGCAGATTAACGCCGGCACGATCCCAACGAAAAAGAACCTTGGGGAGAGCAAAAAGGAAGAGCTAGTCGCCTTCCTTCTCGACTTCTGGGACTACGACAATTCTAAGTATGTACGCGGGAAGCTCGCCCGAGGCGGGACGATCGGCAAGAACCACTGCAAAATCATGGGCTACATCGTCAACAAGCATGTGAAGCCGACCTTTGAAACCCGCACCATCCGTTCGCTGACACCCGAAGATTTCGACGAGTGGATGGCCAGCCTCGCCGCCGATGGCGTTACAGCGAAGACCATCAACATGGCGCGGCACAGCGTGAATGCTGGTCTCAACTATCTTACTTCTTTGCGGCGCATACCCTGGAATCCTCTGACCGCTGCCAAACCCTACAAGGAAGTGAATGAAACTAGGGGCACGCCCACCGTCGAGGAGTTTAGAAAGCTGCTCGACTACGGAGGCCTCGACCCTCGGGTTCACGTCGCTATAGCCCTCGGTGGCCTGTGCGGCATGAGGATGGGTGAGATTCGTGGCCTTCGCTGG
>DATKTD010000255.1:0-4562 GCA_035531315.1 Rectinemataceae bacterium
GCCTGACAAGGGAGATCGTCGAATGGGAGACCTTGCGGTTGCCACCGTCGTCGGAAGACTGACGCGGGATGCCGAACTCAAGTACACGAATTCCGGCCAGGCCATCTGTTCCTTCAGCGTCGCGACCAACTCTCGCGTCAAGAAGGGAGACCAGTGGGTCGATGAGCCGAATTATTGGGACGTCGATCTCTGGGGCAAGAAGGCCGAATCGGTGAACCAGTACCTCACCAAGGGCAAACTGGTGGCCGTCCATGGTGACATCCGCCAGGATAAGTGGGAAAAGGACGGTCAACAGCGGATGAAGGTCCGCATAAACGCCAGCGACGTCCAGCTTGTCGGCGGTGGTCAGGGGGGCGGCGAAGGTCGAGGCTCGGGTCCCGGCGAAGGCCGTGGCGACAATCGAGGCTACGGGCGCCCCGAGCCCAGGTCCGAGTCCGGCCCAGCACCCGGCAGGGGCGGCTATCAGGGCCGCGACCAGGGACGACCGCCGGAGCGCAGCTCCCCTCCCGACGATTTCACCGACGACATACCCTTCTGAATCTAAGGAGAAGCATCAATGTCCGATACCAGGGAAATGAACGATTCGAGACCGCCCAGGAACGATGGCGATTCCGGCGATAGCCGCCGCGATGGCGACGACAGGGGTCCCGCCCCCCGCCGCAACAAGGGCTTCTTTAAGAAGAAGGTCTGCAAGTTCTGCGCCCAGAAGCTCAAGATCGATTACAAGGACTCCGATGTCCTTCGCCGCTTCACCACGGAGCGCGGCAAGATCCTTCCCCGCCGCATCACCGGCTCCTGCGCCAAGCACCAGCGCGAGCTCGCCGTGGCCATCAAGCGCGCCCGCGCCCTCGCCACCCTCCCCTACGTGGTGAAGTGAGTCCAGGATCTCCATGACCGACGGCATCAGGATCGGCAGATCGGCGCCTTGGAGCTACGTGGCCCTCGCCATGGGGGCCGCCTCGGCGTCTTTCTGGCTTTCCATCTTCCTCGCCCCCCTCTTCCTCGTGCCGATCCAGCTCGCCTATGGGCGGCTCGGAAGGCGCGGTGGATGGTTGGCGATCGCCGTCTCGATCCTGATTCTCGTGCCCGGCACGATATGGCGGGTCCTTGCCGCGGGCGGGACGATCGGGTTCCTCGATGTGGTCGCCGGCGTGGCATTTCCCATGGCCGCGATCGCCGCCATGGCCATTCTCAACGCATCATTCCTCGGGCGTGTCGGCCCCGGCTATAGGATCCTCGCCCTCGGCCTCGCCGTCGGCGCCCTTGCGGCCCCGGCCGTCGCTGCGCTCCTCTCCGATGCCGAAGTCAAGGCGGCCATCACCCAGTCCGTGGCCCATATCGTGCAGCAATTCGTCGGCAACTTCGCCGCCGCGCCCGGCGTGACGGCGAAGGGCCCTGCCGCCGGCGGTTATGACATGGCCGCGGCCCTGGCCAGCCTCGATCCGGCCGGAATGGTGGATATGACCCTCAAGGTATTCGCGAGCAGCTATGCGGCCCTCATCTGTCTCCTCTTTGGAGGAAGCTGGTGGATCGGCAACCGCATCGCGGGTGAGGGAAGCCCGGGACGGAGGGCAGCCGCCCCCCTTTCCGAGCTCCGAGCCCCCGAGATCCTTGTGTGGCCCTTCCTCGGTGCCCTCGGTCTTTTGCTCATTGTCCTCTATGTAAAGGCAGGATCCCTGGCCCAGGCGGCAGCCTGGAACCTGGTCCTGGCCATGTCCCTCGTGTACGCGGCGCAAGGCATGGGCATAGTATCCCATGTACTCAGGCGTCTCCACGTGCCGGGGGGCTTCAGGATCGCCTTCGCGGTCGGCGTCTTCGTTTCGGCGATCGGTTCGCCCATAGGCGCCGTCCTCCTCGCGATCCTCCCCCTGCTCGGTGTGACCGAGCTATGGATCCCCTACCGAAACCCAAAAGGAGTAGGAGCATGAGAGTCATTCTCAATCAGGACGTGCTCAATCTCGGCGAGCTTGGCGACCTCAGGGAGGTCGCTCCCGGCTACGCCCGCAATTTTCTCTTTCCCCGCGGCCTCGCGGTCGTCGCCACTCCCCGGGCCATCGAGCTCTTCAAGCGCCGCGAGGCCGAGATAGAGCAGCGCCGCGAGGAAAAGCGCAAGTCCTCCATGGGCCTCAAGGAGCGCCTCGAGGCCGAGGAAGTCGTGATTTCCGTGCCAGCCGGCCACAATGGCAAGCTTTATGGCGCCGTCACGAACGCCACCGTCTATGACGAGCTGCTCAAGAAGGGCATCGAGATCGAACGCAAGAAGATCGAAGTTCCCGGCCACTCGATCAAGAACATCGGCAGCTACAAGGTCACCGTTCACCTCTACGAGAAGGAGGAGGCCACCCTCCTCGTCAAGGTCGAGGGCCACGCGGTCAAGGCCGAGGTCGGTTCCTCCTCCGAAGAGGCTCCCAAAAAGCGCGAGCGCCGCGAGCGCAGGCGCAGCGAAGAGGATGATTCGCCGGAGGCCCAGCTCCGCGCCTTCCTCGCCGCCCAGGGTCTCGAGCCGGAGGCTGACGAGCCCCAGCAGCAGGAATGAAGCTGGACGGGCTGGACTTCAAGTCCGGCCCGTCGTACCCTTCCACGCGCCGGTTTCCACGGCCTTGGAGGAATCGCCGGTAGACGCAATGCCGTGAAGGCATGCGGACATCGGCGATTTTATTTTCGGGTGGAGCCGGAGGGGAAGGACTTGTCTTTCCCCGATCGATCCGGCAGCCGCACAAAAGGATAGCGAAGATGATTCCCTCCGAACTGCGGGACAAGGTGCCGCCGCACAACAGCGAGGCCGAGCAGGCCGTCCTCGGCGCCGTCCTCCTCGATCCCGATTCGCTGCCCTCGGTCTTGCGTTACATCCTCCCGAGCGATTTCTACGTCAATGCCAACCGAGAAATTTTCGCCGGCATCATATCCCTGTACGAGAAGGGACAGAAGGCCGATCTCATCACCCTGACCGACGAACTCAAGGCCCTCGGGACCATGGACCGCGTGGGCGGTCCCGCCTATATCGCGAACCTCACCTCGGTCGTCCCCTCTTCCGCCAACGTGGAATATTACGCCCGCATCGTCCAGGAACAATCGGTGCGTCGGAGCCTCATCAAGCTCTCCTCGGAGCTCACCGTCCGGGCCAGGGACGAATCGGTGGAATCGAACGTCGTCCTCGACGAGGCGCAGGCCCGCATCTTCGACATCACCCAGAACCGCCAGTCGGTGAGCTATAAGACGATGCAGGAACTCCTCCCCGACACGATCAAGATGATCGAAAGGCTCTACAAGAACAAAGACGCGACGACGGGCATCCCTTCGGGCTTCAACGACCTCGATTCGATGACCGCGGGTTTCCAGAACTCGGAATTCATCGTGATCGGCGCCCGCCCCTCGGTGGGAAAGACGGCCCTCGCCCTGTCGATGGCGGCCCATGTCGCCTTGCAGGAGCACACGCCGGCGGCCTTCTTCTCGCTCGAAATGGCCGACACCGCCATCATGCAGCGTCTCATCGCGAGCGAGGCGAGGATAAGGAGCGAGCAGGTCCGCACGGGACTCCTCAAGCCCTCGGATTTCAACGCCCTGATGGACGCGGCGAGCCGCATCTACGAGGCTCCCCTCTATCTTGTAGACTCGCCGAACATGCGGCTCCTCGAGCTCCGAACCCTCGCCCGTCGCTTGTGCGCGGAAAAGGGCGTCAAGGTCATCTTCATCGACTACCTGACCCTCATCACCCACGACAACCAAGAGCTTCCCCGCTGGGAACAGATTTCAGGCATATCGCGCTCTCTCAAGGCCCTGGCTCGAGAACTCCGCATTCCCATCGTCACCCTCTCCCAGCTCAAGCGGGAGGCCGAAGGCAAGCAGCCCACCCTTGCCGACCTTCGGGAATCGGGCTCCATCGAGCAGGATGCCGATCTCATCCTCTTCCTGCATCGAGACAGGGAGTACGACAAGAAGAAAGACGAGCGCTCCCCCGTCATCGAAACCGAGCTCATCGTCGCCAAACAGAGAAACGGCCCGGTGGGCAAGACCACGATAGCCTTCCTTCCCTCGTATACCCGCTTCGAGAACATGGACCATAGGGGGATGTGAACGTATACTTGCAGTATTCCGCCCGCGGGGCGCGAGGGAGGACGATAGATGGCGTTGAGGGAAAACTACGATTTTAGCATCCTCGAGAACGAGACGGAGCGACTCGTCACCGCGGAACTCGAGCGGAAGCTCGCGGAATACGAGGGCAGCGACATGTGTCTCTGCCAGGACTGCGTCCTCGACATGGCCTGCTTTGCCTTGAATTCGGTCAAGCCCCTCTATCGCGTGTCGCTTCTGGGCACGATGTACGCCCATGCCCAGGGCGAGGGCGAGTTCCACGACGAGATCGCGCGGGCCGTCGAGATCGCCATAGCCAAGGTCCACGCCCACCCATCCCACGATTGAGGCAAGACGGATGTGTGGCGCCGATTCTCGTCCCCGCAAGAGTTCGGGACGAGGCCTCGTCCCGGGACGGCGCCTCGTCCCGCTATGGCCTTGCTCCTTCTAGCGCGGAGAAGCTGTCTTATTCGAAGAAGGACTGTAGTCTT
>DATKTD010000256.1:0-2778 GCA_035531315.1 Rectinemataceae bacterium
GGGAACTTCAGCGAGTTCGCCGCCTGGCGCCACGAGCAGCTCGGCGACGCCGCCGATCGCCCACATCGGGTGACGTATAGGAAGTTGGAGAGGTAGCGAAGCCTAGCCTGCGTCAGGCGGGCTGAGCCATTCCGTGAGGAGGGGCTATGGTCGTCTTCATCGAAGCAGCGGCGGGCAGTCGTGAAAAGGGTGTTTACGACGAGGCGACCTTCGAGCGCAAGAGCTCGCGCCCTGTTCTCCTTCCCTATCCCTGGCCCTATGGGTTTGTCCCCGGCACGGCCGGTATCTCCGGTGACGGTGACTGCCGCGACTGCTATGTGATCACGAGCAGTCCTCTTGCGGAGGGAAGCCTCGTCGAATGCGAGGCCTTCGGCCTCCTCGAGATGTTCGAGGACGGCGAGGCCGATCACAAGCTCCTCGCCTCCTTTCCCGGCGAAGCTCACCCGCCAATGGACGAGCTGCGTGCGAAGCTCAGCGCCTTCATTACGGGAATCTTCGCGGCCTGGCCCGAGACGAGAATAGAAATCAAAGGAATTCTTCCGCCGCCTCGATGATCGGCGACTCGCTTCACCGAGGAGGCGCTTTGGCGTATAGTTCGCCCATGCCCGAAAGAGCCTTAGGTCTTCTCGACATCTTCGGGCCCGTGATGATCGGGCCCTCCAGTTCGCACACCGCGGGGGTCGCGCGCATCGCCTTCCTCGCGCGGAAGATTCACGGCGGGCCCTTCGATCATGCCCGCGTTCTCTTCCACGGCTCGCTTGCAAGCACCTGGAAGGGCCACGGCTCGGACAAGGCTGCCATCGCGGGTCTTCTCTGGATACTCCCCGAGGACGAGCGCCTGACCTTCGCGCCGGAGCTCGCGCGGCGCGAAGGCCTCGACATCGAGCTCGTCCCCGTCTTCGACGGGCCGGAGCGTTATCATCCCAACACTGTCATTATCGAGCTATCGAGCGGCGAGCGCCGGACCCGGGTGCGCGGCGCATCGGTGGGCGGGGGCAAGGTGAGGCTCCAATCCATCAACGGTTTCAAGACCGAGCTTGATGGGGCACTCGAGGCCATCCTCGTGCTGCACCAGGATACGAGGGGCGTCATCGCCGGGGTCGCGGCCATCCTCGCCGCCTGGGGCTTCAACATCGCCTCGATGACCTCGCACCGGACCGACAAGGGCGACCTCGCCCTCCTCGTCGTCGAGGTCGACGGTCTCGTGGCTTCGGGGGTCATCCCTGCCCTCGGCGGGGTTATGGGGGTGAAGGACGTGGTCTACGTGCCCTCGGCCTCGGGCGGAGGCAGGTCGTGAACTGGAAATTCTCGAACGCGGTCGAACTTCTCGAACGCATCGGCGAATCGGGCCTGGGCTATGCCGAGTGGCTTGTCGAAAGGGATGCCTACGCCTCGGGCTCCACGGCCGGGGCCGTCCGCTCGGAGATTGGCAGACGTATGACGATTTCGCGCAACGCGATCGAGCTCGGGGTCGCTTCGCCGAAGAGGTCATATTCGGGTCTCACCGAAGGCGCCGCCTTCAAGGTGGCTTCTTCGCCTTTGGCGCCGCCGGTGGCCGATCGCTTCTTCGGCCTGGCCATCACCTACGCCCTCGCTGTCAATGAGGTGAACGCCTGCGGGGGCAGGGTGGTTGCCTTCCCCACTGCCGGTTCGAGCGGCATCGTGCCCGGGGTCCTCTGGGCCTGGCGCGACGCGCGGGAGCCAGGCTTGAACGCAGAATCGACGCGGCTCCAGGACGCCTTTGTTGCGGCCACTGCGATCGGCGTCCTTATAGCCCAGCGCGCAACTCTGGCGGGTGCGGCGGGCGGCTGCCAGGCCGAGTGCGGCTCGGCGGGCGCTATGGCGGCGGCGGGTCTCGCCGTCCTCGAGGGCATGAGCTTTGCGGAGGCGATCGACGCGGCGGCACTCTCCCTCAAGAATTCCCTCGGCCTCGCCTGCGACCCGGTCGCGGGTCTCGTCGAGGTGCCCTGCGTCAAGCGCAACGCCTTCATGGCGGCTAACGCGATCACGGCCGTCACCCTGGCCCGAGCCGGCGTGCGATCGGCCATCCCCTTCGACGAGGTGGTCGGGGCGATGAAGGCAATTGGTGACGCGATGCCGGCGGCGCTCAAGGAGACTGCCGAGGGCGGCCTCGCCGCGACGCCGACGGGGCGGGCATGGAAGGAAAGGATTCTGTAGCGGTCTGGCGGGAGGCGACTAGACGCGCGAGGCGACCAGGCGAGCGAGGACGGGGTCTTCGGCATCGAGGCGCTCGATGACGATGCTCGTTGCGCCTTGCCACAAGGCGTAGGCGGCGAGGGCCCGCACGATGGCCGTGGCGAAGGCGCCGCGATCGGCCGCGCCTTCCTTCCCCGAGCCCCGACGAGGCCTTTCCCGCCACAGGGCCAGGCGCTTCACCCTGAGGAGTGATTCCTTCCTTTCGAGTTTGGCGTCGAGAAGTCCGGCGAAGGCGGCCTCGCCGCCCGGACCGATGGCAAGAATGGGCAGGGCGAAGTAGCCGAAGCTCCGCTTTTTTTCGGGGACATAACATTCGATCTGATACTCGAGGCCGAAGAGACGGCGCAGTCGGCGGCGGTCGATCACGAGGGGATCGAAGGGCGAGAGGATGAAGGCCCGCCAGGAGGCGGCTCCGGGGGCCGCGGTCGCGACATCCAAATCCCCGGGCCGTGCGTAATGGAGAAGTGGGTTGGGCGAGGGCACGGGCGAGGGGCCGGGAGGGGATGAGGCTTCGAGGCGGAGCGACACGAGCTCGCCCGACTCGAGGCGCCGCGCGAGCTC
>DATKTD010000257.1:0-2530 GCA_035531315.1 Rectinemataceae bacterium
GGGCTGGGTCTCCGGGATATTCGGCATATTGCTGTCCTTCGTCGGCATGGACAAGATCCAGGGCTTCACGCGCTACACCTTCGGCATCCAGAACCTGAACGCGGGCTTCGACATCATCCCGGTCCTCGTCGGCACCTACGGTCTCGTCGAGATCATCCACAACCTCTCGATGCAGGACAACAAGGAAGTCGTGACGCAGCTCGGGCGCGTTATCCCGAGGCTCCGCGACCTCGCCGCCAACTGGTGGAACATCATCCGCTCGGGCCTGACGGGGGTGGTGGTCGGCATCATCCCCGGGGTCGGCGAGAACATCGCCTCCTATGTGGCCTACGATTTCGCGAAGAGGGCGAGCAAGACGCCGGAGCGCTT
Source organism: Rectinemataceae bacterium (assembly GCA_035531315.1). GTDB lineage: Bacteria > Spirochaetota > Spirochaetia > Treponematales > Rectinemataceae > CAIJMU01. The sequence goes on from DATKTD010000257.1 coordinate 370, forward strand.
CGGCCACGGGGCCAAGGAGGGGCTAATCGCCTCCGAGACGGCCAACAACGCCTGCGTCGGGGGGGCCCTCGTGCCCGTCCTTTCGCTCGCCATCCCTGGGAGCCCCCCGGCGGCCGTCCTCCTCGCCGCGCTTTGGATCCACGGGCTCAGGCCCGGCCCCCTCCTCATGATAGAAAATCCCAATTACATCTATGAGTTCTCGGCCATGTTCTTCTGGGGGACCCTCGCGATGCTCATCCTCGGTCTGACCATCGTCAAGCCGATGCTCCACATCCTCAAGTTGAGGAACGGCCTCCTCATGCCGCTGGTCTTCCTGTTTTGCACGATCGGGACCTTCTCGATCAACGGCAGGCCCTTCGATCTCGTGGTCATGGTGTTCTTCGGTCTCCTCGCCTTCCCGATGCGCAAGCTGGGATTCCCCGACGCGCCCTTCGTCCTCGGCATCATCCTCGGCCCGATGATCGACGAGAATATGCGGCGCGGCCTCATCCTGAGCGACGGGAGCTTCGGCGCCTTCTTCCACAGCCCCATTTCGCTGATCCTCGTCGTTCTCGTGGCCTTCACCCTCTTCGGGCGCTCGGCGCCCGTGATGTGGGTGAGGGGAGGGGCCAAGCGGGGAGTGGCCGCCCTCTTAGGGAGAAAAGCCTGATGGGCGCCGCCCTGGGGCGCCTCGGACTTTTTTCCGTGAGCTACGCCGGTCTTTGGGGTCAGGCCGCTCTCGACACGCCGGCCTTCGTGAGGAAGGCAGCGGCCCTGGGATTCGACTCGGTACTAATTATGGCTAAAAGGCCCCATCTTTCGCCGGTCGACGCCGACGAGGCGAAGCTCGGAGCCATCGAGGAAGCCCTGCGCGAAACAGGGATGGCCTGCATCGGGCTCGCCGCCTACGACGACATCCTCATACCCGCCCCTGCCGAGGTTCCGGCCCTCGAGATGCAGCTCCTCTATCTCGATGCCTGCGCCAGGATCGCCGCGCGGCTTTTCGAGGCGGCCCCCATCCCCGGATCTGCGCCCGTACTCCGGGTCTTCACCGGCTACTCGCGCCCCGAAATTTCCCCCGCGATCGCCTGGGCTTGCACCGTGGCCTTTCTGCGGGAGGCTGCGGCCCTCGCCGCCCGGCATGGCGTCACCGTAGCGGTCCAGAACCACCACGACCTCGCCGTAGGCAGCGATGCCCTCCTCAGGCTGATCGAAGAGGTCGGGTCGCCCAATCTGCGCGCCGGCTTCGACGCCTGGTCGCCCTTTTTGCGAGGGGAGGACCTGGCGGAATCGGCCCTCGCCATCGGGGACAAGGCCGCTATCTCGATAGCCGCCGACTATGCCAAACGTCCGCGTTGGGTCTATATCCCCGAGCTGGTGAATTATCGCCGCGAGCTTCCTGACCTCGTGGAGGCGGTGGAGATGGGGAAGGGTGAGATCGATTATCCCTCCTTCTTCGCGGCGCTGGAAAAGGGGGGCTTCCGCGGACCCATAGTCTACGAGATGTGCTCGCCCATCGCGGGTGGCCCGTCGGAGGATAATCTCGATGCGAAGGCCAGGGCCTTCCTCGACTACATGAGGGGCCAACAAGGCGGAAGGAAATAAGTATGAACTTCGGCATCGTCGGAACGGGCATGATCGCGGACTTCCACGCGCGCGCCCTCGCCGAAATCCCCGAGGCCAGGCTCGTCGCCTGCGCCGACGCGAAGTCGGAAAGAGCGGAGACCTTCGGCGCGCGGCAGGGCTGCGCCGCATACGGCGACCTGCAAAGCTTTCTGCAGCATCCGGGCCTCGAGGTCGTGACGATCTGCACGCCTTCCGGAGCCCACCTCGAACCGGCCCTCGCCGCCGCGCGCGCGGGCAAGCACCTCCTCGTCGAGAAGCCCCTCGAGATCAGCCTCCCTCGTTGCGACGCGATGATCGAGGCCTGCGAAAAGGCCGGCGTCCTCCTCTGCGGGATTTTTCCCTCGCGTTTCCACGAGGCTCCCCGCGCCTTGAAGACTGCGGCCGAGGCGGGCCGTTTCGGTCGAGTGACGATGGGCAACGCCTACGTGAAATGGTGGCGGGAACAGGGCTACTACGATGGGGGAGGCTGGAAGGGCACGCGGGCCCTCGACGGCGGAGGGGCGCTGATGAACCAGTCCATCCACGCGATCGACCTGCTTCAGTGGATCATGGGGCC
>DATKTD010000258.1:0-21436 GCA_035531315.1 Rectinemataceae bacterium
GGCTCGGACGGCGTCGGCGAGCTGGGCCTCGGTCATGCCGGCTGGCCGGGAGGAGGCCGACGGCGACATCGCCGACGGAGCCTGGGCCGGCGTCGCCGACGGAGCCTGGGCCGGCGTCGCCGATGGAGCGGCACCCGAAGGGACGCCCTGGCCCGCGGGCATGTTCTTCATGAGATCGAGGACCCGTCGCACGATGTCGGCCTTGGCCGCGTTGTCCGTCACCGAATCGAGGGAGGGGATTCCCAGAGAGGGCGGCAGGCTCTTCTGCAGCTTGTCGACGCGGTCGAGGGTCATCCTCGCGACGAAGGCGTCCTTGAGTCTGTCCATCGCCACGCCCTGGAACCTCGGCGAGACGATGCTGAAGGTGACCGACACGACGGCGAGCAAGGCTACCAGGGCCAGCTTCCCGGCCTGGGGCTTGAGATAGCCCACGAGACGGGAGAAGGTCTTGCCGAAGTCCTTGGGCTTCTCCGCGGGTCGCCCCATTCCGCCCATCGGTCCGTGGCCGCCGCCACCCGGACCCGGGCGGGGGCCGCCGCCCATGGGGCCGGGGCCCAATGGCCTCATCGGCCGGTCGGCATTCCCGTTCCTGCCGGCGTCGCTCATGCGATCCTCTCTTCCGAAAGCTGGGAGGCGGCTATCTCGCGATAGACGGGACAGGTCGACAGGAGTTCCCGGTGGGTACCCGAGCCGACCACCCTGCCCTCGTCGAGGACGATGATGCGATCGGCGTCCATGACGGTGCCGACGCGTTGGGCGACGACGATGACGGTGGCCCCGCCCGTCACCTCGCGAAGACGGGCCCGCAGGCGGGCGTCGGTGCGAAAGTCCAGGGCGGAAAAACAATCGTCGAAGACGTAGATGTCCGGCCTCCTCGCGAGGGCCCTGGCGATCGAAAGCCGTTGCTTCTGCCCTCCCGAGAGATTGAGGCCGCCCTGGGAGACCTCGTGCTCGTAGCCCTTCTCGAGGCCGTCGATGAACTCGGTGGCCTGGGCGATGTCGGCCGAGGAGCGGATGAGCTCGTCGTCGGCCTCGGGGTCGCCGACGCGGATGTTGTCGGCCACCGACATCGAAAAGAGGACGGGCTTCTGCGGCACGTAGCCGATGCGCGCCCGGAGCTCCTCCTGGCGCAGTTCCCTCACGTCGACCCCGTCGACGAGGACCTGGCCCTCCTCCACGTCGTAGAAGCGCGGAACGAGCTTGGCGAGGGTAGACTTGCCCGAACCCGTCGAGCCGATGATGGCCGTGACCTCGCCTGCCTTCGCGGCGAAGGACACGTGCTCGATCGCCGCCTCCTCGGCCCCGTGGTAACGGAAGCCGACGTCGCGGAATTCGACGGTGCCGCCGGCGCCCTCTGCGATGGAGGTCGGGCTCTCCGGGTCGCGGATGGAGGGCTCGACGGCGAGGACCTCGCCGATGCGCGTCGCCGCGGCCTGGGCCCGCGGCACCATGATCGACATCATGGCGAACATCATGAACGAGAAGAGGATCATGAAGGCGTACTGGATGAAGGCCATGAGGGAGCCGATCTCCATATCCCCCCGGTCGACGCGGATGATGCCGAACCAGAGAAGGGCGACGCTCGCCAGGTTCATCACGAGCATCACCGAGGGGATCATGAAGGCCATGACGCGATTGACGTTGATATAGGTCGAGGTGAGGTCGGCGTTGGCCTCCTCGAAGCGGGCGCGTTCGCGATCCTCGCGGCCGAAGGCCCTGACGACGCGAACGCCGGTGAGGCCCTCGCGGAGGACGAGGTTGATGCGGTCGATCTTCTTCTGTATGGAGCGGAAAAGGGGGATGGCCCTCGAGAAGAGGAGGAGGACGACGGCGAGGAGGACGGGGATCGTCACGGCGAGGACCCAGGTGAGGGAGCGATCCTTGGACAGGGCCATCACGAGGCCGCCGACGGCCATGATCGGGGCGCCCACCATCATCCGGAGGGCCATGAGGGTGACCATCTGAACCTGGGTTATGTCGTTCGTGCTGCGGGTTATGAGGGTCGAGGGCCCGAAGCGGTCGAACTCGGCGAGCGAGAAGGTCTCCACCTTCGCGAAGATCCGCTCGCGCAAGGCGGCGCCGAAGCCCGCGCTGGCGCGCGAGCCGAGCCAGCTCGCCAGCACCGAGCCCAGCACGGAGGCGGCGGTGACGAGGAGCATCCAGCCCCCGATGCGCGCGATGTAGGCGGCGTCGCCGTTCATCACGCCCTTGTCGATGATGTCGGACATGAGGGTGGGAAGGTAGAGGTCCGACAGGGTGGAGGCGAAAATGAGGATGAGGACCCCGAGGATCTCGGGCGTCCATGGCTTGAGATGGCGCAGCAATTTGAGCATGTGCCTTCCTTTCGGGCGTCCCGTCTCCCGGCGACGCATGCGGGAAACGGTACTATTTCGCAAGGGAAGGGTCAAGTTTGCGGCTCCCGCAAAAGGTTCCGCCCCGATGAACGCCGGATGAACAAATGCCCGCCCCGGCAATTGCCAGGAAAGCCCGGGGCGGCGATAGTAGGACCATGGCATTAAAAACCCGCGCCACAAAGTTCCTCGGCGCGCGCCTCACCTTAATCAGCTTCGTCATTCTCCTCGTCTCCTCCCTTCCCGCCGCGGCGGAGGACAGGCTCCTTTTGCGGATTTCCGTCGAGAACGTGCCGAGCCACTTCCAGGCGCAGATGGTGCGGCGCTTTTCCGAGCTCGTGGCCGAGCGATCCAAGGGAAGCCTGGTCGTCGAGTTCTACGACGGCGCCAAGCTCTACCGCGACGCCGACGTCGTGACCGCCATAGCCCGCGGTGATGTCGAGATGGCCGTTCCCGGCATCTGGCAATTCGATCGGAGCGTACCCGCCACGGCCGCCCTCATGCTGCCCTCGACCTTCGGGAGGCGGAGCGAGACGATGCGCGCCCTCGTCGATGGGGCCCTGGGAAGAGCCATCGACGCCCGCGTGGAATCGGCGCTTTCCTGTGTCGTCATCGGCGGCTGGCTCGACCTCGGGGGTGTCGCCATCTTCAGCAGGACCCGGCCCCTGACCAAGGCCGCCGACTTCGTCGGTCTCAAGATCAGGGTGGCCGGCGGCAGGGGAAACGAGGAGAGGATGAGGGCCCTCGGCGCCTTCCCCGTGGCGATCCCCTCGCCCGATCTTCCCTCCTTCCTCGACAATGGCCTGGTCGACGCCCTCCTCTCAACCTGGGAAACGGTGGCCAGCGCGGGGCTCGACGCCCATGGCCTCAGGTTCGCCTTCGCCGACAACGAGTACTATCCCTTCTATATTCCGATCGTGAACGCCGCTTTCTGGAAGAAACTTAGCGGGGAACAGAGGGCCCTCCTCGCCGATACCTGGAGCGAACTCCTTCCGAAGGCCCGCGAAACGGCCGTCGCCGCCCAGGCGGGCGCCAGGGACGCGCTCGCGAAGCGAGGTCTCAGAATAGAACTTCCCGACGCCTCGACGATCGAATCCATCCGCGCCTCGCTCATGGCCAAGGAAGACCGGATGGCCGCGCGTCTCGGTGTCTCCGCCGAAATGCTCGAGCTGCTCCGGAGCCAGATCCTCCTCATCAAGTCCGGAGCCCCCCTTTTATGAGACGAAGGGCCGCGCGTTTCTCCCTCGTCGGCATCGGCGGGGCCCTGCTCCTGGTACTTACCCTTGCCCTCGGCGAGGTGGCGATATCGGGGGCGATCGCCGAGCGCCGCGAGATAGACGAATCGGCCTCACGCCAGGCCCTGGCGGACGCGGAAACCCTCGCCCATACCCTCGACGGCTATATCCGCATCGCCGAAAACATCCTCGCGACGGCCGATCTGCGGCTCGTCTCGGTCAAGGCGGGATCGATGCAATCCGCCCTCAAGGAAGCGGTCTACCGCATGCCCGAGGCAGCCAACGCCTACCTCCTCGACGCGAAGGGTTCGATCGTCGGAGCGGCATGGCAGGACAGGGTGGCCGCTCCCGCGATACCGCGCGAGAGGCTCGACCGCCTCGCCATGGCCGGGGGCTCCGAGGCCCTCGTGGCCGACGGCCCCCGCGGTCCCGTTCTCGCCGTCGTTCGCTCCCTCGAGGGACCGAGCCTCGCGCGCTTCGCCGTCATGGTCTTCGATAGCGTCTTTTTCGACGCGAGACTCACCCTCGCCCGCAGCGCCGCGAACACCGTCACCGTGATCGTCGACGCGCATGGCCGCCGACTCGTCGAGGGGGCCCCCGCCCTCCTCGATGAACTGAAGGGCCCGACGAGCAAGGCCGACTTCGTCTCCGCGGAGACGGGCCTTCCCACCCATCCCCTCAAGGTCTCCGTGGTCCACGACCTCCGCCCCGATCTCAGCGCCTGGCATTCGCGCCTCGTCTCCCTCCTCGCGATCCTCGCCGTCCTCGTCGTCGCCCTCGCCGTCGTCTCGGCCATGGCGGCCCGCGAAGCCAGGCGCGCAAGGGAGGCTAACGCCCTCCAGGAGGAACTCGAGGCCAGGGATAGGCTGTTCCACGAGGTCAATCACCGCGTGAAGAACAATCTCGCGACCGTCCAGGCCATCCTCCGCCTCGGCGAAGCCGAAATCGGGGACGATCCCGATAGGGCGGCGGGAATCGTCAGGTCGGCGGCCGAACGCATCGATTCGATCGGCAAGCTCCACGAGCATCTTTATTCCCGAAGGTCCATCGCGGAGATCGACATCGGCGCCTATTTCGAAGAACTCGCCGTTTCCTTAAAGGAAAGCTACGGTATCCGGGAGAAGGTCTCCCTCGTCATGCGCGCCGAGCCGGGCATCCCGGCCACGCTCGACACCGGCGTGCCCATCGCCCTCATCGTCACCGAACTCGTAACGACCGCCTACAAATACGCCTTCCCCGGCGATCGGGCCGGGACTATCCTCATCGAACTCGGGAGGGGGGAAGGCGGCGGCTTCCACATCATCGTCTCGGACGATGGGATCGGCATGGAGCCCGGCAAGAAGACGAGGGGCTTCGGCCGAAGCCTCGTGGAGGGCCTCGCCAAGCAGATCGGGGCCAGCCTCGCGCCGCTGCGCGAGGGTCCCGAGCCGAGGGGAACGACCTGGCGCCTCGAGGTCCCACCCAGCCATTGAGCCCCTGCCGGGACTTCCGGGAGAAGGCGGCGCGACGCCCATTCCTTTTTCTCCGCGATTTGGCGATACTATCAAGGCACCGCAAGGGAGGTATCCGTGTCCAGCATCAGGACCAAACTGATCGCCGCGATGGTCTTCGTCGTCGTCGTCATCTCCGGTTTCGCCGTCTTTTCCCTCATCACCGCGAGGATGGACCGGGCGACCCTCGATAAAGTCTACGCGCTGAGCGACGAGAACTACATCATCCAGTCGGCCGGCCTCCATGTCGCCAGCGTCTGGCAGTTCCTCACCGACGCGAGCCTCACCCGCGACCAGAACTCGATCGACAACCACGCGAAACCCAATTTCGACAAGGCTGTCGCCGACATCGCGGCCCTTCTCAAGCTCGAAAGCGATCCCGAGCGCGTCTCCGCCATCGGGAAGATATCGAAGAACCTGCAGTCCATGTGGGACTCGGGGGTCGCGATGATGGCCGCCTACTCGAAAAGCAAACAGGCGGGCGATATCGCCATGGACGGATTCGACAGCGCCTGCCAGTCCATGCTCGATTCCCTCTCCGCCCTCTCGACGATGGTCGGCGCCGATCTCCGGAAGGACCAGGCCTCCTACGCGGCCATGAAGGCCGACAACTATCTCGTCATCGCCGTCTCGGCCTCCCTCGTCCTCGTGGTCATGATCCTGGGCGCCCTCTACCTCCTGCGGCGCGTCGCGGGCCCCATCGCCCGCGCCACGAACACCCTCGATGCGCTGGCGAGTGGTCGGGGGGACCTCTCCGCGACCCTCGAAGCGAAGGGCAGGGACGAGGTCAGCCAACTCGCCACCTGGTTCAACGCCTTCGCGCGCAAGCTCCGGAACATCCTCGTCAACATCGACGACCTCGTGGCCAAGAACCAGCGTCTCGCCGAGCAGCTGTCTCGCAGCGCCGGACAATCGGCCCAGTCCATCGCCGATATAGTCGCCAGCGTCGGTAAGCTCAAGGGCGGCATGGAGACCCTCGACGGCGAGATCGCCGGTTCCTCGGCGGCCATCGAAGAGATCATGGGCTCGATCCAGAGCCTCGTGCGCCAGGTCGAGCAGCAGTTCCAGGCCATCGAGCGCTCGAGCGCCTCCATCGAGGAGATCATGGCCTCGGTGTCGAACGTGGCCCGGATCGCCGACGCGCGCACCTCCGCCATCACCGGCCTCGTCGAGCTCATCCGCAACGGCGGCGACAAGGTCCAGGAGACCAACACCATCATCGTCGACATCGCCAAGAACGCCGACGACATGATGGAGATGATCGACATAATCGACAACATCTCGAACCAGACGAACCTCCTGGCCATGAACGCCGCCATCGAGGCGGCCCACGCGGGCGACGCTGGCAAGGGCTTTGCCGTCGTCGCGGGGGAGATACGCCAGCTCGCCGAGGGCACGGGGGCCAACGCCGCCCAGATCGCCTCGTCCCTCCGTTCCACGACCGACAAGATCAGGCTCGCCGCCGAGGCGGGCAGCCAGAGCGAGGAGGCCCTCGTCATCATCAACCGCGAAGTCTCGGGCTTCGCCAAGGCCCTGCAGGAAGTCTCGGGCTCGATGAACGAACTCTCGCTGGCCGGCTCGGAAATCCTCGACTCGATCAACACCCTCGTCTCGACGAGCGAGACCGTCAAGAACACCTCCGAGGAGATCAAGACCGCGGCCAAGGACATCCTCGACTCGGTCCAGGACATCAAGGAAGTCTCGAAATCCTCTCTTTCGGAGATCGGCGGAATAGCCGCCTCCTCGAAGGAGCTCGGCACCGTATCGCTCCAGGTCTCGGCCTTCGGCAATCAGAACAAGTACAACAACAGCCTTCTGTCCATCGAGTGCGCGAAGATCGAGACCGGGGTCAGCCACGACGAGGGAACGAAGGAAGTCGGGGTCGGCATCGACTGGTCCGACGTGCTGGCGACCGGCATCGACAAGATGGACGAGGAGCACAAGGAGCTGTTCAAGCGCATCAACGCCCTCCTCATCGCCCTCCTCGCCGGCGACGAGACGGCCGACCTCCATGGAATCGTCGGCTTCATCAGCGAATACGTCGACTTCCATTTCCGCGACGAGGAGAGGCTCCTTGTCGCCGAGGGCTACCCCAAGTACGAACCTCACAAGGCCCTTCATACTACGTACGAAAAAGAGTTCGCCGACATCGGCCGCCAGCTCGAGGAGGAGGGGTTCACCCCCGCCCTCCTCATACGGATCCAGGACAAGGTGGTCACCTGGCTCCTCGAGCACATCGCGCGCGTGGACACCGAGTACGGCAAGTGGATCGCGGCCAAGTACGCCGAGGCGGAGGGATCCAAGTCCTGAAAGGCGCCGCCCTCAGGGGGCGCCGAAGCGTTCCTTCGTCGCCCAGAGGCCAAGGGCCGGGTTGGGCACCCAAAAGACCTCCTCGCCGTCGACCTCGTTGAAGCCGGGCGAAAGGCTCGAAGGCCTCCAGCCCGCCTCGGCGGCCGCGAGATCGCCGTAGCGGAAGCCCACTCCCTCGACTTCCTCGCGGCTGAGGCCGGGGGCGCAGTAGGTGATCGAGAAGCGCCCCTCGCTCGAACCATGTATAAGGTGGGCGGCTCCCGAGAGGTTGGCCGCGAGCTCGGGATCACGGTCGACCGCGGCGAGGGTGGCCGGAGTTCCCCGGTAGCCATGCTTCCTGATCAGCCTGTCGATGGTCGGGTCCTCGCCGAAGCGGCGCAGGCCCGGCGCGAGGATGATGAGCTCGCCTCCGTCGGCCATGGCCATGCGCGTGCGGTAGACGGCCTTGTTGCCGAGCCAGGTCGACTTGAACTCCTCGGGATCGAGGCGGACCAGGGCCCGGCGGATGGGCCTGTCGAGGAGATTCACGTTGAGCGAAGCCGAGAGGGCCGCGGCCTCCTCGAAACAGCGACGTCCCTGCCCCACGAAGAAGCCGCGCAGCACATCGCGCCGGGCGCGTGCGCCCGGCGCGGCGCCGAAGGCTTCGCCTTCGGCGATCCTCCTGGATTTGCCCGTGTTTGCGCGTGCGCCCGGCGCGGCGCCGAAGGCTTCGCCCGCGACGGGATCGGCGCCTTCCTCCTCCGGCCCCACCACCGTGAGGGCGTAGAAGATGGGCAGGCCCGAGGCGAACTCGCGCGAGGCGTAATCGAAGAGGGCGCGGACCGGGGTATCGGCCCTGCCCATCATCCTTTCCATGCCGTAGACGGCGCCGAGGAAGTGGCTTCGGTGTATGCCCTCGGCCCCTCCCGTGCCGACGAAGACATTCTTGGCGTGATTGGCCATGCCGGCCACTTCGTGGGGGACGACCTGGCCTATCGAGACGATGAGGTCATGGCCGCCCTCGGCGACGAGGCGATTGACCTGGGCCGGCCAGTCGAAGTCCAGCTTGCCCTCGGAGAGCTCCTTCACGTAGGCGGCGGGCACGCGGCCCAGGGTGACGAGATCGTGGCGCCAGTCGTGGGCACGGAAGAGGGAGGCGGGGACGCCCGGGTACATCGTGGCGATCTCGGCGGTCGACATCGGCTCGTGGGTGCCGAGGGCCGGCATGACGTCGGTAAGGGCGGGGCCGTAGTAGTCGTGGAGGAGCTTGAGGACGAGGCCGGCGCGGGAGTGGCCTCGCGTGGCGTCTGGGGGCAGGGCGAGGACGCGTCTCTTGGGGCCGAGGGCGTCGAGGGCGGCAAAGAGCTTTTCGCGGACAAGGTCTTCGGTGAAGGTCATGATCCGAATTGTAGCACGATGCAAGGGCTCCGTCGCCGGCGCCCGACCCCAGCGGGCATGGGCACGGCCCCCAGCGAGCATAGACCCGACCCGGGCGCCGTCTCAGCGGCGAGGGCTCGCCCTCCCCTCGAGCCAGAGAATCGCGGTGACGAGGCGGGGATAGAGACGCGAGCCGAGGTCGGCTCCCGTCGCCGAGTCCACCTGGTCGGTGGCCGCGTAGTCGGCGCTTCCGGATCGCAGCCAACGCGCGTGGATGGCGTCCCGCCTCGTCCTCTCGTCGTCCATCCCCAACACCTTTTCCGCCACGAATTGATTGAGGAAGATCTTCGAGAGCCAGGTGTTCCTGCTCGTCGAGGAAAGTTTCCAGCCCCCCGACACCGGGTCGAGACAGAGGCCGGGAGCGAGGACGGTATCGAGGTGGCGCGAGAGGGCGACGACGAGGTCCCCATAGGGGCCATCGGGCTCCGTCGCCTCGGGGGCGCCGCAGAAGCGTGGATAGGCGAGGCCCTCGATGGCGGGGATGATGCGCGAGCGGTTGTCGCTCTCGAAGACGGCGGGAATGTAGCCCTCGGCCGGGAGGAACTTCGAGACGATGGTGGACGCGGCCCTCGAGGCGGCACTCTTCGCCGCCTCGATGAGGGCTGCCTCGAGGTGGCCGGCCCCGGTGGTGGTCATCTCGGCGGGAGCCGTCTCGGCGAAAGCCCCGCCCTCCAGCCCGGGCGAGGCCCCGGCGCCGAGCCGCGCGAGAAGGGTCGAGGCGCAGACGAGGGCCGACCAGGCCTTCACGGCGAGGTAGAGATTGTTGCGGGCCTGGCCGAGGCTCGCGTCGAGGGAGTCGTAGGTGGTGATCTCCGAGCCGCCCCGGCAGCGATCCGAGTCGCGGTCCATCACGCCGTCCCCGTTGGCGTCGCGGGCCATGATCGAGCGGAGGGCCGCCTCGATGACGGGGCGGCGCGAACGAGCCCAGGCGAGGTCGGCTGCGAGGGAGGCGTAGAGGCTGGCCGAAATGAGCCAATTGGTCGTTTCCTCGTAGGTCATGAAGCTGAAGACGTCGGTGAGGCCCGGCATCTCGTAGGCCGAGGAGCCCCGCGGGGCGAAGCAGTCGGCCACGCCCTGGTCGTGGGCGAAGGCGAGGCCGAAGGCGTCCACGTAGGAGTGACGCTCGACGAAGGAGTCGAGGACGTCGCGGAGGGTCCAGGGGGAGAAGCGGGCCTCGAAGAAGGCATGGTCGACCGTGAGGTCGAGGGTGTTCATCATCCTGTACTCGCCCTCGTTCTCCACGAAGACGGGTTCGCCCGATTCGGCGAGGAGGAGCTCGGCGCTAGCGCAGTAGCTGTGCGTGCCATGGGCGAGGAGGAAGCGCCGATCCTCGTCGAGGCCCGAGGCGTCGAGGAGGGCGTCGAGTTCGGCGGCCTTCGCGAGCCGGGCATCGGCCTCGTCGAGGGCGCTTTCGAGGACCTCCTCGAGGTCGCCGAAGAGACAGGCGTGGTAGGCCTGGGTCGGCAGGCCGGAGCTGACGACGCCGCTCCTGAAGACGCCCAGGGCGAGGACCTGCTCGACCAAGGCGCCCGCGGGCACGTGAAAGCGGAGGCCCCCCTCGTTCGCGAGGCGGCGGAGGGCACGGTCGCCGTCGAAGGCCGCCTCGACGGCCGACCAGTCCATGACCTCCTCGACGCCCGCGGTCTTCTTGACCGCGAAGCCCCAACTCGAGCCCGAGGCCATGCCGAGGAGGTCGCCCTGCGTCGAGTCCGAAAGGGGGCGTCCCACCCCCTGCATGGCGAAGAGTCCCGTCATGGGGCCCTGACCGCGGCTGTTGTCGAAGCGGAGACGGACATAGATCGCGGGAAGGAGGCTCGACCTCGCGACGGAGCGCGACACCGAGCGCGGATCGGGGACCTCCCCGAAAAAGGATACCAGTTCCATGCCGAAGGCCCCCGCCTTCCATTCCTCGCCGGAGAAGGACAGGCGCCTCTCGATCTCCCCCGTCTCGAACCAGGCCGGCCCCCGGCCCGGCTTCGTCTTCGGTGCCTCGCCCCCCTCCCGATAGGAGGCCGCCCCGAGGCCGAAGCTCGCCCCCGTCGCAAAGGGAAGGAGGCGCGGCTCCTCGCCGCCCGAGCGATAACCCGCGAAGATGCCCGTGCGCGGCGGCTTGACGTCGCCTATGACGATGCCCGCCCCCCGTCCCGGTCGCCCGATGACGAGGGATGCGTAGGCGCCCCAGATACCGTGTTGCGAGTAGAAATCGTTTTCAGGCACGAGTGTGGACATTCCGCGCAGTCTCCATTGCGGCGAAGCATAGACCCCCGCGGAAGTCCTGTTCATCGGAGTTGGAACCATTTAAGCCATCGGCCTTTTTACCTACCCCGCCGGGCCGCCTCGCCGGAAGGGCGCCGCGCCTGCGCCCGGACCGGCCCCGAAGCTGCCGTCAAAGCCCAACTCAGTTGCCCGCGCACCACTGCACGGCCGTCTTCCGGAGCTCCGCGGCGCTCGCGAGCCCCAGTTTGTCCTTGATGTGGTCGCGGTAGGCGTTGACGGTCTTGACCGAGAGATTGAGGCGCTCGGCGATCTCGGCGGCGCCGAAGCCCTTTCCCGTGAGGGTGAAGACCTCGAGTTCCCGGTCCGAGAGACGCTTGATGGGGTCCCCCTCGACGCTGCCCCCCACCATGCCCTCGAGCATGCGCTCGCGCAGTTCGGGGCTGACGGCGATCTTGCCCGCGAGGACCTCCCGCACCGCCTCGAGGAGCTCGGCGGGGCTGCGGTGCTTCATCACGAAGCCCCTCGCCCCCGACTTGATGGCGCGCTCGCCGTAGAGATTCTCCTCGTGCATCGAGACGACGAGGACGAGGATCTCGGGCCGTTCGGCCCTGATCGTCCGCACGAGCTCGAGACCGTTGTGCTCCTGGAGGGAGATGTCGACTATCGCCAGACGGGGTGTCGTGCCGCGGAGGAGGTCCTGGGCCTCGGCGATGGATCCCGCCTCGCCCACGCATTCGAGCCGCAATTCCTGGGAGACGAGCATCACGAGCCCATGACGATAGAGGGGATGGTCGTCGACCACGATGAAGGAGGGATGGATGCCCATGGCTACCTCGCCACCCGGCAGGACAGGCTCGTACCGCCCTCCCACGAGCGCACGCGGAACTCGCCGCCGATGACGCTCGCCCTGTAGCGCATGATCTGCATGCCCATGCCGCCTCCCTCGCGTGGCCTCTCCGGAATGCCCCTTCCGTCGTCGACGACCTCGACCGTGACCGTTTCCCTGTCCATCCGCAGTCCCACCTCTATGTTCCTCGCCCCCGAATGCCTGAGCGCGTTGGCGAGGGCCTCCTGCACGATCCTGAAGAGATGGAGGGCCCTTTCGGAGTCCCTGAGCGCGAAGCCCTCGGAGACCTCGAGCACGATGGAGAGGCCTTCTCTGGCCGAGCTCGAGCGGACGAGGTTCTCGACGGCGGCGACGAGGCCGTGGGCCTCGAGCTCGGCCGGATAGAGGCCCCGGGCCATGCCCTTGGCCCGCCCCGCCGTCTCGCCGGCGCCCCGGGCTATCGCCTCGGCCGCCTCGGCCTCCTCGACCATGCCCGCCCTCATGAGCTTGCCCTGGAGGACGGCCGCCATGATCCCGAGCCCGGCTATGTCCTGGCAGAGATTGTCGTGGATGTCCCTGCCGATGCTGCCCATGATGCGATTCGAGATTTCGAGGAGCTCGCCCTCGAGACGCCGCCTCACGGCCATCTCCTCGACGAGCCGCGCGTTGGCCGCCTGCAACTCCTTGGTGCGGACGGCGACCTTCCGCTCGAGCTCCCGCTCCCGGTCGCGCTCCGCAGCCATCAGCATGGCGCCCTTTATCGCCCCGGAGACCTGGTCGCGGAAGGACTCGTACATGCGGCGGTCGGTCGAGTCGGCCGTGAAGATGAGGTAGCCGAGTCGGTCGTCGCCGAAGCGCAGCGACACGCAGACGTAGGCCTTCGAGGTGGCCGGCAGGCCCCCCGGCACGAGTTCGGCGGTCCGGAAGCGCATACCGCGGGGCGAGAGGATGCGCAGCCCCCTCTCGTCGGCCGCGAGGAAGAGCCGCGACCAATCGAGGGAGCCGCCAGCCGACTCGAAGAGGCCGAGCCAGCAGGACGATACACCCAATTCCCTCGATCCGCGGGCGATCTCGCCGAGGATGTCCTCCAGCGAAAAGGAGGAGACGAGGGAGGCCTCGATCTCGCCGAGGACGGCCGCCCTCTTCTCGGCAAGAAGGCCCCGGGCCGCGAGCTGACCGGGGTCGGAATCCCCTGGCGCAGGCCTCGCCGCGCAGCCGCAGGATTCCCTTTGCACGAAGGAGACCCGTGGCCTCTCCACGCCCCCTCCGGCCTCGAGGCCGAGCTGTCTGGCGAGGCTCCGCACGGCGAGCTCCCCCAGCCTCGAGGCGGGTTGGCGCAGGGTGGTGAGGGTCGGCGTGGAAAAGCGGCTGTCCTCGGTGTCGTCGAAGCCCGTCACCGACACGTCCCGCGGCACGACCAGGCCCCTCTCGGAGAGGGCCGCCATCGCCCCGATAGCCATGTGGTCGTTGGCCGAGACGATGGCGTCGATCCTGCCGCCCGCGTCGAGGAAGGCGCCGACCTTCAGCCTGGCGTCCTCGCCGAGGAAGTCCCCGAAAATCACCTCGACCCGCCCCTCCTTTCCGAGGAGGGAGGCGATGGCCCCGAGGAATTGCGAGAGCCTTTCGGCGGACTCGTGGTGGAGGCAGGGCCCGGCCAGGAAGAGAAAGCGCCGGCGCCCGTGGGCGCGGACCAGGTGCTCCGCCAGCTCGGCCACCGCGCCCGAGGAGTCGACGCCGACCATCTCGATGCCCTCGAAGCCGACGCCCACCGTCACGAGGGCGCGCCCGGCGAAGCGGCCGAGAAAGTCGCGCTGCTCCCCGTCGGAAATGTAGGTGCCGATGACGTTCGACATGACGACGAGGCCGGCCAGTTCGCAGTGGGCCGCGAGGTCGTAGGCGACATTGTCGAGGGCCTCGAGGCCGACGGGGCTGCCGATGCGCTGGCCACCGAAGAAGACGAGGGCCAGACCGAGGCGCTCCGCCTCGGCGGCCGCCCCCGTCCACACCGCGTGCTGGTAGGCCTCGTCGAAACGGGCGGCGAGAAAACCTATTGCGGGGACCCTCTCGCCCCGAGCGAGGCGCCCGGCTGTCATGATGAATCCACAGTATCAGGGCGAGAGCGGCGAGTCCATCGCGACCCTCCCCTACTCCTTCACCGCCCCCGCGATCGTCCCCCTGATGATCCACTTGTTCCCGAGGAGGTAGAGGATCACCGTCGGGGCCGCGGAGATTATCGCCGCCGCCGCGTAGCGCGGCATCCGGTCGGTCCCGTAGGCGTTGAGGAAGGAGGCCACCCGGAGTTGCATCGTGAAGTGCTCTTGGTTCGTGAGGAGGATGAGGCTGAGGAGGTAGTCGCTCCAGGCCCCGATGAAGACGAGGATGACGGCCAGGACCGTCGCCGGCTGGGCCAGGGGCAGCATCACGCGGAAGAAAATGCCGGCGTGGCCTGCCCCGTCGATCCGCGCCGCCTCGACGAGCTCGCCGGGGAGGCTCCGGAAGAAGGAGCGATAGATCATCGTCCAGAAGGGGATGCCGAAGGCCGCCATGGGGAGGAAGAGACCGTGGAGGGTGTCGCTGAGACCGAGGGCCGCCTCCATGCGATAGAGGGGCACGAGGACCATCTGCACGGGGACGAAGTAGCCCAGGAGAACGGCATAATAGAGAATTTCGGTCAACCTGCTCCGGTAGCGGGCGAAGACGTAGCCGGCCAAAGCCGAGGGCGGGATCGTGAAGGCTATGGCCCCCGCGCAGACTATCAGGGTGTTGACGAGACCCTGGTCGATCCGCACCGCCTTCCAGGCCTCGACGAAGTTGATCCAGCGTATCTGCCTGGGCAGGGCCCAGGGGTGATAGGAGAACTCGAGCTGGGTCTTGAAGACGAAGAGAAAGGGAAGAATGAGGGGGAGGATGACGGCCAGGGCCATGAGTACGAGGATGGCCATCACGATCCATTCGCCCGCGCCGTGGCGGACCTTCGGGGATCGCCTCCGCGCCGGGCTTCCATCCAGGACGCTTCGATCGCTCATTGCCCCTCCCCCTTCTTCCTGCCGATGGAGAATTGGAGGACCGTGAAGACCAGCGAGAGGGCGAAGATGATCGCGCCGATGGCCGCGGCCTTGCCGTAGTTCCAGTTGACGAAGCCGTGCCGGTACAGGGTGATGCCCAGGGTCACCGTCGCGTTGCCCGGCCCCCCCGAGGTCATCATGTTCGGCAGGTCGAAGAGCTTGAGACTGCCGACGGTGCAGAGGACGGCCAGGATGCGGAGCGGATAACTCGTCTCCGGCAGCACGATCCGCGTCGCGTAGCGCCAGGGCGAGGCCCCGTCGAGCATGGCCGCCTCGCGCACGTCGCGGGGTATCTGCTCGATCCTCGCCATGAGGTAGATGATGGGAAAGCCCGTGTAGGCCCAGGTGGCCACCGCGAAGATCGACCAGAAGGCCAGCTTCGGGTCGCCGAGAAAATCGATGCCCCCGAGCCACTTCCAGTGAAGGAGGTTGGCGAAACTCGCCACGATGCCGTAGTTCGGGGCGAAGATGAACTTGCCGAGCATGGCCGTGATGGCCGAGGGCAGGACGTTCGAGAGATAGAAGGCCGCGCGGAGAAAGCCCGTGAGCCTGTTGCCGTACCAGGTGAGGGCAAAGGCGATGGCGAAGGCCAGGGGGAGCTGGACGATCACCGACCAGAAGGCCCACTGGAAGACATGGACGAGGCCGGCCTGGAACTCGTCGTTCGCGAAGAGCTTCGCGTAGTTGTCGAAGCCGACGTAGAGCTCCTGGCCGAGGCCGGCCGTCCGCATCGTGGAGATCCTGAAGGTCTCCACGATGGGATAATAGAGAAAGACGGCGAGGAAGAAGAAGGCGGGGAGGAGACAGAGGAACACGAAGAGTCTTCTCCCCGGATCCCTCCTCCTCCCCTTCCGGCGCGGTCCGGCCTCGCTGCCCACACCCGCATTGTCAGACTGGACCACGCTAAACACCCCCGTCTTCCCTTACTTCACCTTGCCCATGTTCTCGGTGACAAGGGCCTCATAGGATGATAGCGACTTCTTCACGTCCGTGCCGGGCAGGAAGAAGGTCTGGATCGTGTCGTTGAGGGGAGAGGTGACCGAGGGGGGAAGGTCCTGATCCCACCAGAAGGTGACCGTCTTGGCCGAGGCGAAGACGGCGGCGGCCTGGGCGGTGAGGTTGGACTTGGCCTTGACGCCGGGCACCGAGGAGATGCGGCCGGGCTCGTTGTTGCAGGCCTCGACGCTCATCGCGTAGGTCAGGAACTTGACGACCGCGTCCTTCTTGGAGGCGGCGGCCTTGGTGGCGGCCCAGCCGATGTCGGTCATGCCCATGATGTCGGTGGCCTTGCCGACGCCGCCCGCGGCGAGGGCGGGGAAGGCGTAGAAGCCGAGCTTCTGGTCGGTGAAATCGGGATTCGAGTACTGGGCGCACATCCAGGAACCGGTGATGTGCATCGCGGCCTTGCCCGTGGCCATGAGTTGCTGGGCGTCGCCGTAGCCCTCGCCGAGGGGGGTCTGGCCGAAGTAGCCCTTGGCGATCCACTTCTGGTAGAGCTGGGCCGCCTTGACGAAGGCGGGCGAATCGTAGGCGAGGTGGCGCGAGGCGGCCCTGGCCGAGGCGTCGCCGCCGAAGCGGTTGGTGAGGTACATGTAGAGGGCGAGACCGGGCCACTTGTCCTTCTCGCCGCAGGCGAAGGGCTGGACGCCGTTCTTGAGGAGGGTATCGCAGACCGCCTCGAAGCCCTCGACCGTCGTCGGCACCTTGAGATTGTACTTCTGGAAGATGCCCTCGTTCACGAAGACCCCGGCCACCGCGAAGAAGGGAGCCACGCCGTAGATCTTGCCCTTCCAGGTCATCGCCTCGCGGGCGGCGGCGCTGCCGGGAATGTTCTTGAGCTCGGCCGTGAGATCGAGGAGGCGACCGGCGTCGGCATAGCCGCCGAGGACCGAGCCGCCCCAGGACTGGAAGACGTCCGGAAGTCCGGCGCCAGCGGCCATGGTGATCTTCGTCTTGTCCATGAGACCCGGATCGCCCAGGGCGACATACTCGATCTTGATGTCCGGGTATTTGGCCTGGAAGCCGCTGATGAGACCCTTCACATAGGCGTGATCGGCCCCATCGTCGGGAATGTCGCGACCCCAGACCGTGAGCTTCGTCTGGGCGAAGCTGGCCTCCACCGAAAACAGGCTGAAGAGGACCAGCCCGACCGCGAGAAACGCTGCTTTCTTCATGACAATTCCTCCGTCGTGTCGAATGGGGCCGGGACGGACCCGCCTCCCTGCAGGGCACCATAAACCCGCCCCGTACAGGTCGAAATAGGGCAAATCCCGAATAGGCGGGTAGGGAAAACCACCTATGGCCCGACAATGCCCCTATCGGACTTGTGCCCCTCCATCGCGACAAGGCGAGCCTCGTCGAGCTCCTCATTCCCCTGGACTCTCCCGAGCTTTAAAAATGTAAAAACGGGCCGCCGGAGCCCGCCAAAGGGGGACCGGAGCGGCACCCCGTGCTAGGCTTGGCGGGCGGGCAGGCGCCCGCCAGAAGGAGACATGCCATGAAACTCGAAGGAAACACGATAGTGATAACCGGAGGCAGCTCCGGCATCGGCGCGGGCCTCGCCCTCAGCCTGGCCAAGACAGGCAACAAGGTCATCATCGCGGGCCGCCGCGCCGATCGCCTCGCCGAGGTCGCGGCGCAAGCCCCCGGCATCGCCACGAGGGTCTGCGACGTGGCCGACGAGAAGCAGCGCGCCGACCTCGTCGCCTGGCTCGCCAAGGAGCATCCAGAAGCCAACGTCTTCGTCAACAACGCCGGCGTCCAGATGTCGGGCAACTTCATGACGGGACTCGACACGACCAAGATGCGCGCCGAGATCGAGACCAACGTCGTCGCCCTCTTCCACCTGAGCGACCTCGCCTCCCGCCTCGTCGCCGGCAAGCCGGGGGCGGCCATCGTCAACCTGTCCTCGGGCCTGGCCTTCGCCCCCCTGGCCTTCCTCCCCGTCTATTGCGCGACCAAGGCGGCCGTCCATTCATTCACCATGTCCCTCCGCCACCAGCTCCGCGCCAAGGGCGTCGAGGTTATCGAGATCATCCCCCCCGCGGTCGACACCGAACTCGGCCACGATCGCCGCGCCGGGAGCGCCCCGCACGCCGGGAGCGCCCCGCACGCGGGGAGTGCCCCGCGAAGCCACGGTGGCATCTCGGTCGATGAATTCGTCGACGAGGTGATGAAGGGCCTTGCCGCAGGCCTCCCCGAGATCGCCGTCGGCATGGCCGTAGGCCTGCGTGCCAATGGCGAAAAGGCCTTCGAGGGCATGAACTCGGGTCGCTGAACAAAAAGGGGTGGGCCGGAGGCCGTCGGGGTCCTAGGCGTGGATGCCGCTGTAGACTGCCGCGCCCCTCTCGCCGGGGGCGAGGGCCCAGCGCAAGCGCGCCGACTTCGAACGTGGATTCGCGTTCCTCTCCTCGCGGCTCGGCCTCGTCGCCTCGGCGGCCACCGCCGCGTAGGCACCCGAGGCCAGGCCGGCGGCGAAGGCCCTCTCGACCCGCCGGTCCTCCCCCGAGTGGAAGGTGAGGATGGCGACCCTGGCCCCCGGATTGAGACGGGAGGGGATGGAGGCGAGGAGGGCATCGAGGGCCCCGAACTCGCCGTTCACCTCGATGCGGATGGCCTGGAAGTCCCGCGTGAGAATCTTGCGCATCTCCGGATCGTCGAAGCCGAGGGAGGGAAAGACCGCGCATATCGCCTCGGCCAGGTCCCGCGTCGTCGACAGCCGCCCCCGCCTCGCGCAGATCGCCTTGGCCACCGCCGCCGCCTCGGATTCGTCGGCATTGTCACAAAGAGCCTCGGCCAGACGCGCCTCCCCGACGGCGGCGAGCCACTGGGCGGCCGTGGGGCCCCTGCTCCGATCCATCCTCATGTCGAGGGGACCGCGGCGCTTGAAGGAAAAACCCCGCTCCGGATCGTCGATCTGCATCGACGAGAGACCGAGGTCGGCGAGGACGAAATCGACCCCCGCCACCCCGGCGTCCTCGAGGACCTCGTCCAATTGGGCAAAGCTCGCGTGCACGGGAACGAGGAGGGCGGGGGCGCCGCCGCCACGATCGGCGCCGAAGCCGGGCGCGCCCACCGCGAAGTCCTCGCCTAGGAGCCTCGCCGTCCGCCCGAGCTCCACCGCGTCGCGATCGAAGCCGTAGAGCCTCCCTCCCGGCGCGATGGCGGAAAGAAGGGCGCGGGCATGGCCCCCGTGGCCGAGGGTCGCGTCGACCCCCGTCTCGCCCGGCCGCGGGTCGAGACAGGCCAGGATCTCGCTCACGCAGATGGGCCGGTGACTGCCGGCAGGCGTGGCCCCCCTCGCGAGAATGCGCGCCAGGTCCTCGGGATAGGCTTCGGGCCGGTGCTCTTTGTACTTTTCGGAAAAGTGCCGCGGATGGCTGCCCCGGTAGCGCTTGCGCCTCTGGTGCTTTCCCTCCCCGCCCCCCGCCTCCTCCGCCACGATCACACCCGATATTTGGCGGTAAGGCCGACGAGGAAGTTGCGGAGGAACTGGTCGCCGCAGGGCCGCCAATTGACGTGGCCGTACTTCCGGAAAAAGGCCGAAAGCTCCGACTTCGAGACCTTCACCTTCGCGAGGTCCATGATGGCGATAATGTCCTCGTCCTTGAGTTCGAGGGCGATGCGGAGCCGTTTCAGAATCTCGTTGTTGGAGAGATGGGGCGTCTCGGCCGCCGAGGGGCCCGCCTTGGGCGGGACAGCGGGCGAGGCGCCGGGGACGGCGGCCTTCTCCTCTCGCTTGCCGCGCCGCGAGACGATCAGACCGTCGAGAAAGAGCCCGAGTACCTCGTCGGGGCACTCGACATAGCCGGCCTCCTCCTCCTTGAGAAAGAATGGCTCGAGTTCGACCCTCGTGATCTTGCGACCCGCCAGGGCGAAGAGCTCGATGACCTTGAGATCGGTGATATTGAGCGCGTAGCGCAGTCGCCTAAAGACGTCGTTGCGGTTCATCGACCCTCCCCCGGCAGACTAGCACGGGGGGACCCAGAGGGACGAGGAGCCGCGGCCTTCTTTCGCCGCCCCTGCCAGCCACCACCGGAGCCCTCAATCCCCGCTACGCCAGGGCACCGTGACCGGCTTGCCCGGCTCGGGGAGTCTCGCTCGGAAATCGTTGATATAGACCTTGTAGCTCCACCCCAACTTCACGTCCACCGCGATGAGACTCATCTCGGCCGCGTCGCCCGTCCCCCCCTGGTCATGTGCCCCTAGGCCACCGGATGCTCGCTCGTATAGCCCTATACCACGAAGGGAATGAAGCGCTTCGAATGCTTCATGTATTCCCGATACCCATCGCCGAAGTAGACGAGGCATTCCCTCTCATCCGCCAAGGCTGTCGCCATAAGAAGGAAAGTCGCACAGATGGCGAGTATCGCCCCGAGGAGGGAAGGCCGCTTGAAGAAGATACCCCAGGAAAGAAAGAGCAGCGAAGCATAGAGCGGATGGCGGATGTATTTATAGATGCCGCCGGTGACAAGGACCGTGGTCTTCTCGAAGGCGAAAAGAGAAGGGTCGCCTCGTTCCGTCTTCGAAGCCTTCCCCCTCGCCATCAGCATACGCAGGCCGAAGGCCAGGGGGACGAGGGAGACAGCGAGAAGAAACCACGAAAGGAGCTGGTGCCAGGCAAGGAGATTCCCGAACCAATCCTGAACGACGAGGAGGAACTGGGCGAGCATGAACTCCCACGCGAAAAAACGAAGGAAGCCATGGGAGCCCGGGGAGCGGAGCGAATCGCGGGAGAGGAAGGCAATGACGATGGAGATGGCGAGAAAAAAGGCGCCTTTGATTAGCATCGCCATTGCCTCCCTATGGGCAGGATTAGTCTGTCTTACTCATTATACCCTCTTGTCATTCAATATCGGCCAATTGGATATTATTTGATAACTTGTAGGTCTTCTTCATTCGGACTAGGATGTATGAGCTTGGCGGGCTCGGTGATGATTGCAGGAGCCATGCCGGCAAAATAATTACATGGGTAAAGGAGCTCTCATGAAACGCCTGCTAGTAGTCCTAATGTCTCTTGCCGCCCTCGCGGCCCTCGCCGCGGAGCCGGCGGATAATTTCCAGCCGGGCGGTCTCGTGCTCGGAGGAAGCGGCTATGTCGAATTCTATACGCCCCAAAACGCCGCCACCGAGCTGACCTTGAATATTTCCCCCTATGTGAACATGTTCGTGCTTCCCGACTTCTCCCTCGGGATCAGCGGTACCTTTACGCGAAGCTCGCAGCCGAACCAAACGACAGCGGCCTTTCCCCAGTACGTCGACACCAGCTATGCCTTTTGGGCCGGTTGCGATTACTACATCCCGATCCAGAAGCGCTTCTATATCTCTCCCGGAGCCCAGGTCGCCTACGATAGCGACTGTCAGCGCCGATAGTAAAGTGCCGGAAATGGGGGTGCGGACAAAATCCTGGACATGAATCGTTGTCAGGAGGTTGTCCGTGTACTCAAGGGAAGATCGAAACAGGGCGATTGAACTTTGGCTTAAGTATGATAAGAGCTCGACAGCCGTAACCAACGAACTCGGTTAC
>DATKTD010000259.1:0-8925 GCA_035531315.1 Rectinemataceae bacterium
CCATGATCGGCGCCGTCCTCCACACCATCAACATCAGGCTCTCGCCGGAGCAGCTGACCTACACGATCGACCACGCCGACGACACCCTCATCTTCGTCAATTCCGACTTCCTCCCGCTGATAGAGGCCATTCGGGCGAGACTCGACAAGGTGAAGCAGTACATCCTCATGACGGACACCGGCACGGCTCCGGGCTCGATGATCCGCTTCGCCGGCGAATACGAGGACATGCTCTCGGTCTCCAAGCCGATGAGGGATTTCCCCGATTTCGACGAGGGAACGAGGGCCACCACCTTCTACACCACCGGTACGACGGGACTGCCCAAGGGTGTCTTCTTCTCGCACAGGCAGATCGTGCTTCATACGATATCGGCCATCGCGACCCTCGCGGCGCCGTCGGGGGGGAGGAACGTCAATCGCGACGACGTCTATATGCCCATCACCCCGATGTTCCACGTGCACGCCTGGGGCATTCCCTACGTCGCGACGATGCTCGGCATGAAGCAGGTCTACCCCGGGAAATACGTGCCGGCCGCCCTCCTATCGCTCCTGGCAGCCGAGAAGGTCACCTTCTCGCACTGCGTCCCGACGATCATGATGATGATGCTCCGCGATCCGAGCGCCGCCGGAATCGACATGAGGGGCTGGAAGGTCATCATCGGCGGCTCGGCCCTCCCCAAGGCCCTCTGCCAGGAGGCCATGGCCCGTGGCATCGACATCCAGTCGGGCTATGGAATGTCGGAGACCTGCCCCATCCTCGCCATCTCCCATCTCTCCCCCGCGGAATACGGGGCCGACGAGACCCAACAGGTCGAGCGCCGCACGAGGTCGGGTTACGCCGTCGCCTTCACGCAGCTCAGGGTGGTGGACCCCCAGGGTCGGGAACTCCCCTGGGACGATCGAAGCGCCGGGGAACTCGTCGTCCGCTCGCCCTGGCTCACGCAGGGATACTTGAAGGACAAGGTCAACTCCGACAAGCTGTGGGCCGGCGGCTGGCTCCATACGCAGGACGTCGCCGTGCGCGACGCGAGCGGGGCCGTGAAGATCACCGACAGGCTCAAGGATGTCATCAAGGTCGGCGGCGAATGGCTCTCGTCCCTCGAACTCGAGGATCTTTTCCTCACGCACCCGGCGGTTGCAGAGGCGGCGGTCATCGGCAGACCCGACGAAAAATGGGGCGAGCGGCCCTTGGCGGTCATCGTGCTCAAACCCGGCAAGGCGGCGACCGCGGCGGAACTGAGCGAGCATCTCGCTGGCTTCATCGATCGCGGGCTCATGCCGCGTTACGCGAAAGAAACCGAGATCGGCTTCGCCGCCGCCATACCGAAGACGAGCGTCGGCAAGATCGACAAGCTCGCCCTTCGATCCGCGATGCCCAAGGCCTGACAGCGCCTCGCCGCGTCTTGACAGCGCCCTCCCCGTCGCCCAGGATTCGGGACGGGGGGCGGGAGCCCGGGCCGGGCAGGGCGATTTGCGGCAGCCCGATTCCCCGGAAAGGGGAGCGCGATGAGACATGTCAGGAAATTGACCGAGGGCTGGCGCTTCGCCAGGGGCTCAGATCCCGACTGGCTCTCTCGCGACTTCGAGGCCGGCGGCTGGGAGGCGGCGATGGTCCCGGCGACCAATCTCGAGCTCCCCGCGAACTCCTTCGACGAGACTTCATACCAATTCATATCGACGTGGATAGTTGACCTGGACATTCCCGATCTCGGGGGAGGGCGGCGCGCCTTCCTCGACTTCGAGGCCGTGATGAGCACGGCGGAGGTCTACCTGAACGGGCAAAGGGCCGGCTCCCACGCCGGTGGCTTCACGCCCTTTTCCCTCGAGATCTCCGCCCTCGCGATCGCCGGACGGAATCGCCTCGCCGTCGTGGTCGACTCCCGGGAACTCGCGGAACTCCCGCCCTTCGGCCACGTCGTCGACTATCTCTGCTACGGCGGCATTTATCGCGAGGTCTACCTCCGCGTGCAGGAGGCAGTCTTTATCAGGAGCCTCGTCGCCAGGACCTTCGATGCCCTCGCCTCGGAGAAATCCCTCGTAATCGAGGCAAACATCGACGGGAGGGCTACCGACAGGGACAGGAGGGCGAGCATCGGCGGAGCCGATGGTCTTGTCCTCGTCGCCGAAGTCCGCGCATTTGAAGCCGCCACCAAAGGCAAGGCCGACGACGGCCTCGCCGCCGGCCTCGGCGGTGGCCCGGTCCTCGCCACGGCCCGCGGCAGGCTGCCAAATGGCTCCTCCTCGCTAAGCCTGTCGTTGCGAAAAATCGCCAGCCTGGAGATCTGGTCCCTCGAACGTCCGGCATTGTATGAATTGACCCTTTCCCTCGAGGAGGGCGGAAGGACTATCGACGCGATCGGCGAGCGCATCGGCTGGAGAAGCGCCGAGTGGCGAGCCGAAGGATTCTTCCTGAACGGCAGGCTCCTCAAGATACGCGGACTCAACCGCCATCAGTCCTTTCCCTACGTCGGTTTCGCCATGCCGGAACGGGCCCAGCGGCGCGACGCCGAGATACTCAAGCGTGAACTCGGGGTCAACCTCGTGCGCACGAGCCACTATCCCCAATCGCGCTTCTTCCTCGACGCCTGCGACGAGCTCGGCCTCCTCGTATTCGAAGAACTCCCGGGCTGGCAACACATCGGCGGGGATCGCTGGCGGGAACAGGCCCTCGCCGACCTCCGCGCGATGATCGAGCGAGATCGCGACAGACCCTCCGTCGTCCTCTGGGGCGTGCGCATCAACGAATCGGCCGACTCGCACGATTTCTACCTTCGGACCAACGCCCTCGCGCGCGAGCTCGATCCGACGCGCGCCCGGGGCGGGGTCCGCTGCATCGAGAAGAGCGAGTTGCTCGAAGATGTATATACCTACAACGATTTCGCCCACTCGGGGGGCCCGATTGCCCTGAAGAAGCCGCGGGCCGTGACCGGGCTCCGCCGCAACCCGCCCTATCTCGTCACCGAACACAACGGCCATATGTTCCCGACCAAGCGCTTCGACAACGAGGAAAGACTCGCCGAGCAGGCCCTCCGCCATGCCAGGGTCCTCGACGCGGCCTATGGGGATCCCGCCGTGGCCGGGGCCATCGGTTGGTGCGCCTTCGACTACAACACCCACAAGGACTTCGGCTCGGGGGACCGCGTCTGCTACCACGGCGTGTCCGACATGTTCCGGATCCCGAAATACGCGGCCTGGGTCTACGCCAGCCAGATGGAACCCGGCGAGCGCGTGGTCCTCGAGGCGGCGAGCCTCTTCGCCAAGGGCGAGCGGCGGGCGGCGACCATCCTTCCCGTGGAAATTTGGACTAATTGCGATGAAATCGTGATTTACCGTTCCGGGGTCCGCGTCGGTTCCTATTTCCCCGACCGGAAGTCCTTCCCAAAGCTCCCCCACCCACCGGTGATCGTGAGGGACCTCATCGGCGACAGGCTGGCCGAGGAGGGCTTTTCGAAGCGCGACCAGGACCTCGTCCGCGAGATCGTCGGCATCGTCCTCTCGAAGGGCTTCGAGGCCCTCGGCTGGCGGAATCTGGCGAGGATGGGCCTCATGCTGGCCCGCAAGCGGATGAGCTACGCGGAGGCCGAAAAGCTCATATCCCGTTTCGCGATGGGCTGGGGCGAAAAGACGGACACCATCGAACTCGTGGGCCTCGTCGGAGGCAGGGAAGTCGCCAGGCGGGTCTACGGCGGCGACTCCCGCGCGGAGAGCCTGGAACTCAGGGCCGACGACGCTGAACTCAGGGCCGACGGCATCGATCTCACCCGCGTCGTCGCGCGACTCCTCGACCAGTACGGCAATGTCCAGCCCTTCGCCATCGAGGCCCTCGAGCTTTCGGTGGAAGGCCCCGGCGATATCCTCGGCCCGCGCCTCCTCCCCCTCACGGGTGGCGTCGCGGCCTTCTGGCTCCGCGCGCGGCGCGAGGCGGGGCCGATTCGCGTCAAGGCGCGCGGCAGCAGATTCGAGGCGGAGGTCGAGGTGGAAGGCCGCGCCGCTCGCTAGGCTTCACGAGGCGACAGGCGGCCGCGGTGCCGGGGCTCGAAAAAAAAGCCGGTCGCTGGCGACAGGCGCCCCGACCGGCTCTAGACGAAGGCCCCGTCGCCTTCCTTTCGTCTAACGTTTCCCGGCGTCGTAGATCTCGCCAGCGGCCTTCGGTCCCACCGATTTGCCCGAGAATACGAGGAGGGCGACGATGGTGAGGGCATAGGGCAGGAGATAGAAGAACTCCAGGGGCACCCCCTTCAGAAAGGGTATGTCGTTTGCGAAGATCGAGAGGGCCTGGGAGAGGCCGAAGAAGAGGCCCGCGCCGAGGACACCGAAGGGATTCCACTTGCCGAAGATGAGGCAGGCAAGGGCGATGAAGCCCGAGCCGTGGATCGACACGGCCGAGAACTGGATGTCCTGGGTGAGATCGAGGGCGCCGCCCGCGAGCCCCGCCAAGGCCCCCGATATCATCACGCCCGCGTAGCGATAGCGGAAGACATTGATGCCCATGGAGGCGGCCGCCTGTGGATGCTCGCCGCAGGAGCGGAGCCTGAGCCCGAAGGGCGTCTTGAACACGACGAACCAGGCGAGGAAGACGAGGATGATGGCGATGTAGAAGGGGGGAGAGACATTCTTGAAAAAGAGGGGGCCGAGGAGGGGAATGTCGGCCAGGCCGGGGATCGTGATCTTCACGAGGCCGGTGGAGAAGGCCCTCGTGCGCTGCTGCTGGAAGAAGATCTGCGCGAGATAGACGGTGAGGCCGCCGGCGAGGATGTTGACTGCCGTTCCCGATACGACCTGGTCCGCCTTGAGGTTGACGCTCGCGAAGGCGTGGAGGAGGGAATAGAGGACCCCCGCGACTATGCCGGCGAGGAGGCCCCAGTAGCCCGCCAGGGGGGTGATCGGCTCGAGGACCACCGTGATGGAGGCCGCCGTGAAGGCGCCGACCATCATGATTCCCTCGAGGGCGATATTCACGATGCCCGAACGCTCGCTGAACATGCCGCCGAGGGCCGCGATGATGAGGGGCGAGGCGTAGGCGAAGGCGATCGGCAGCATGCTGTAGACGATGTTCATACGCCCGCCTCCTCGCCGCCGACAACGACCCGCTTGCGCCGCAGTTTCGAGAGGAGATAGTCGATGCCCAGTCTCATCGCGATGAAGAGGACGATGGAGGCCTGGATGATGCTCGCGATGTCCTTCGGAACTCCCTGCGACTGCATCAGGGGCTGGGCCGCCTTCAGCATGCCGAAGAGGAGTGCCGAGAAGAAGACGCCGATGGCCGCGTTGCCGCCGACCAGGGCCACGGCGATGCCGTCCATGCCATAGCCTTCCATGCTGGGCAGGACGCGACCATAATTGAAGGTCCCCGTCGTCAGCACGGCCCCCGCCAGCCCGGCGAAGGCGCCGGCGATGACCATCGAGAGCACGGTGTTCCGCGCAACCTTCATGCCCGCGTAGCGGGCGCCTTCCTTGTTGAAGCCGACGGCGCGGAGGCTGAAGCCGAAGGTGGTCTTCTCGATGATGAACCAGAAGAGGACGACCGAGAGGATCACGGGGATAAAGCCCCAGTTGAGCCTGGAGTAGTTGGTCAGATGGGAGAGCATGTCGTCCTTAAGGAGGGCCGAAGCGGGGAACATGGCCGTCTTGATGCGGTCCTTGCTCCCGAACACGTAAAGGATCATCCAATTGTTTAGAAAGAGGGCCACATAATTCATCATAATCGTGACCACAACCTCGTGGATGTTGAAGCGAGCCTTGAACCAACCCGGAACGGCGCCCCAGAGGCCTCCCGCCACCGCGGCGGCGAGGAGGACGAGGATCACGTGGATGATCGGCGGCGCCGGCACCAGGAGGGCCACCGCGGTGGCCGCCATCGAGCCGACCATGAGCTGGCCCTCGGCCCCGATGTTGAAGAGGCCGGTCCTGAAGGCGAAGGCCACCGAGAGGCCGGTCAGCATGATCGGCATGGCCTGGATGATGAACTCGCCGATGTAGCGGGGATTGAAGCCGCCGCCTGGGATGATGCCGGTGGCTCCCTGGAGCATCGATTCGAACATGGCCACGGGGCTCCGACCGGTCGCGACGATCACGAGTGATCCGAGCGCGAAGCCTCCCAGGATGGCGATGAGGGGAATGAGGAGAGAATTCTTCCTTGTCATCTCTACGCCACCTTTCTGATCGAGCCGGACATGAGGAGGCCGAGCTCGTTTTCGTCC
Organism: Rectinemataceae bacterium; assembly: GCA_035531315.1. GTDB lineage: Bacteria > Spirochaetota > Spirochaetia > Treponematales > Rectinemataceae > CAIJMU01. The sequence goes on from DATKTD010000259.1 coordinate 6,200, forward strand.
GCGCCGGCGGCGTCGAGGAGTCCGACTATCTCGCCGCCGTAGATCACGGCGATGCGGTCGCTGACGTCCATGATCTCGTCGAGCTCGAGGGACACGAGGAGGATGGCCTTGCCCTTGTCGCGCTCGGCGACGAGGCGCTTGTGGATGTATTCGATGGCGCCGACGTCGAGGCCGCGGGTCGGCTGGGCCACCACCATGGCGGCCGGGGAGCGGTCGATCTCGCGGGCCACGATGGCCTTCTGTTGGTTGCCGCCCGACATGGAGCGGGCGGGCGTCGCCCCGCCCTGTCCGCAGCGCACGTCGAATTCGTCGATCAGTCTGTCCGCGTTGGCGGCGATGGCCCTTCCGTCGAGGACGCCGAAGCGCGAGTAGGGCCTCTCGTTGTAGGAATGGATGACGAGATTCTCGGAGAGGGTGAAATCGAGGACGAGGCCGTGGCGATGGCGATCCTCGGGGATGTGGCCGAGACCCGCGTCGATCCGATGCTTGATGCTGCTGCCCGCGATATCGCGGCCGGCGAGGAGGATGCGCCCCGATTCGACGGACGCGAGGCCGGTGAGGGCCTTGATGAGCTCGGTCTGGCCGTTGCCGTCGATGCCGCAGAGTCCGAGTATCTCCCCGGCCCTCACCTCGAGGGAGAGATTCTTGACCCCCATGAGGCCCTTGGAGTTGCGCACATTGAGGCCCTCCAGCCTGAGAACGACCTCGCCGGGCGTGGCTGGGCCCTTCTCGACGTGGAAATTCACCTCGCGTCCCACCATCATCTCGGCCATGCGCTCCTCGGAGGTCTCGGCCACGGGCACCGTGCCGATCAGGCGGCCGCGACGGAGCACCGTGCAAGTGTCGGCCACCTCCTTGATCTCCTTGAGCTTGTGCGTGATGAGGAGGACGGTCTTGCCCTCCTTCACGAGGCGCTTCATGATCCCCATGAGTTCGCGGATCTCCTGGGGGGTGAGGACGGCGGTGGGCTCGTCGAAAATGAGGATCTCGGCGTCGCGATAGAGCATCTTGAGGATCTCGACCCGCTGCTGCATGCCGACGGAAATATCCTCGATTTTGGCCTCGGGATCGACGTTGAGGCCGTAGAGTTTCGAGATTTCCTCGACGCGCCGGGCCGCCGTCTTCCGATCGATGACGAGACCCCTCCGCGGCTCGAGGCCGAGGATGATGTTCTCGGTGACGGTGAAATTGTGCACGAGCTTGAAATGCTGGTGGACCATGCCGATGCCGAGCCCGTTGGCGACGTTCGGGTCGCTGATCTTCGCGTCCTTGCCTCGGACCCTGATGCTGCCGAGATCGGGCCGATAGAGCCCGAAGAGAATGCTCATCAGGGTCGACTTCCCCGCGCCGTTCTCCCCGAGGAGGGCATGGATCGAACCTTCCTCGACTTGGAGCGTCACGTTGTCGTTGGCACGGATGCCTGGGAAATCCTTGGTAATCCCTAGCATTTCGATTACAAAAGCCAAAAGGAGCCTCCAGTCTGTCACCCGGGCCCTGGGCCCGGAGCCGGTTTGCTGACCCGGCACTCAATCATTGGCTACAACCGGCGAATTGTCCCGGCTCGGCCGAGGAAATTCGCGGGTCTCGACTTCGCCGGACTCGCTTGTCCAGTTGCCGGGTCGACACTATAGCACGAGAATCAGTCGTCCGAGGAGACCGGTCCGGCCGGGGAAGCCCGGCGAATTCTGGCCGCGATGTCGCGGACAATGGAGGAGGCGGCGTCGAGGCGAAAGGCCTCCGCGCGGAGCCGGAGCTCGATGAGGAGGGGCGGCGGGATGCTTGCCCTCGTTCCGGGAAGGCCCGATTCCGGATCGGCCTCGAGGTAGGGCAGGAGACCGAGAAGCTCCTCGAGGGCATCGACAGAACCCACCTCGAGGCCGGAAGCAATGGTCTCGAGCAGCTCCGGGTCGGCGCCATTCGCCGGCCTTTTGGCGTCCGGACTCGAGACTTCGGTCTCCGTCGGTTCTTCCTCGACGATGGCCCTCGTCGAGTCCCTCACCCTCTCGACCTCCTTCAACGTCGACAGACGCTGCTCCCTGGCGGCGGCCTCGTCCCCATTCCTGCAGGCTTCTTCGAGGCCGGCCGCGGCGTGGAGGAGGCTGGTCGCGCCGACGCTGCCGGCGCCGCCCTTGAGATAATGGGCGAGTTTGGCGATATCCGGAAAATCCGAGGGGCGAACCGGGACGGCGAGGCGGGGAGCCGACTGTTCGAGATCGCGCCTGAAAATCCGGAGCATCTGGAGAAAGAGGGTGGCATTGCCCATCGAGCGTTCGAGACCCGTCTTTATGTCGATGCCGTCCATCGATGCGAAGGTGGCATCCCTCTCGACATAGCGCGCTTCGGTGAGGGCCTGGGCAGGGCGGCACGAGGGACAGGACATTGGCTCGGGAGAATTGGTGCAACGCGAGATCGCCCGGAAAAGCTCGGCGTAGCGGAAGGGCTTGGGCACGTAGTCGCACATTCCTGCCCGGGCCGCCTTCTCCCTGTCCTGTGTCATCGCATTCGCGGTGACGGCCACGATGGGCAGGTCCTCCTTGCCCCTCATCGCATGAATCCTCGTTGCCGCCTCGTAGCCAGAGATCCCCGGCATCTGGACGTCCATGAGGATCGCGTCGAAATCATCGCGGGACAAAATCTCGAGGGCCTCCTCGCCGTCGGTCGCGACCCTGACCCTGGCTCCGGCGGCCTCGAGCATCTCCCGGGCCACGAGGACATTGAGGCGATTG
>DATKTD010000260.1:0-5209 GCA_035531315.1 Rectinemataceae bacterium
TCCTTCACGAAGCGGATGGAGCTCTTCATGTTGTTGACGTCGTTGAGGGCGTCGAAGATGCGCATGATGTCGACGCCGGAATGCACGGCGTTGCGGCAGAAACCCTCGATCACCGAATCGGGATAGGGATTGTAGCCGAAGAGATTACGGCCGCGCGAAAGGGCGGTGAGCTTGGACACCCCTCCGACGCCCTCCTTGATCTTCTCGAGCCTCGTCCAGGGGTTCTCGTCGAGATAGCGCATCACCGAGTCCGGCACCGCGCCGCCCCAGACCTCCATCGCGTAGAACTTCGCGTCGCGGTAGAGGGGGAGGACCCGGTCGACCTGGGCCTGATTCATGCGGGTCGCGAACTGGGACTGCTGCCCGTCGCGGAGGGTGAGATCGCGTATCAAAAGGGGTGTGGCCATGCTCGAACTCCTCATGCCTTGTTGGCTTATCGTCGGCGGAATTGTCGAAATAAAAAGCCCGAAATACCGTGGCATGACATTTTACACGAGAATGTCGCGGAACGTCGAGATGAGGGCGCCGCGTCTATCGCCGGCCCTCGCGGTAACGCTCCGCTATGGCCCTGGGCCGTCTATCGCCGGCCCAGGGCCTCAGATATCTGGTCGGCGAAGCGCTTTATCTTGGCGATCTTGTCGTTGAAGCCTGGGCCTTCGAAGCGCACCGAGGGACCGGACATGGCGAGGGCCGCGACAACCTCCCGCCTCGCGTCCAGTATGGGGGCGGCTATCGAGGTGACGCCTTCCTCCCTCTCCCCAAGGCTCACGGTGAAGCCCGAGCGCCTCAGTTCCTCGAGGGCCTCCTCGTTGGTGAAGGGGTCGCGCCTGATGAGCTCCTCCCTCCTGTCCTCGGGAAGCCAGGCGAGGAGGACCCTTCCGGCGGCGCCACGGGTGAGGAGATGCCGGTCTCCTACCTTAATAACGCGGCGCAGGGGGCGAGAACTCTCCACGCATTCGATACAGACGCGCTCATCGCCCTGCACGGCGTAAAGGCTGACGCCTTCGTCATAGATGCGGTTGAGGTCTCGCATGAAGGGGAGGGCTACCTTGCCGATCTCGATGCCCGAAAATCCGAGACCGCCGATGCGCGCGCTCGCGGAACCCAGGGAATAGCGGAGGCTTCCCGGGTCCCGGGCGAGCCAGCCCCTTCTTTCGAGGGTCGCTATGATGCGCGAGGTCGTGCTCGCGGCGAGATTGATGCGGGCGGCGATTTCGCTCAGGGAGAGTTCGAGCTGGCCCGCTGCGAAGCAGTCGAGGATATCGAGGGCCCGATCCACGGAGCGGACCGATCCTTCCTTTTCTGTCATGCCTTAGCTCCTTCACATCGGACGAATCGGGGCGAGGCCCCTTCCATTTGTTTCCATTGCTTGGTTGTTATTTCCATAAGATGGAAATAATCTTTACCGTAGGACCATTTCCTGTAGGTGCCTATCCTTCATGCCGATCGCGGCGATCAAGAAAAGAACGGTGTTGCTAATACTATATTCACAGCGTTTGAAATCGATGCTATGCTCGCACCGTCCCTTGTTTCAAGGCTTCCGCCCGGGTATTTTAATTTCCATCTGACGGTAATTTTATATCGTGATTTCCATCTGGTGGCAATATAAACTGGGAGCCTGCCCCTTTCGTAAGGAGGAATCCTGATGAACTACCTGACGTGTTTGGCCCCTGCCGCCTTCCCGTCCGTGACGGGTCGGTTGGCCGCGGCCAAAGTATCCCTCCGCGCCGACGGCGCGATGCCGGCGGTCGGACTATCCGCAGACGAGGCCGCTATGGCTCGAGGCGGCCGAAGAAAATGAGCGAGAAGAAGCAATTCAGCCACGTCATTCGCCAGAATTGGTGCAAGGGCTGCAATATCTGCGTGGCCTATTGTCCGAAGAAGGTGCTCGAGCTCAAGGACGGCAAGGTCTTCGAGGCCCGCTGGGAAGATTGCATCGGATGCAAGATGTGCGAACTCCGCTGCCCCGATTTCGCGATCGAGGTCCACGAGAAGAATAGGCCCAATGTCGTCACCCGGGATTCGGCCTGTGTCGACTATGCGATACCGCCGGAGGCGCAGAATGGATAAGAACGTCAAGTTGATGCAGGGCAACGAGGCCTGCACCATCGGCGCCCTCGCCGCCGGCCTCGATTTCTACGCCGGATACCCGATCACTCCCTCGACGGAGATCGCCGAGATGTGTTCGGAGGAGCTCCCCAAGATCGGCGGCCGCTTCATCCAGATGGAGGACGAGATCGGGTCGATCGCCGCCATCATCGGCGCCTCGCTCACGGGCAAGAAGGCCATGACGGCCACTTCGGGGCCCGGCTTCTCCCTGATGCAGGAGCTCATCGGCTATTCCTCGCTCTGCGAGATCCCCATCGTCATCGTCAACGTCATGCGCGTGGGTCCCTCCACGGGCATGCCCACCTCGACGGCCCAGGGCGACGTGATGCAGGCCCGCTGGGGCACCCATGGCGACCACCCCGTCATCGCCCTGGCCCCCGGCAATGTGCGCGAGTGCTTCGACCTCACCTTCAAGGCCTTCGCCCTCGCCGAGAAGTATCGCGTCCCGGTCATCGTCCTCACCGACGAGGTCATCGGCCACATGCGCGAAAAGGTCGAGCTTCCCGATCCCCATTCCATCAAGCAGACCAGGCGCAAGGCGCCGACGAGTCCCGCGGGCTACAAGCCCTACGCGGCCGACCCCGACGGCGGCGTGCCCCTCATGGCGCCCTTCGGCGAAGGCTATCGCTGGCACGTCACCGGCCTCTTCCATGACGAGGCCGGCTTTCCCACGAGCAAGCCCCAGGTGGCCGACACCCTCATCAGACGCATCAACCGCAAGGTCGAGAAGAACCTCGATGACATCATCGACTACGCCAGCGAGAGCCTCGAGGACAGCGAGATCGTCGTCCTCTCCTTCGGCTCATCGGCCATGTCGGCCCTTTCGGCGGTCCGCCGCGCGAGGAAGGAAGGCATCAAGGCCGGCTTCCTCCGCCTAAAGACCCTCTGGCCCTTCCCGGAAGAGGTGGTGAAGTCCCTCGAGTCCCACGCCAAGCGCATCATCGTCGCCGAGATGAATCTCGGCCAGGTGGTCCTCGAGGTCGAGCGCGTGACCACCGGCAAGGCCAAGGTTGAGCGCCTCGGCAAGGTCAACAGCGAGCTCTTCCATCCCGAGGAGATCTACCGCGCGATCAAGGGCGAGGTCCAGAATCGCGATATCAGGGGGAACAATTAATGGCTACCCTCGACTACTTCCGCCAGGAAAAGCTTCCGCACATCTGGTGCCCCGGCTGCGGCCATGGCGCCATCACCGGCGCCCTCGTCCGCGCCATCGAGAAGCTCGGCCTCGACAAAAACAAGGTCGTCATCGTCTCCGGCATCGGCTGCTCCTCGCGAGCCGTCGGTTACCTCGACTTCGACACCCTCCATACGGCCCACGGTCGCGCCATCGCCTACGCCACGGGCATCAAGCTCGCCCGACCCGACCTCAAGGTGATCGTCATGACCGGCGACGGCGATTGCACCGCCATCGGCGGCAACCACTTCATCCACGCGGCGCGCCGGAACATCGGCATCACGACCATAGTGATGAACAACGAGATCTACGGCATGACGAGCGGACAGTACTCGCCGATGACGCCCACGGGCATGCTCGGCACGACGGCGCCCTACGGCAACGTCGAGCGTCCCTTCGATCTCTGCAAGCTCGCCATCGCCTCCGGGGCCACCTACGTCGGCCGCGCCAGCGCCTACCACGTGCCCCTCACCATCGACCTCATCGAGAAGGCCCTCCAGAACGACGGCTTCTCGGTCGTCGAGGCGATCTCCGGCTGTCCCACCTATCTCGGCCGCAAGAACAAGATAGGCGGTCCCGTCGAAATGCTCGACTGGATCAAGGATCAGACGGTCAACGTCAAGGCCGCCGCGGCCCTCCCTCCCGAGAAGGTGGCGGGCAAGATCCTCATCGGCGAACTTTACAACGAGGCGGCTCCCGAGTACGCGGCCTCGTACAAGGAATTGGTCGGCAAGCTGCAGCGCCGCTACGACAGCTATATCGGGGAGGTCCGCGAATGCGCGTCGAATTCAGACTGAGCGGCTCGGGCGGGCAGGGTCTTCTCCTCGCGGGCATCGTCCTCGCCGAGGCCGCCATCCAGGACGGGAAGAATGCCGTACAGACCCAGAGCTACGGTCCCGAGGCCCGGGGCGGCTCGAGCAAGGCTGAGGTCGTCATCTCCGACGAGGACATCGACTATCCCAAGGCCACCGACCCCGACTTCCTCCTGGCCCTGACCCAGGAAGCCTACAAGACCTACGGGCCGGCCATGAAGAAGGGCATCATCATCATCGACAGCTCGGTGGTCCTCGATCCGGCCATCGCGGCGAAGACCCTTGCCCTGCCCATCCTCGAGACGGCGGCGACGAGCGTCGGCAAGAAGGTCGTGGCCAACATCGTGGCCCTGGGCGTTCTGGGCGGCATTTCCAAGGTGGCCGAGGCGGCCACCCTCAGGGAAGCCGTCCTCGCCCGCGTGCCCAAGGGAACCGAGGAACTCAACGTCAAGGCCCTCGATGCCGGCCTTGCGCTCGCGGCTGGAGCAAAGTAGTATGAATATATTGTGGACGATACGGAAGGCCTGAAAAAGGCAGCTGAAACATGGGAGGCGGGGGTCGAGTCGACCCTCGCCCGGCATCCCGAGCGTTCCGCCGGCTTCGTGACGGGCTCGAAGATGCCGGTAAAGAGGCTCTATACGCCCCTCGACGCGGGTGGCGAATATGGGAAAAAGCTGGGTTTCCCCGGCGAGTATCCCTACACCCGCGGCGTGCAGAGCACTATGTATCGGGGCCGCTTCTGGACGATGCGCCAGTACGCCGGTTTCGGCAACGCGGAGGAATCGAACCGGAGGTACAAGTACCTCCTCGATCAGGGTCAGACCGGCCTTTCGATCGCCTTCGATCTTCCCACCCAGATAGGCTACGATTCCGACCATCCCCTCGCCGCCGGCGAGGTGGGCAAGGTCGGGGTCGCCGTCGATTCCCTGGCCGACATGGAGATCCTCTTCGACGGCATTCCCCTCGACAAGGTCTCGACTTCCATGACCATCAACGCGCCCGCCGCCATCCTCCTCGCTATGTACGTGGCGGTGGCGGAAAAGCAGGGCGTTCCCCCCTCGGCCCTGAACGGCACCATCCAGAACGACATCCTCAAGGAATACGTGGCGCGCGG
>DATKTD010000261.1:0-6963 GCA_035531315.1 Rectinemataceae bacterium
ACTCGCGCGCTGTCGTCCTCAGGGCTCGCCCGAAGTCGGCGGAGCCAAGCGATGATCCTTGTCTCGACTCGATCGAGTGAGTCTTTCCCGGCCTTCGTCGAGAGCGGCCGCCATGACGCCGCGGACGGCGCCGCGCAGGGCCTTTTCATCCATGGACGCCGCTAGCTCCGGCTCCCAGGCGGGAAGAATCTCGAGTTCCATTTTTCCCGGAGTCGCGGCGCTTCCGCCCCTTCGATAGACGTCCCAGACTTCGCAGATGACGACGGGGACTATCGGCGCCTCGCAACTCCGGGCAAGTCGAAAGGCTCCCCTATAAAAGCCCGCGATTCGGCCATCCCGAGTCCTGTGGGCTTCCGGGAATACGAGAATGGAGCTTCCTTCGGCGAGGGCATGACGGGAGGCGAGGAGGGCCCTGGCTGTGCCGCCTCCCCCCGACTGGTCGAGGGGAATATTGCCGAAGCGTTTCGAGAGGTAGCCCCAGACAGGCCAGGAAAAGTGCTCCTTTTGCTCGAGGATGCGAAAATGGAGGGGTAGGTGGCCATAGAGGATGAAGCCGTCGAGGAAGTTCACGTGGTTGCAGACGATGACGGTCCCGCCGCTGCTCGGCTGGGGAGCTTCGCCGCGGGTCTCTACCCTGATGCCGAAGCAGGCCACGAGGCCGCGAGCGAGACTTCTTAGTACGCCGTCCCATCTTCTCCGCCCTCCGAAGAGGGGAAGGAGGAGGAGACCGAGGACGATGGCCAGGAATACCCCGATGGCCGCGGCCCAGCCGAGGATTCCGCGAAGAGTCTTCATGGAACGAGGAACTCGGCTCATGCACCTTCCCCCCTTCCTTTCGCGAACATGCCATCCTACCCGGCCCTTCCCGTGCGCACAATCGCGAGTCCTTCGATGATCAGGCAAAGGGCATTTTTAGGGCTGCCGCGTTCGGGGACGAAATCGGGATAGCGTTGCAGAGGGCCTGCCCGGGCGTTATCCTCCACTGCATGCGTTTCGAAGAGCTCCTCCTCAGTTGGAACAAGGAACGGCGGGACCGCAGCCTCTTTCACGACCTCATGCGCTACCGTGTGAGCGAAATCCTCCTCGTGGGAAGCCTCTACGATTCCTTCGTGGTGGAATCGGACGGCTTCCTCACCGAGCAGATCACGGGCGAGTACTCGAAACTCAACCTTTCCACCATCCCGCGCGTGACCTCGGCCTATACCGACGAAAGCGCCCTCGCTCGGCTGTCGTCGGGGGACTGCGATCTCGTGATAATCATGGTAGGTCTCGATTTCGACCGCCCCCTGCGGCTCGCCAGGGAAATGAGGGAAAGGGAAGCCTCCACCCCTATTCTTCTTCTCGTTCTCAACAATTCGAGCCTTGCCGAGATGGATTCGTCCAGGCCCGAATTCGCCGCGATCGACAGGGTCTTCGTATGGAACGGCTATTCCAAGCTCCTCGTCGGCATGATCAAGTACGTCGAGGACAGGGGCAACGCCGAGGCTGATATCGCCTCGGGACTCGTCCGTGCCATCCTCATCATCGAGGATTCGATCCGCTATTATTCCCGCTATCTTCCCCTCATCTACACGGTTCTCCTCAAGCAGACCCAGACCCTGATCGAGGAGGAGCGTGGCGTCGAAACCTATCGTCTTCTCAGGGCGCGAACAAGGCCGAAAATTCTCCTCGCCTCATCCTACGAGGAGGCCGAGGCCATCTTTCTCCGCCATGAGGCTGCAATTCTCGCCGTCATCACCGACCTGCGTTTCCAGCGCCGTGGAACCATGGATGCCGAAGCCGGCTTCGAATTCCTGACGATGGCGAGGGCGAGAAGACCAGAATTGCCCGTGATGATCCAATCGAGCGAGGAAGGAGTCCGCGACAGGGCGGTGGCCCTTGGTGCGGCTTTCGCCGACAAATCCTCGGAATCGCTAGCCTCGGAACTGGGGGGCTTCATTCGAAGGGGGCTCGGCTTCGGTAAGTTCAGTTTCCTCGGCAGCGATGGCGGGATCTTGGCAACCGCCTCTACCATCCTCGAGTTCGTCCGAAAGGTCGCCGAGGTTCCGCCCGACAGCCTCCTCCGCCATGCCGCGCGCAACGATTTTTCCGCCTGGCTGACCGCCCGTGGCGAATACCGTTTCGCGGCCCTCCTTCGCGAGTATTCGATCGAGGATTTCTCGTCGCCCGAAGATCTCCGGGCCTTCCTCCTCCACGTGCTCGATCAGGTACGACTCGAGAAGTCCGAGGGCCTCCTCCCCGACTTCGAGGAGGCGACCTTCCGCGACGAGGCCTCGATGGCCCGGCTTGGGTCGGGTTCCGTTGGGGGAAAGGGGAGGGGCATCGAATTCCTGGGTCGGTTGATCAAGGAGGAGCACGCCCATCCCTCGCACGGCGAATGGTTCATCGGCATGCCCAGGACCCTCTTTATCGGCATCGACGAGTTCGAGAGCTTCCTCGAGCGCAACGGCCTCTGGAGCGCCGCCTACTACGACGGGCCGGTCGATGCCGTCCGAAGCCGTTTTTTCGCCGGCGAATTCGACCCGGCCTTTGTCGATCTCGTTCGTCGCTTTCTCCAGACCTGTTACCGCCCCCTGGCCATCCGTTCCTCAGGACTTCTCGAGGACATGGTGTGCCTTCCCCTCGCGGGTCTTTACGCCACCGTCTTTCTCGCGAATCGGGGAGACGGAGAGACAAGGCTCGCGGCCTTTCTCGACGCGGTCAGGGAGGTCTGGCTTAGCCTTTTCACCGAAGAAGCCCGTCGCCATGTCGAGGCGGCGGGCTATAGCCTCGAGGAAGAGCGGATGGGCATCGTGGTACAGGAGCTCGTCGGGCGGGAACGCGCCGGCTGCTTCATGCCTCTCGCCTCGGGCCTGGTCTGGTCGCATTCTCCGGCGAAGCAAAGAATGCTCGGCGCGAATCCATTTTTTTCGTTGGTTCCGGGCCTGGGAAGTCCTCTTACCGCCTTCTCTCCGGCGCTCGCCTTTTCTTTGGACCCCGAGGCGAGTCCCGGAGTCCAGGGCTCCGGGGCCTGGGCCCGATCGACCCGCGCACTCCTTCTCGACCGGCCGAAACCACAGAGGCCGAGCGACCTGGTGCATGTCGGTCAGGAGGTCGATACGGCCGCAAGCATGGGACGCCTCCTCCGTCGTCTCCATGGCTCCGGTGCCCTGGCGGCCTTTGCCCGCCTCCTCGACATGGCATCCCATGCCTTCCACGACGAGGCGGTGGTCGAGTTCGCCATCGACGAGACTCCCCTGGATCGGCGACCCTTCATCAGCCTTCTCCAGATCAGGCCCTTCCATCGACTCGACCGGCCGGAAGCCGATTGCGGGACTAGCGGAAAAGTACTTGTCGAGCCTCCCGCCGATTCCTCCCCGATCACGGCGAAGGGGGTATGGTACGGACGCTTCCCCGAAGGCCAGATTTGCGACCTTGTCGCAATCGCCGGCTGGTCCGCCGGCGACAGGGACCTGTCTTCGCTCCTGAGGTCCATCGATAGGGAAATGGCGAGGGAAGGGCGGAGCTGGACCCTCCTGCTTCCCGAAGTGGCCGGAGGCGTCGACTGCGCCTTCGAAGGCCTGTCCTGGTCCGACATAGGAGGGGCGCGTCTCGTCGTCCAGGAGGATAGCCCCTGGGATCGCCCCCCCGAGGGCTCCCACCTATTCCATAATATTCTTGCTGCCGGAGGAGCGTGGCTTAGGACGAGGGTGACTATAAAAGAGCTTTTTCGCCGCAGGTTCGGCGATGGGGAATACCTGCAGGCTTCTTCCGGAGGTCTTTTCCGATATCGCCTTCCTAGTCCCCTTGGCTTCTTCGAAGAGGGTGACGAGGCGGGTATCTCCTTTCCCTGATGGCCTCTGCCGCCTCCGAGAGCATCGATCCGACCCTTCGTTGACTCCCCAAGGCTTTTTCGGCATGATGCCTCAAGTCTCCGGGATCCTCGACGGGCCCGGCGGCAATCTGGAAAAGCCCTACCGAGGAGCCCGGCGCCATGACTATGCAAGGCCGCATTTCTGACAGGTATCGGTGGTCCACCTGTGGTCGCCTTGCAGCCTGTCGCCGGATCCCCAGGTAAGAACCGGAGCACTGAAATGGAATCAGCTATCCTGGCGAAGAGCCTCCATCACCTCGAGGTCAAAGTCCTCAGGGGCTATGGCCCCGGCGACGATCTTGACGCAGGCCGCCTCGTCCGAGAATTGGGCTATAAAGAGGGCCAGGCAAATCAGGCATTTTCCTGGCTCGCCGCCAAGGGACTCGCCGTCGAGACCGCCCGCCTTGCGAGGACGGTCTACGAGATAACGCCGCTGGGCCGCGATTTCGCGGAAAAGGGCACGCCGGAAGAGCGTATCCTCCGCCATCTGTCCGAAAAGGGCCCTGCCAAGCTCCCCGAGATCGTGCAGGCCCTGGGCCTCGAGCAGAAGGACGTGGGCTCCGCCTTCGGCCTTCTCTCCAAGGAGGGAGCCCTCGCGATGGATGCCGAAAAGCGCGCCTCCGTCGTGCCGGGATGGTTCGAGGGCCAACACGGGGCGGGGGCTAAGCCAAGGCTCGCCGTGGTGCAGGACCTCCTCCGCAAGGCTGCGAGCCGCGATGACGGGCTCCTCGACGAAGGAGAGCTCTCCACCGCGGAAAAGGCGGCCATGTCGGGCATCGCTCGAAAAAGGGGAGCGGGAGATTCGCCCTTCCGCGTCGCCGAGCGCGAGCGCGTGGTCTATCGCCTCGCCGCCGAGGCCGCGGAAGTGTCGAAGGCCTTGGACGGCCTCGGCCTTACGGGCGACGAACTCGGGGCCGTCACGGTCGAGATGCTCGCCAAGAAAAACTGGGAAGGCGCCACCTTCAGGCCTTACAACGTGAAAAGCCCGACGACAAGGCTCATACCCGGCCGTCGCAATCCCTATGTCGAATTCCTCGAATCGGTCAAGGATAAGCTGGTCTCCCTCGGCTTCGAGGAGTTTGATGGCGGACTCGTCGAGACCGAATTTTGGAATTCGGATGCTCTTTTCATGCCGCAGTTTCATTCGGCCAGGGACATCCATGATGTCTATCACCTCGCGGAACCCCGGCTCGCCAAGCACATCGAGGAGCCCTATCTTGGCCGCGTCGCCGCGGCCCACGAGAATGGCGGCGAGACGGGGAGCAGGGGTTGGAGCTACGCCTTCGACCGCGACTTTACCCGACGCCTCATCCTTCGTAGCCAGGGTACCGTCCTGTCGGCCCGACAGCTTCCGACCGCCAAGGTCCCGGGCAAGTATTTCGGCATAGCGCGATGCTTCCGCTACGACAGGGTCGACGCTACCCACCTTTCCGATTTCTACCAGACCGAAGGCATCGTCCTCGGCGAGGAGGTGAATCTCCGCACCCTCCTCGGTTTTCTCGAGATGTTCGCCGTCGAGGTCGCCGGCGCGAAAGAAGTCAAATACGTTCCCGGCTACTTCCCCTTCACCGAGCCCTCGGTGGAGGTCCACATCAAGCATCCCGTCCTCGGCTGGTTCGAGCTCGGCGGAGCCGGCATCTTCCGGCCCGAGGTCACCGAGCCCCTCGGCGTTCACGTCCCCGTCCTCGCCTGGGGCATCGGCATCGATCGGATGGCCCTGATGGCCCTGGGAATCAACGACCTCCGGGAGCTTTTCACCCCCGATCTCGAGAGCGTCCGGTACCGCCGGGCGAAGATGTGACCGACACCACAGGGAGACAGAGATGCCCAAGATAGAAGTCAACGAAGAACTGTTCTTCAACCTTCTCGGAAAACGGCTCGGTCGGGACGAACTCGAGCTGGCCCTTACCTACTCGAAGGCGGAGCTCGACGAGTGGGATGTCGCTGGCAAGGACGCCTCCGGCGGTCTCTCCGATTCCGAGCGCGTCATCAAGATAGAACTCAACGATACAAACCGCCCCGATCTCTGGTCCTCGGCCGGACTCGCGCGTGCCCTCCGCCTCAAGTCGGGCGCTCCGAGGCCGGAGTATGGCTTCTTTTCCCGAGAGGGCGATGTCCGTCCTGCAACGCGCAAGGTCCTCGTCGACGAGTCGGTCCGCAAGGTCAGGCCCTTCCTCGCGGGTTTTTGCGTTTCGGGCAAGCCGATAGACGAGGCCTTTCTCAAGGAGATGATCCAGACTCAGGAAAAGCTCGCCTGGAATTTCGGCCGCAAGCGCAAGACCATCTCCATGGGCCTCTACCGCAGCGCCGAGATTCATTGGCCTGTTCAATACAAGGCGGTCGAACCTCGGTCCGTCCGCTTCGTCCCCCTCCAGGAGACGAGGGAGATGGATCTCCTCCAAATTCTTTCGGAGCATCCCAAGGGTCGCGAGTACGCCTACATCCTCGAGAAGGAGCCCCTCCATCCCCTCCTCCTCGATTCGAGGGACGATATTCTCAGTTACCCTCCCATCATCAATTCCGCGGGCTTGGGGGCGGTCAAGGTAGGCGACAGCGAGCTCTTCATCGAGCTGACCGGCACCGACCTTCCCTCGGTCTGCCTCGCCGCCTCCATCGTCGCCTGCGATTTCGCCGACTTCGGCTACACGATCGAGCCCGTCCTCGTCGAGTATTCCTTCGAGACGCCCTTCGGCCGGACACCCGTCTTCCCCTGGTATTTCCAGAAGCCGCTATCCGTCGACGCCGGAAGGGCGTCGCGCCTCCTCGGCAAGAGCCTTTCGGTAGACATGGTCGCCACCGCCCTTCAGAAACTCGGGTCGCGCGTCGAGATGCACGGCCAATACGTTTCGGCCTGGCCGGCCGAATACCGCAACGATTTCCTGCATCAGGTCGATCTCATCGAGGACACGATGATCGGCATCGGGATGGAGAATTTCGCCCCCGAACGCCCTCGCGATTTTACCATCGGCCGACTGACGTCCATCGAGCTTTTTTCGCGCAAGGCCAAGGGAGTCCTCGTCGGCCTCGGCTACCAGGAGATGATCTACAACTATCTCGGCTCGGGGAAGGATTGCATCGAGCGCATGGCGATCGATCCCGACATCGTCCTT
>DATKTD010000262.1:0-2417 GCA_035531315.1 Rectinemataceae bacterium
GGTCGTCCTCAACACCGAGGCGAACGTCATGGCGCCAAAGCTCGCCGCCATCGAGGCTGAGTTCGGGGTGACCGACGGCTCGATAGGCCTGATGATGGGCCTCTTCACCCTCATCGGCGCCATAGTGTCCCTCCTCTGGGGCTATTTCGCGGACAAGGCCTCGCGAAAATTCCTATTCCTTCTATCGATCCTGATCGGCGAGATTCCCTGCGCCCTCACCGCCTTCGCGCAGAGCTATCCGGTCTTCTTCGGGCTTCGCATACTCTCGGGCATCGGCCTCGGGGCGGCCTTTCCCCTCGTGTTCGCGATAATAGGCGACCTCTTCGAGGAGAAGGAACGGCCCTGGGCCAGCGGCGTGATCTCGGTCGCCATCGCGATCGGGACGATCGGGGGCGGCGTCATCGGGGGCTTCGTCGGTGGCGACACGGCCTGGCGCCTTCCCTTCATCCTCGCCTCGACGCCCAACTTCCTCTTCATCGCCATCTTCTGGTTCTTCGCCCCCGAGTCAAAGGCCGCCGCGAGCGAGGAGGCGACGGCCGAGCTCGTCGCCGCCGGCCTCGTCTATCCCAAGCGCATCCGCGTCGCCGACTACGCCGGCCTCTTTTCGACGAAGACCAACCTCTACCTCCTCATCCAAGGAATCGCTGGTACCATACCCTGGGGTTCCTTCTTTTTCATCAACAAGTACCTCAACGAGAACAAGGGGCTCTCGATCGCGGCCGCCACGACGGTCTACATCGTCTTCGGCCTCGGCATGGTGGCCGGGAACATTTTGGGAGGGCAGATTGGCGGCAGGCTCTATCGCCGCGATCCTAAGCTCGTCCCGATCTTCAGCGGGCTGACGACCTTCCTCGGGGCCTTCGCCGTCATCTACGTCGTGTTATGGGCACCGGCCGACGTGGTGATACTCTCGATCCTCGGGTTTTCGGCCGCGGGCCTCGCCGCTCTCACGGGACCGAACATGAAGACGATGCTCCTCGACGTGAACGCCCCCGAGCATCGGGGCGCGATCTTCTCGATCTTCAACCTCACCGACTCCCTGGGCACGGGCTTCGGCCGCTACGTCGCGGGCACCCTTTCGAGCCTCGTCGGTCTCTCGATGTCGCTCGCCATTTGCTCCGGCATGTGGATCTTCTGCACGGTCTTTTTGCTGATGGCGGCAGGGGTCTTCGTGGGCGATATCGGGGGCCTGCGCAGGCGCATGGAGGAAGTCGCGAGGGAGATGAGGGCGACGGCGGCGCGATCCTAATCCAGGATCGTGATCTCGACGCGCCGATTCTTCGCTCGACCGGCCTCGGTGTCGTTCGTCGCCACCGGACGGCTCGAGCCGAGGCCACGCCATATGAAGCGCCGCGCCGGAATGCCCCGGGCCACGAGGGAATCGACGACGGCCTTTGCCCTCCGCGCGGATAGTTCGAGCTCTCCCTGCGGCCGTCCCGTCGCGGCGGCATGCCCTTCGACGAGGAAGTCCCTGTCGGAGGGAACCGACAGAAGGGCCTTGGCGACGAGGTCGAGGCGGGCCGACTCGGAGGGCAGGAGGGTCGCGGAATCCGCGACGAAGCGAAGATCCTCGATGCGCAGGGTCAGGCCCGCCTGGCTCTTCTCGACGACCAGGCCTTCGGCGGCGCCTCCGCCGACGAGGAGTTCCGGACTCGGCGCGAGCGGCAATTCCCCGTCGCCCTCCACGCTGCCTGGCCCCGCCGCGAGGAGGCCCGAAGGCCTGCCCTTCCCCTGAGCCAGACCGCTTTCGCTCTCCCAACCGGAGCCCGAAGTTGCGCCCCCTGGGGGCATCGATCCTTCCGTAGCGGCTGGCGACGCCCCGGAAGATGCCGCCCCGACAGATGCCGATCCGGCGGGAGCCGACCCGGGAGGAGCAACTCCCAAAGCCGCGGCCACGCTCGCGAGCAGACGCTCGCGCCCGACGCCGTCGCCTCCGCTGAAGAAGACAAGGTTCGAGCCGACCCGTCTCTCCGTGCCGCCATCGTCATACTTATAGTTGTCGTCGAAGGCGTCGCGGATGAAGAGGGGCATCCCCGTCTCCGCGTCGATACTGATGCTGAGCTCATGCCCCCCCGAAGCCCCCGCGAGATCGCCATCCTTCCGCGCGAGCCTGGTGGCGAATTTGGCCTTGACGACGAGGACCCGGCGATTGGCATAGCTGCCCATTCCCGTGACGCTGTAATCCGCGAGGAAGGCGAGGCGGTGCCAAGAATCGCGGAGACGCACTATTCGAATGCCGGGAGCGGAGAAGCCTGTGCCGATCGCCGGAAGGCCGGAGAGGCCACCACCCATACCGGCCGGGCCGCCCGCGGGGCCTCCTATGGCGCCTGTGCCGCCAGCGGTTCCTGGGCCTCCCGTGGAGCCGGGAGGCGTGGCAGTCCCGAGACCGCTGGCCTGGGCGAGGTCGAGGAGGCCCC
>DATKTD010000263.1:0-3470 GCA_035531315.1 Rectinemataceae bacterium
GGTCACCGGGCCAAGAGCGGCTATCGTCCCATACAGATGGGCGTCGGCATCCATTCCGGATCCCTGATGCTCGGGGTCGTGGGCGTCGACGACCGCATGGAGAACACCGTCATCTCGGACGCGGTGAACCTGGCCTCGAGACTGCAGGCCATCACCAAGGCCTTCAACGTCTCCCTGGCCATCTCCGAGGAAGTCTTCAAGAACGTCCGCGATCCCGGCGCCTATACCTACCGCTTCATCGGAAAGGTCAAAGTAAAGGGGAAGATCGATCCCGTCTCCGTCTTCGAGATCTTCGACGGACTCGCCCCCGAGCTTTTCGAGAGCAAGATGAAGGCGAACACCTTTTTCGAGCAGGGCATGCTCGCCTATTATCAGAAGGACTTTCCGGGCGCGATGTACTATTTCAAACGCGTCCTCGACATCCATCCCGAAGACGGTGCGGCCTCCTTCTACCTGGAGACCTGCATGAACAGGAAGGCGCTTTGAAAGCAATCCATCCGCCCGAGGGCAAGGCCGGCCCGGGCGACCTCGACGCCATAGGCCGCGCCCTCACCGACGCGGGACGTTACGAGGAGGCTGCGGAGGCCTTCACGAAGGCCCTCGAGCTCGATCCCGACAACCCCATCCTTCTCTACAACCGGGGCGAGGCCCGGCGGCGGAACGGGCGTCTCGACGAGGCGAGGTTCGACCTCGAGAGCGTCCTCGCCATCGAGGGGGAATCGGCCGACCTCCTCCTCGCCCTCGGCCTCGTCGCCTACGAGGCCGACGACTGGGATCTCGCCACAGCGCGCTACGAGCGCGCCCTCGAAATCGATTCCGAAGCCGCCGATGCCTGGAACGATCTCGGCGTCGTCCACTTCAGGCGAGGCTCCTACGCCGAGGCCAGACGCGCCTTCGAGCGGGCCGTCGCCATCAACCCGAAACATGGCGAGGCCTGGTTCAATCTTCATGACACCTACGATGAGCTCGGTCTCGCCGCCGAAAAACGCCGTGCCGCGGAAATCCTGCGCGATCTCGGCGTAAAAGGAGGCGAGGACGACTGAGGGGCGCGGTGGAGGGACCGCGCCTTTCATATCGTGAAAATCGAAAGCCTCAGGGCTTCGAAGTCTTCAAGCACTAGGAGGAACCCATGTCCGCAAAGAGAGTCGCCTGGATTTCGGTCCTGGCCTTCACGGCGATCGCCTTCGTTTTCGGCGCGCCTGATCCGCGAACGGCCTTCGTCAAGCAGCCGCTCAACCTGACCTTCATCGAGACCACCGACATCCATGGCTCGATCTTCCCCTACAATTTCATCACCGCGAAGCCGGCGCCTACTTCCCTCGCCCAGGTATCGGCCTACGTCTCCTGGCTTCGGAACGACAAGAGCCGGGATGTTATCCTCCTCGACAACGGCGACGACCTCCAGGGCCAGCCCACCGTCTACTACTACAACTTCGTGAAGACCGACGTGCCCCACATCTGGTCGCAGGCCGTCAACTTCATGAAGTACGACGCCGTCGGCGTGGGCAATCACGACATCGAGGCAGGGCATGCCGTCTACGACAAGCTCTACAAGGAGATCAAGGCCCCCGTCCTCTGCGCCAACGCGGTCAAGGACGACGGGACCCCCTACTTCACCCCCTACACGGTGATCACCCGTCAGGGCGTCAAGATCGCCATCCTCGGCATGATCACGCCCAAGATCCCCGACTGGCTCCCGCCCCAGTTCTGGACGGGCATGAAATTCGTCGACATGGTCGAGACGGCGAAGAAGTGGGTGCCCATCATCCAGGAGAAGGAGAAGCCCGACCTCATCGTAGGCCTCTTCCATTCCGGCGTGGACTACAGCTACGGCGGCACCAACGCCGACAGCCCCTCCAACGAGAACGCCGCCGAACTCGTCGCCCAGAAGGTTCCGGGCTTCGACGCCATCTTCGTGGGTCACGACCACGCGGGCTGGGACGGCATGGGCTGGGACCCCGTGGCGAAGAAAAAGGTCGACGTCCGCGACCCCGACGGCAAACTCGTCGAGATCGTCGGCGCGGTCAATGCAGCCAAGAACGTCGGCCGTCTCGATGTCTCCCTCATCTGGGACCCCGCCGCCAAGGCCTGGAAAAAGAGCTTCAACCCCTCCCTCGTCGCCATGGACTGGGTCAGCCCCGATCCGGCCTTCACCGCCGCCTTCAAGGGGCAATACGACGCGGTCAAGGCCTGGGTAGACCGACCCGTCGGCAAGCTCGCGTCCAAGATCACGACCCGCGACTCGATGTTCGGCGATTCGGCCTTCGTCGACCTCATCCAGCGGATCCAGCTCGAACTCTCCGCCGACCCGGCCATGGGTCTCAAGAAGGCCGACATCTCCTTCGCGGCCCCCCTCACCTTCGACGCCACCATCCCGAGCTCGCCCGACGGCACGATGTACGTCCGCGACATGTTCAACCTCTACCAGTACGAGAACTTCCTGTACACGATGGACATGACCGGGAAGCAGGTTAAGGACTTCCTCGAGTACTCATATAAGGGTTGGTTCGACACCATGCCCAACGAGGGGAACCACCTCATCTCCTTCGTGAAGACCCCCGATGGCAAGCTCCTCCAGGACGCGCGCACCGGCGCCTACAAGACGACGACGGCCTCCTACAACTATGACTCGGCCGCGGGCATCGACTACACCGTCGATGTGAGCAAGCCCGCCGGACAGCGCGTCACCATCACCTCCATGGCCGACGGCAGCCCCTTCGACCTCGGCAAGACCTATGTCGTGGCCATCAATTCCTACCGGGGCCAGGGCGGCGGCGGCCACCTCACCGTCGGCGCCGGCATGGACAAGACAGCCGTGCAGAAACTCCAATTCGTCAACGGAGCTACGACCAAGGATCTCCGCTTCTATCTCCTCACCTGGTTCGAGAAACAGCAGGGACCCGTCACCGTGGCCCCCCTCAACAACTGGTCGGTGATCCCGGAAAACCTCGCCGCCCAGGGCAAGGCCACCGACTATCCCCTCCTCTACGGCCCCGCGAAGTAAGCGAATTCTTGGACAAGGGGCGGTCGCGCGTCATGCGGCCGCCCTACTCTCCCCCAAGCCCGGCCCCCTGGCCGGGCTTGCTTCTTCCCGACAACGTCACTACCTTTTGTATATCGTCCGGAAGCCAAGGTGGATCCGGACGCATATCGACCGCGTAGCGGTCGGTGAGGCCGCCCCGTATGGGGGGCTTGCTAAATCCGTAGGCGCCCGCGCGATGAAGGCCAGGACGCCGCTCGCTCCAGCAGGAGGGGATCATGAAAGACCGCATGTATGTGGACATCGGCGCCATTCTCGACGAGGTATTCGAAGCGGCCCGCGATTTCGGCGAGAAGATGGGCAAGGAGTTCGGCACGGGCCACGAGGGGCCGCTGGGTTCCGGCGAGGGTCCCAGGCCCCGAACCTGGTTTGACATGGGTCAGGACAACAATGCCGACTACTATCCCGGCTATTCCTATCCGCCCATGAA
>DATKTD010000264.1:0-11627 GCA_035531315.1 Rectinemataceae bacterium
GTTCATTGAAACGCTGGATAAGTATCTTCATTGGTATAATAATAAACGAATCAAGATGTCGCTGGGCGGAATGAGCCCCGTTCAGTACCGGTTGAGTCTTGGGATGGTAGTATAGTTATCCAAGAAAATGTCCGCACCCCCAAACGGCAAAATCAAATCGGCGTTGACAAAATCGCCTTCCGGCTCCAAGGCACGATCGGAAGGTAAGGAGGCGCGAATCCCCCTGCCCCTTATCCCGTGACGCTCGCACCGACATCGTCGGCGCCAAGCAGATAGTGACGCCAAGGTTGGGGCTTCGCCGCACGGCATAGCTCGTCCATACGCTTCGCGAATTCGCTGTTGCCTCGCCGCGATGCCGCAATGATTGTCGGTCCCGCACCGGAAAGCCAGACCGCCAAGGCTCCGGCCTCCCGGGCGGCCCTGGTCATTGTGTCATAGCCGGGGATTAACGGAGCCCGCCAGGGTTCATGCAGCCGGTCCCGCATCGCCGCCCCCAGCTTGTGCCAGTCTCCGGCCAAAAAGGCCGCGGTGACGAGGGCCGCCCGTCCAGCATTGGCCGCTGCGTCGGGGAAGGGGACGGTCGAAGGAAGGGCAGCGCGAGCCACCGTCGTCTCTAGGGCAAAGGGGGGCACGAGGGCAGAAAAGACCAATCCTTGTCCGAGAGGCCTACGGATCGAAATGGTCCTTCCGGCGTCGAGGACAGCCACGGAAAAACCGCCGAGGAGCGCAGGGGTGGTGTTGTCGGGATGGCCCTCGATAGAGGCGGCGAGATCGAGAATGGCCTGCTCGTCAAGAATCGTGGAAGCGGCCGACCCAAGAATACGCCTCGCCGCAAGGATTCCGCCCACTATGAGGGTGGCGCTCGAACCGAGGCCCCTCGCGATGGGAATCTCGCTGGCGAAACGTATGCGAAGCGGCGGAAGAGGCAAGCCCACAAGAACCGCCGCCCTGCGGGCCGCGACCAGGAAGAGATTGTCAGCTCCGGCGAAGGCAGGATCGCAGCCCACCAACTCGTCGCTATCGGCAGTTTCGATGTGGAATTCGTTGCGTAGCGATAGTGCCAAGCCCAAGGCATCGAAGCCCGGACCGAGATTGGCGCTCGTGGCCGGAACACTGACTTTCATTCCGACCCCGACAGCCAGGCGAGGATCTCGGCCTCAATTCGTTCGGGGGCCACTACCCTCCTATGGCACTCGACGGCCTCGCGCAGCCCCGTCAGCTGCCTGGGAACGGCGAGACCGGCCCTCTCGGCTAAGGCTTCGACGGCTTCGAATTCGTCGCCCCGCGGCTCGAGGCCGATGGCCGCCGAGACGATGCCCGCGAATTTGAAGGGGCTCGCTGTGGCGACGAGGAGGGTCGGCCTCAATTTTCCAGCCTTTCGAAGAGCCGCCGAAGCCGTCGCCGTGTGCGGGTCGAGGAGGTAGCCAGTCGTATCGAAGACGTGCCTGATCTCTTCGGCGCATTCTTTCTCGTCGGCTGATGAGCCCCTGAAGTCGGCAAAGGCGACCCTCTCTCCCGCTCTGAGCTCGTAGCGCCCCCGTGTCGCGAGATCGGCCATGAGGGCGGCCGTCCTCTCGGAGTTCCTGCCCGCAGCCTCGAAAATCACGCGCTCGAGATTGCTCGAAACGAGGATGTCCATCGAAGGACTCGTCGTCACATGGAAGGCCCGGTTCCGATCGTAAACGCCCGCGTCGAGAAAGTCGGCGAGGACTCGGTTCCTGTTCGTCGCCACGAGGAAACTGCCTATGCCCGCCCCCATTTGTTTCGCATAACGCGCAGCGAGGACGTTGCCGAAATTGCCAGAAGGAACGGCTACGTCAAAGAGCCCCTCTGGGTCCAGGAAGCCTCGAGCCAAAAGCTCCCGGAAGGCGTGCACATAATAGGCCACCTGCGGGGCGAGGCGCCCGATGTTGATCGAATTGGCGGAACAGGGCGAGAAACCGCGCTCTAGTATGGCCTTCCGAGGCCCCGCCTCGGAGAGCAGCCGCTTGGCCGTTCGCTGGGCGTCGTCGAAGTTGCCATCTATGCCGAGGACGAGGCAGTTCGACGCGCTACGTGTCGTCATCTGTCTCCTCTGCACCTCGCTTACACCCTTGGCCGGATAAATGGCGACGACCTTGATTCCCTCGCGGTTCTCGAGACCGGAGAGGGCAGCCGAGCCCGTATCGCCCGAGGTCGCCACAATAACGAGCAGTTCCTCCCGCAGGCCCACCTTCTTTCTTGCCATGGCAAGGAGGTCGCCGAAGAGGGTCAGGGCAAGATCCTTGAATGCGAGGGTCGGTCCATGGAAAAGCTCGAGGACGGGCTGGTCGCCAGCCATGGCCAGGGGGGCCACGAGTGGGTCATCGAAGGTCGCTGCGGCCCGCGCCACCGCGGCCCGAAGTTCAGCCGCGGGCAGTTCATCGAACCAGGGGGCAATCGTCGCGTAGGCTATGTCGACATAGGGCCGGGTCTCAGGGCGAAGGAGGGCAGGATCCAAGATGGGAAATGATAGCGGGACATAGAGGCCCCCGTCGGGGGCGAGACCCTCGAGGAGGGCCCTGTCGGCGCCCAAGGGCGGTGAATCGGAACGGGTGCTGCGCAATAACATCGAAGAACGGGCTCCTTGCCGGGCAAAGCCCCGACGCGGCGATACTATCCTCAAGGTCGGCCGGGTGGAAGCTCGGGTCCGACGCTCAGACGATCCAGGAGGCGATATAGGAACGGGGCCCCTCAAGGCGAAGGGGATAGGGCTCGATCCGCGTCCAGGCCCCCGGCAGACCGAGGCTGTGGGCCGCCGACTCGAAATGCCGCATGGCTATGCCCATATCTATGTTCTGAAGCCTTATCGCGCCGAGCATCGAGTTGTATCGGCGGTCTTCTTCAAGAAGGAGGTCGAAGCGGAGCCGCCCCTCCGGTCCCGTGGCTAGGATGCGCCAGGGCTGCTTGTTCGAGGCCGAGGGGGCCATGCGGACGGCCTCGAGAACCCTTCGCCAAGGCGCGGATGGAAGATGGAGGGAAGCACCCATTTCGTCAGCGAAAAAGAGTTCCTCGAAGGGCTTCCGCGTGCCGGCGCGGGCAAGGCGACGAGTGATCGATTCGGCGACGCTTTTCTTGTTCGCGGGGAGGCCGATCGAGACGACGGCGGGCAGATACTCGTCCTGTCCGAGCTCGAGAGCTGCCCCGGCCGCGCCCCTGTCGAAGAGGCCGCCAATCCAGCAACTCCCCAGGCCCAGCTCGGTGGCCTTGAGCACGAGACCCTCCATCGAGTAGCCGAAGTCCTCGAAGGCATGGGGAGCCTTGGCTATCGCTCCGGCGATAAAGGCCGAAACCTTGGAGATCAGGCCATAGGTACCTATAGAGCCACTTCGGAGCAGTTGTCCGGAAGATGTCCCTTCCTCAAGCTCCGGCCCGAGAACGACGAATCGAGCCCGGCCCCCGAAGGGCCCGGGTACGGAATCCACAACCGCCGCCGAGAGATCCCGAAGAAGGCCGGGGGCAATGGGTTTGCCATCATAGCTACGCACCGAAACGCGCGACGCCATCACTTCGAGGCTGTAATCCATGGCCTTCCTACCTTTCTAGCGCTGCCCGGTTTCGGAAGCCGCAAGTTCCGCGTGCCGAAAGCAGGACTGGAGGTGGTCGTTGATGACGCCGATGGCCTGGAGGTGAGCATAGATCGTCGTCGAGCCGACGAAGGCAAAGCCCTTCGATTTGAGTTCCTTCGCGACAAGATCGGAGAGGGGGCTGGTAGCCGGCACCTCCGCCGGACTCCTCCATCCGCCTAGGACCGGCCTTCCGTCGACGAAACGCCAGAGCCAGGTATCGAAGCTTCCTTCATCCTCCTGAATGGCGAGAAAGGCGCGGGCATTTTTGACGGCGGCCTCTATCTTCCGGCGATTGCGGATTATACCGGCGTCGCCGAGGAGGGTCTCGACCTTTGCCTCCCCAAATCTCGCGACCTTTTCGGCATCGAATCCGGCAAAGGCGCGGCGATAGGCCTCTCGCTTGCGCAAAATCGTTATCCAGGACAGGCCGGCCTGCTGGGTCTCAAGGAGGAGGAATTCGAAGTGCCTTGTCTCGTCGTGGACGGGACTTCCCCATTCGGTATCGTGATAGGCGACATAGAGGGGATCCTGGCCACACCAGGGACATCTTTCCATGGGCGAAGGATACGTCCCGCGGGGGGCAAGGGCAAGGTGGAGGGCCGGCGACCGATCGCTAGAGGCGATAGCCGAGGGACAGCCCCGAATTGAGGTACCAAGACATGGCCGAGTCGAATTCGCCGCTCAGGAGGAAGGAAAGCACGAGGGGCACTTTTCTTGCATGCCAGCGGACTTCAAGGACGGCGGGCAAAGGCATGGCGAGGAGGATTCCCCTATCGAAGGGGGCGCTCCGGAGGGCCCCCGATAGGGCGAGGCTCAGCGGACCCAACGTCGTTTCGACGCCTCCTCGGAGGTAGGCCCAGGAATAAAAACCGGGAACCCTGGCCGGGTCGTAGTTCGGATAAAAGGGCCCGACATCGATTTCGGGCGCGATGAAGACCCTCAGCTCATCGAGCTCGTATTCGATGGGCAGGGCTAGAGACAAGCCGGGATAGCGGGCAAGCCCGTCGTAGGGACTCGGCCAGTCGCCGGCAGCGAAGAAACTCCCATAGCAGAATTTCACGAGGAGGGAGGCCTGGGCCGGCGTGGAGGCCATGGGAACGAGGAGGGAGGCGCTCAGTTCAAATGCATCGGAAGATTGGGCCGCAGCCTCCCCCGGGTGGAAGAAGCCGGCAATGGAAAGATCGAATTCCATCGCCTCCTCGCCCTTGTTTCCCCCCGCAGAAGCAGGAAGGGGGAGGCCCATGCGCGAGCCCAGGCCGCTAACGATACGGCCCGTCGGGGTGCCGCTCGACGAAAGCACATGACCCATGACGAAAGACGAAACTTCGAGGGCGCCGACCGCCATGGGTCGGGCAGCGGGAACGAAGAGGGGGCCTCCAACGCCAGAGACGAGTATCGCCGATCGCGCCATTGACGAATGGTCCAGGCTAAGCTCCGCCCTCGCAAGCTCTACCCCGGCTCCATCCATCGCCACGGCCGAATAGAGGCCCTCGCCGAGGAGCTTGCCTCCCTCGTCACGCCCATCCCAGGCCCAGGACCAATTATCTCGATCGATGGAGATGTCGCGCAGCTCCCGAACAATCCTAGCCCCGGGTGCAAGAATTTGAATCGTGAGGGTACCCGGAGCGAAGGCCTCGAGCGAAATCAGGACAGTGCCATAGAAGCCCGGGTCGTCGGGATTGAAGCGACGCGGCCAAAGGCCGAAATTCCTCAATCCGAAGGAAGCCGCCTCTAGAAGGGGCGAAAGCCGCACGAGTGCCCCTTCGCCGACGATGATATCCTCTTTCCAATCCTCGTAGCCGAAGGTCCTCACCTCAACACTGTGCGTACCCGCTTCAAGATCGATTCCCATCCAGGCTGTCGAACCGAGCTGGGGGAAGCCGTCTACCGCAACATGGGCCTCGGCGGGGAGGCCTTCCAGAAGCAGCCTGCCCTTCCTCGGCTCCAGGGCAAGGGGGAGATCGGTCTGGGCGAGGGCGAAATAGGGCCTATCGGTCGAGGGTGAAGGAGCCTGAGGCCCTTGCGGCAGCGGCTTCCTATGAGCCTCCTCGTCCTGTTTCGCCCTGGCGCTCGCGGCGGCCGCCGCCGACTCTCGCGAGGCTCCGGCGCTATAGCTATTTCCCCGCGAACTCGCGCAGGAGGCCAGAACAAAGCAGGCAGCAGCGAAAAGCGCCACGTGCCAAGCCGAACGCATGACCCATATTATAGCGCGCCGCCTTGCGGCGCCCTTTCGCGGAACTCCACGATCGTGATAGAATCACAAAAGCGATGAACGTCCCTTGTTCGGCGCCCAGCAAGACCGGCGCCCTGCCCTTCCAGCGATGCTAATGGAAATCCTCCTCATCCTCTGCCTAATCCTCGCCAATGGCTTCTTTTCGCTCGCGGAAATGGCCATCGTGGCCTCGAGGAAGGCAAGACTGCGGCATGAGGCCGAGCAGGGCCGCAAGTCATACGCACTTGCCCTCGCGACTGCGGAAAACCCCTCCCGCTTTCTCTCTACCATCCAAGTCGTGATAACGCTCATAGGGACGCTCACGGGTGCCATCGGCGGTGCTACCGTAGCCAAGAGTCTGGAAAACGTCCTTCTCGAACTCAAAGCCCTCAAAGGAATAGCCGAGCCCCTCTCCCTCGGAATCGTCGTCGTCTTGACGACCTTCGTCTCGGTTGTCCTCGGCGAGCTCGTCCCCAAAACCCTGGCGCTTTCCCGACCGGAACGAATCGCATCCCTCGTCATAAGACCCCTCAGGGGCTTTGCCCTCGTTTTCTCGCCCCTGGCGCGCTTTCTCTCGGCCGTCACCGACCTCGTCGTCGGCCTCTTCGGCATCCATGCCGAACCGGAACCATCGGTCACCGAGGACGAGGTGAAGGTCCTCATCGCTCAGGGCACCGAGGCCGGCGTCTTCGAGGATCGCGAGAGAGAGATGGTCGAAGGCGTCCTTGCCCTCGACGACCGACGCGTCACCTCCCTCATGACGCCGCGCACCGAGATCCAGTGGATCGACCTCAAGGACGGCATCGAATCGGCACGGGCCAAGGTCCTCGAGAACAGCCGCTACGCCTATCTTCCCGTCGTGGAGGGAAGGCCCGACGAGGTCATCGGCATGCTTCCCGTGAAGGACGCCCTCGCCGCCCTCGTATCCGGCGATTTCAAGGACATCCGCGGCCTTCTCAAAAAGCCGGTCATCATTCCCGAGACGACGAGCGCCCTCAAGGCCTTCGCGGCCATCAAGGAGAGCGGCGTAAAGACAGCCCTCCTCCTCGACGAGTACGGCGGCGTGGCAGGCCTCATTACCCTCGTCGATCTCATCGAGTCCGTCGTCGGCGATATCCCCCTCACCGGAGCCGACGACGAGCCCCAGATGACCCAGCGGAGCGACGGTTCATGGCTCGTCGACGGGGCCCTTCCCATCGATTCCTTCGCCGAAACCATCGGCATCGAGGGCCTCCCCGACGAGGGCGACTATGAAACGGTTGCAGGGCTTGTTCTCAATGTCATGGGCATCATCCCCCGACCCGGCGATCGCTGCGTTTGGCAGGACTGCGAGATAGAGGTCGTCGACATGGATGGCAACAGGATAGACAAGGTCATCGTCGCCAAACGGCAGGCCGAGCCCAAGCAGGACGAGGCGGACGAGCTGCCGCCGGCGGAGTGAGGCGCCGGCGGCCCTTCCTAGTCGCGGCGTAGACGCGAAAACCGTCTTTCAGCGCAAGGAGTAGCGCATTCCCGGCCGCACGAGATCGAAGCGACCGCCCCCTTCGGTCGACAAGCTCTCCCGCCCCTCATCCTCATCTATCGTGTTGAAATCGAAGAGGCCGAAGTGGTGACCGAGGCTGGCGCCGAAACTCGCTCGTCTGGCCAGATCCATCGCCTCGCCCAAGTCGAAGTTGCCGAGAATATTCTGCGATCTCCTCCACTCATCGCGGCCGTTTACCGGGAGAAGGCCAAGATCGATACGGAAGGGGGCGAGATTATCGAGCAAACCCGGATAGGGGGCGCAGTCTCCCGAGTGATAAATGCAGTTCCCGTCCACCTCGAAAACATAGCCAAGGAAAAGGGCCCTGCCATGATCATCGATTGCGAGTTCCTCGTGCGCGGCCGGTATCGCCGAAACGCGGAGGGCACCGAGCTCGATACTCTGGAAGGCCTCGATGGGCTGTATGGCCGCTTCTGGCAAGCCGGCCACCCGGGCTGCGGCCACGGCCGAGGCCGGCACCACGAAGCGACAGCCCGGATTGTTCCGCGCTATGGGAAGAAGGCTGTCGGGGTCCAGATGGTCCCCATGATCGTGGGTCACGAGGACGACGTCTATGCCGAGCAAGGCCTCGGCTTCGACGGGTGGCCTCATCATGCGGCGGTGGGACAGTGGGACATAGCCGAAAAGACGGGCAAGTCTGTCGGAGAGATAGGGATCGACCACGATCCGCGTCGAAGCCGTTTCGATCAGGAAGCCGGCCTGTCCGAGCCACCACAGGCCCATGCCATCGCGAAAAGCCGAAGGGACGGCCGGGATAAGGGCCCCCTCCGATGCAAGGCCGCCCGAGGCTTGTCGATTCATGTTCCCTCCTCCAAGATTCCCAGGGCTTCAGGCTTTGGCCGCCGCAGCCGGAATCCTCCTCATCATTCTAATTCCCGGGACTCTTTGCAAGCTTGCCGGAGAGCCTGAGGCGGGCAGGAGGGTGCCATCACGAAAAGAAGGACACAGCCCCGCCCGAGCAGGCGAAAGGAAACCTTGACGGGTGGAATTATCGTGCGTAACTTTTCCCAACCCGTCGAGGAGGGATCATGGACAAAGTGGAAAGTGGAAGGAAGACCGTACTGATCACCGGAGCATCGGCGGGGATCGGGAGGGAGACCGCCTATGTCTTCGCCGAACACAATTACGATCTTGTCCTGGCGGCAAGGCGCCAGGAGCGGCTGGAGGAAATCAAAAGGGACATCGAGACCCGTCATGGCGTCTCCGTCTCCATCTTTCCCGTCGACCTTTCCAGGCTCGACAGCGCCGCCGCACTCCACGCAGAAACTATCGCGAAGGGTCTCTCGATCGACATCCTCATCAACAATGCAGGTTTCGGCACTTCGGGCAAATTCACCGAGATCGACATCGATCGGGAAACCGAAATGTTGATGCTCAACACGGTGACGCTCACAAGACTGACCAAACTCTTCGCGCGCGACATGGCTTCTCGGAAACGGGGGCATATCGTCAACATCGCTTCCACCGCCTCCTTCCAGCCGATACCCGGCTTCGCCTGCTACGCGGCTACAAAGGCCTATGTCCTGAGTTTCTCCGAAGCCCTGGAATTCGAACTCAGGGCGGACCGGGTCAAGGTGACGGCAATCTGCCCCGGCGCCACCGAATCAGAATTCGCGACGACCGCGGGAATGGAGAAGGCTGGCATGTTCGACAAGGCGCCGAATTCGCGCCAATTGGGAGAGTTCATTTACAAGTCGACGATCGGGGCTCGGCGCGTCGCCATCCATGGCCTGAAAAATGCCATCATGGTCAGGGCCGGGAAACTAATGCCGCGAAATTTCGTCATGGCCGTAGCCGCCAAACTCACGCGATAGGGTGGGAAGGTTTCCGAGCGCGTCACCTAGCCTTCGGTCGGCGACGGGAAACCATTGCCAAAATCCGCGAATCAAGTAGCATGGCATCCGAATCTCGCTCGCGTTGGGAGGGAAGATGCAGAGGGAAGAAGATGGCTATTGCCTCGTGCTCAGCGGAGGTGGCGCGAAGGGCGTCTACCACATAGGCGTCTGGCGGGCCCTCCGGGAACTGGGAGTCCGGGTCGATGCCTTCGTGGGAACCTCGATCGGAGCCATCATCGCTGCCATGCTCGCCCAGGGTTCCGACGAGGCCCTCGAGGAAATCGGGCGAAGCATCTCCATGAGCAATGTGCTCGCCCTGCCGAAGGTTCTCGGCCAGGACGGGGGGCTGCGGCTTGGCAAGGATTCCTTCGAGGAGCTGCGCAGGCTTTTCTCGTCCCTTATCGAAAACCGGGGACTGGATACCAATCCCCTCCGGCGCCTCATCGCGGACCACATCGACGAGGAAGTCATCAGGAAGAGCGGGAAGGATTTCGGCATCGTCACCGTCGACATCAGCAGCCTGAGGCCGCGGGAAGTCTTCATCGATAAGATGGAGAAGGGCTCGGTTATCGACTACCTCATGGCCTCTTCCGCCTTTCCCGGCTTCAAGCAGCCGCGGATCGATGGGAAGGCCTACATGGACGGCGGCCTCTACGACAACATTCCCTTCGCCATGGCCAGAAGACGCGGGTATCGCAAGATCATCGTCTCCGATATTTCGGGGATTGGCTTCTCCAAGAAGCCACAGATAGACGGCTGTCACACTGTCTACATTAAAAATTCCATCGACATGGGCGGCGTTCTCGACTTCGACAGGGAGTTTCTCGAGCGATTCACCCTCCTCGGCTATCTAGACAGCCTGCGTAGCTTCGGAAGGCTGGTCGGCTATTCGTATTTCATCGAAGCCGACGCGGAGGCCGAGGCCAAATACGCCATGCTCCCGGCGGTCGACCAGCCCGAATTTCCAGAGGCCATGAGGCATGATCGGCGCAGGCTTCTCGTCTCCCTCGAGTGCGCCGCGAGCATATTGGCTGTGGAGCGGATTCGAAGATACGATTATTCCGAGCTCGCCGCCGCCATTTCGCGGCGCCACGCGGCGATCGAGGCGAAGATCCACGTTGACATGACAAGGGCCGAAAAGGGAGCCGCGAGTCTCGCCGGCGCCCTGCGCCAAGCGGTCACCGAGCGCCGCTTTGACGAGTGCCCTTATTACTATTACCGCCTCATCGACCAAGCCCTGCCGAAGACCGCCGGCGCCATGCTGCGGCGGGCCCTTTTGCGCATGAGCCCGGAACTGCCCGTCGGCGCCGCTTATCTCGCGGCCACCGCCTCCCTGCGTGCATAGCTCCATCGCCCCGGCGTTTCGAAGCGCCCATGCCTGGCCCGGTCTAGGTTTTCACGTGGCGGATCGAGGATCCGGAGCTCTTCTCGAGCCAATGCCACCGAAATCGAGGAAAGCAATCCGAAATCCACCATCCGTCGCATCATGCGCGACGGCAAGAGATAGCTCCTGAAAGAGAAACACCGGATTCGTGCGGCTTTCTGCCGCGCATCCTCGCCGGCTCGGAGACCCTGCGGAAGCTTCGACTCGGTTCAATCCTGCGGGCGCCCATAAAAAAAGCCGCCCCGAAGGACGGCTCTCTTTTGGGCCCTGCTGGGATTGAACCAGCGACCTACGGATTATGAGTCCGCAGCTCTAACCGCTGAGCTAAGGGCCCTCGCGGCAAAGACAACAAGAATGAATAGCGGCAGGGACGAAAAAAGTCAATCGGCGCTATACTTACTGGCGCGGCCCCGCGGCCGACAAACGGGGGCTTAGCGGATAGGGGTGCTCCATGAGGCAAATTCCCGTCGTATCGAGCGACGAGGGCATCAACGCCGTTGTACGCGACGAATGCGCGCGCTTTGGCAGCGAGTTTTCGCCCATCTTCTTCCACGATGCCGGAGAGATGCTCGAGTTCATCAAATACGAGCTGCCCGAGCTCAAGATCCTCAACTTTTCCGACAAGGCCATAGACTGCATGAGGGTCCTCAAGGACATCCAAGACGATCCCTGGCTCCACTACGGCTCGATCGTCGCCGTCCACGACGATCTCGTCGACAAGGAAATGCTCGAGAGCATTCGAGACGCGAATATTGTCGCCGTCCTGCCAAAGCGGGAATTCCTGAAAAATCTGGGCCGCCTCCTCCGTATCATCAAGCAGAACAAACAAATCATCTTCCAACGCGGTATCCAGCAGCACCTGCTCAAGTCGATCTCGGGCGAACTGATCATGGACAGCGAACCCCTCGACATCACCACCTACGCCAACCTCATGACCAATTACCTCTACAATGCCAATCTGATCGGCAAGGACCAGAAAGAAGCCCTCCACGTCACCCTCCTCGAGCTCCTCATCAATGGGGGGTGCGGACATTTTCTTGGATAACTATACTACCATCCCAAGACT
>DATKTD010000265.1:0-2373 GCA_035531315.1 Rectinemataceae bacterium
GGTCGCGCCGTCGAGATTGGCCGTGGGCTCGTCCGCGATGACGAGGCGGGGCTCGTTCGCCAGGGCCCGGGCGATGGCCACCCTCTGCCTCTGTCCCCCGGAGAGTTCGTCGGGCTTGTGCGCCGCGTACTCCGAAAGCCCCACGAGTTCGATGAGCTCCTTCACCCGCGCGCGACGCTCGGCCTTCGGGCGATGGGCCAGCATCATGGGTATCTCGATGTTCTCGGCGATGGAGAGCACGGGAACGAGATTGAAGCTCTGGAAGACGAATCCGATCTTCGCGAGCCGGAGTTCGGCCTCGGCGTCGTCGCCGTAGGTCGCGGTGCGGACATCGTCGAAGCGGAGTTCGCCGGAAGTAGGCCTGTCTATGCAACCGATCAGGTTGAGCATGGTGGTCTTGCCGCAGCCCGAGGGCCCGACGATGCAGGTGAACTCGCCCGGCTGGATGGAAAGGCTGACGCCTTTGAGCGCGTGGATGGTCGTGCGCCCGAGCGAGTAATCCTTGACGATATTGTCCAAATCAACTAGAGCCATTTCGATCTCCTGCCATGACTGGCGTCTGGATGTCCGCGGTCGCGGCCGCGGCTAGAAAGCGAAGTCCACTCCGGTCCACAGGACGAAGAGGGGAAGCCCGGCGGCGCGGGCGAGGGCGACGAACTCGCCGTCGCTCGCGCCGACCATCGCCTGCTCGTGAATGAAGAAGCTCGCGTCGCCCAGATAGATATCCAGGCGGGCGTCCTCGCTCAGGCTTCCCCAGGGCAGCTGGAGAAGGGCCGCCGCGGAAAAATCGAAGGCATCGCCCCTCGCCGCGAAGAGGGAGAACTCCAGATAGTCCCTGCCGTAGAATGGCGAAAAGGGCTCGACTGGCAGGCCGGTCGAAGCCAGGCTCGCGGCCAGGGCGGAGATGTCCGAGGCGCTCCTCCCGGGGTAGATGCCCCGATAGGCCGTCCCGACCTGGAAGGAGAGGTCCCCGACATCGAAATTCGTCCTGAGCTCGACCCGCAGCGACTGGGAATCCTGCGTCGAGGCTCCCGACAAGGGATGGGAATCGGCGGCCTCGAGGGAGGCGAGGAAGAAGGAAAGTGGGACGGAGAAATAGGCTAGAGGCCGGACTTCCCCGAGGCCCGCACCCGAGGCGTACAGGCCCGCGGCCGCGTCGAAGATGCCCGGGGAAAATCGCACAAGCGCCCCGGAATCGAAATCCGACAGGCCCTTGAGCTCCCCTGAACGGGCCGCCCGGTCCGCCGAGACGATGGCGAGAGAGGAGAGGACCGGACTGGGCGTCCATTCCACGTCGAGGCCCCAGAAGCCGCCCTGGTCGAGGTCCCGGGCGAAGGGGTTGACCGGGGAGCCGTAGGAGCCCAGCCCGAAGTTCCGGAGGAGGAGGCCGGCCCTGAGCGCCAGCGAGGAGGACGGGAGGAGGGCGGTTTCCGCCTCGCGAACGTCCAAGGCGAGGGCGTTGGAGTGATCGTTTGGATCGAGGGCCGAGGCCTTGTCGGCCTCGGCCGTCGCCGCCAGGCGGAGGCGAAAGAGCAGCCGGGGGCTCTCGGCGGTGAGGAGGGCGACCGATTGGCCGGCGAATTGCGCCGAGGGCCAGCCGAGGCCGCCGTCGGATATCGATTGCGGCCAGGCCAACTTGGCGTAGCTCTGAACGCTGCCGCTGATCCTGAAGGCGATCCCGCCGGAGTCATCCGCCTCGAGCGGCCGGCCGGGGAGGAGGAGGAGGAGGACGCAGGCGCAGAGCGGCGCGATCGCCCTTGCCGGGCTTCTCATCGCACGAGCCAGCTCTGGTTGAACATCGCGTCGGGGAGGTCCTCGCGCGCCTTGAGATCGCGAATCACGACCGTGCTGCTGTCTCCCGTGCCGTCGGTGGCCGTCATGACCAGGCGACTGGGCCTAAGCCGTCCCGCGATGCTGGAATATCCGGACAACTCCATGGTCTTGATATGCAGCCCGCTCTTGGCGTCGTATTCCACCCTGAGCGGCAGCAGGCCGTCCTTTCTGAGGTAGAGGCGGACCGAACCATAGGGCACGTCCCGCCTCTTGGCCGTGCCGGCCACTATCCAGACATCGACCTTGCCGAAATCCGGACTGTCGATGGTCGTCGAGCCGGCCAGGCTCGCCGTGTAGTCGTTGGCCCAGGTGGAATCGCCCACATCGTTGTTGGAAAAGACGCTGCCCTGGAAGGACTCGCGCGGGGAGAGGCGTATCGGGCTCCGCGAGCCCGAGCGCGGGCTGTACATCCACAGGGCTCCCTCCGTCTGGAGGAAACGCATGCCCTTCGAACGCGGGGGCGAGAGCATTTCCATGAAGGTTCCCCGGCCCGCCTTGTGCTCGACCTCGATTTCCATCGTCGTGGCGTCGGCTCCCCGG
>DATKTD010000266.1:0-4384 GCA_035531315.1 Rectinemataceae bacterium
CCAGGGCTTGATCGGTCTCACGGTCGCCTCGGTGCGCTACGGCTCCCCCGATTTCTCCGGGGCATGGGGAGCCGATTCGCGGGGGATACCCCTCCGAAGCTTCACACCGATGGCCATCGGGAGCCTGTCCCGGGCCATAACCGGCATCCTGGCCGCCCGAGCAGACAAATCGGGTCGTATCGACCTCGACAAGCCGGCTTCATTCTATCTACCCGAACTCGCGGGAAGCGCCTCCCTCGCCACCGTGACCCTGCGTCAGTTCTTGTCGCAGACGAGCGGGGTCTCCGCCCTTTCCTTCGACGATCGGCATCCGGCGGTCAAGGACCAGGAAGCGGCGATGCGGCTCCTCGCGTCGGCCAAGGCCCTTTCTCCTCCGGGTACGCGGATTTCCCCGATCAACACCGGCTACGATGCCGTCGGTCTCGCCCTCGAGCGGGCGACGAAGAAGAGTCTCGCGGAGCAGGCCTCCATCGGGATATTCAAGCCCCTGGGCATGAGGCAGAGCGAGGCCGACGGAGACGAGGCGGCGGATCGCCTCCCCCAAGGCGGCTCGCAGTTCTTCTGGACCGCCATTCCGAAGGCCGAGTCCCTGCCGCCCTCTCGGGTTGCCTCCTCCGGCGTGGTTTCGACGGCCCCCGACTTCGCGAGGCTTATGGCCGCCATCGTGAACCCCGGCTTCGGCGGAATCGACCTTTTGGGTCGCGGAAGGAGCCGTGACGCCCGCCCCCTCGACGCGCAGGGCGACTGGACCTGGGGCTGGCAGGTCGTATCGGGAGGCAAGGATCTGGAGTTCATGATCGAATCCTCGGGGCTGGCCTTTTCGGCCATCGCCGGACTGTGGCCGGAACGACAGGCGGGCATCGTCATCCTCGTGCCCACTTCGGGCCTCCTCATATCGAAGCTGGTGCTTCCCACCCTCCTCGAGGGCGCCCGATCGATTCTCATGACCGATACGGCGGAACCGCCCCTTCCCTTCGGCCGCTTCGCCATCCTCCTCGGCATCGCTGCGGCCATCCACATCCTGGTGCTTTCGGCCGCCACCGGGGCGGCCATGTCCTGGGCCCGCTCGGTCAAGGGAAGAGCCGAGGCGAAGGGCAGCAAATGGCCGATCCTGCGGGCGAGGGTACGTTTGGGCTTCGGTATCGCCGCGAGACTGGCTTTGGCGGTATTCTTTCCTCTGGGTGCCGGTTATCTTCTTGGTACCCGGGTCGATTGGGCTTACCTTCTCGAGTGGGAGCCCGGATTGACGGGCTGGCTTGTGGTGGCACTTGTGATAGGATTGTTGCGGAACGTCTCACGGCTGTCCTGGTTGCGAGGTCCCTCCTCCCAGGTCAGGAAAATGCGCTTGCTTTTGAAGAGGTGAATGTGGACTTTATCGACGAAGATGAGACCTGGCCCTATTCCCGCGCAAAGACGGCCGTCATAAGGGCCGCGGCCTCGGTCATTCGCGAGAATGGACCGCGGGCCGCCACTCTCAAGAACATCGCCCAGAGGGCGGGTATCACCGAGCCGGCCATATTCCGCCACTTCGATGGCGTCGATGGCCTGTTCAAGGGGCTTTTCTTCCTTTTCGAGCGACTGAACGCCCGGATCAACGCCGCCTTCAACCGACCGGACAAGGGCTTCGATCGCGTCCTCGGCGCCTCGGAGACCATCCTGAATATCGTCGGCCAGAACAAGGACTTCGCCTACCTCGTCCTCCACGCCGAACACATTTTCAGGGGCTACGACGACCTTCGGAAGAGGCTGACCGAAATCAGACAGGCCGACGACTCGGTGGCCGCATCCGCCCTTGTGGAGGCCCAGAGCATGGGAGAACTCCGAAAGGATGTCCTTCCGGCCATGGCCGCCGTCACGATCATGGGCATCCTCTTCTACAGCATGCAGGGCTGGGTGGAAAGCGACATCGATTTCGACGTGGTCACCAATGCCTTCGACAGACTGAGGGACCTCGTCTCGATTTTCCGGGCCTGATCGGCCCGACCCCTGCGCGGGTCTCTCCGCCAGGCCTTGGTTGGAGTCGTGGACCGAGGCTAGGGCGACTTGAAGCCCGTGGCGACAAGATAAGTCTCGAAGGACTCGGCCCTGCAGGCCTTGGGCTTGAAGCCGCGCACGGCGGCGAATCGGGTGCGGAGGCTGTCCATCAATTCGCGTTCGGCCCCTCCCTGGAAGATCTTGGCGACGAGGGCCCCCCCCGGCGCGAGACAGTCGAAGGACCAGGCCAGCACCGATTCCACGATGGCCTCCGAGGCTCCCTGGTCGACGATACGGTTGCCCGTCGTCCCCGGCGCCGCGTCGGAAACCACCGCGTCGTAGGGCCCGAGGCCGATGAGTTCCGCCCTGATGGCCTCCGCGTAGAGGTCGCCGCGAATGAAGTGGAAATTGGCGAAGGGAGGGCTCGGAGAGAGGGCCGGGCCGAGGGGCTGGAGGTCGACGGCGGCGAGGAAGCCCTTGCCCGCGAGCCTGCGCAGAATCCAGAGACTCCAGGAACCAGGGGCCGCGCCGATATCGAGGAAGCGGCCGCCCTGTTTGAATAGGTGGAATTTGTCCTCGATTTCGGCGAGCTTGTAGACGGAGCGGGCGGGATAGCCTTCGGCCTTTGCCTTTTGGGCCCAGAAATCCGGCTTCTCGTAACTCGATTTCACTACTGCTATCCCCCAGCTTCGACCTTACCCCGATTGCAGGCCGTCGGACTACCTATATACTGCTAAAGGATGGGAGCAGCGGAAACCTTCGTCGAGGCCGATATCTGGACCGTCGCCCAGACGGACCAGGGTAATGTCGTCCTCGTGCGACCGAAGGGCTCGGACCTCGCCGTGCCGATCTTCATCGGGCAGCTCGAGACCCAGGCCATACTGATCGGCTTGGGCGGAGTCGAGGTTCCCCGCCCCCTCACCCACGACCTCCTCCTTTCGCTCATCGCGAGCCTCGGGGCGGAGATGGACAGGATCGAGATCAACGGCCTCAAGGAAGGCACCTTTTTCGCGCGCCTCGTCCTCCTCCGCGAGGGGGCCTCCTTCCTGATCGATGCCCGCCCCTCCGATGCCATCGGCCTGGCCGTCAGGTGCAAATGCCCGGTCTTCATCGCGGAGTCGGTCGTCGACGAGGCCGGCATCTCGGTCAACCTCGTCACCGAGGGCGGCACGGTCCAGACCGGAAGCGGCGGGGGCGATTCGGGCTTGTTGGACGGGAACCCGGAGAGGGCCGTCGCGCGCTCGCGTCTGCAGGACGAACTCGAGAAGGCCATAGAGGCCGAGGACTACGAGAAGGCGGCGCAGATAAGGGACAAACTCAAGGAGTTGGGCGAATAAGGGGGCCCCCGGCCTCGGCGGGAGCGGACCGAATACCCAGGCCCGCGAAGCCCACGGCCGAAGCCGAGGGAATCCGCAGGCCTGGTCGTATGGCTTTGCTCGGCTCAGCTCGCCGAAATGAGCTTGTTGAGATGTGAGGCGAAGTCCACCGGGTCCTTGAGGGGAATCCCCTCGACGAGGAGGGACTGCCCGAGGAGGACGGTCGCTATATCCTCCGCGACGCCCTCCTCTGCCTCGGCCAGACGCCTCACGAGTTCATGGGCTCCGTTGAGTTCGAGGATGGGCTTGATTTCGGGCATGTCGTTGCCCATTTCGCGGAAGAGTTCCCGCAGTTTCACCGAAGGATCGTCGCCGTCGAGGACCACGCAGGCTGGGGTCTCCGCGAGGCGTTTGGAGGGACGGACGTCCTTGACCGAGGCGCCCAGGATTTTCTTGGCGCGCTCGCAGGCCTTCATCGCAATGTCCTTGTGCTCGACCTTCTCGTCCTTGCCGATGTCGCCCTCGGCGCCCGTGCGGTTTATGGCCTTGAGCTCGAGTTCCCCGACCTTGCCGAGGGAGCCGAGAACGATCTCGTCTATCTCGTCGGGGCAGATGAGGACCTCGATGCCCTCTTTTTTATACACCTCCAGGAGGGGCGACTTGCGGAGCCTCTCCTCGTCATTGCCGGTGAGGTAGTAGATGGCCTTCTGGTCGTCCTTCTTGCGCGCCTGATAGTCGGCGAAACTCGTCCAGCCCTCGACCGCGGTGCTCTTCCAGCGAACGAGGCCGAGAAGGGCCTCGCGGCTGGCGAACTCGGAATAGAGGCCCTCCTTGAGGGGGCGGTTGAATTCCTTGACGAATTCCTCGTATTTGGGCGAGTTGTTCTTGGCGAGCTCGGAGAGCTCGGAGAGGATCTTCTTCACGCTCGCCGCGCGGATCTGGGCCATCACCCGATTCTGCTGGAGGATCTCCCGGCTCACGTTGAGGGGGAGGTCCTCGCTGTCGATGATGCCGCGGATGAAGCGGAGCCAGACGGGCAGCAGCTCCTTCTCGTCGTCGGTGATGAAGACGCGGCGCACGAAAAGCTTGACGCC
>DATKTD010000267.1:0-4099 GCA_035531315.1 Rectinemataceae bacterium
AGGCGGCGACGGCGAGCGCGGGCTTGATGGCGAAGAAGGAGGACAGGAGGCTCGGGGCGACGGCGACGAACCCGACCGACAGGACCGGAACGACGGCAAGACCGACTCCTCCCCCTCCCGATGTGCGCGTGGCCTGCTTTGGCGAGGGCTGTTGGCGAGCGATGGCCTTGCTCAAGGCTTGCGTGGGCTGCGTCATAGGTAGGCCTCCTGATTGGCTGCGGTGCCGTCTGTCACGACGCCGAGAGGATCGCGCCTTGCTCACGCTCCCCTCGTCTTGTTATCCCGTGGAAGGAGCCGTCGGGGCCGACCACGAGTTCGCTACATGGAACCTTGCATGCCATTTGAACTTAGTTTTGAAATGGAGTGTGTAAGCTTAGGCCTTCCCGGATTCTTTCGCAAGCTTAATACTCTTGAAGCTCCCTGGTTTTTGGTAATGTAAAACTTATTTGACATTGCCCATGGGAGGCACTGACCATGTTGGCGAATCGTATCGCCGAGTTCAGGCTCGAGAAGGGTCTTACGCAGGAAGAACTCGCGAGCGCCCTCCTCGTCACCAGGCAGACCGTCATTTCCCTGGAAAAGAACCGCTATGTTCCATCGCTGGAGATGGCCTTCAAGGTGGCTCGTTTCTTCGGCATGGCTATCGAGGAGATTTTCGCCTACAGTGAGGGACCATGAGCAGCTACTTCGCCTTCCTCCGCGGCGTCAACGTCGGAGGGGTCCTGCTAAAAATGGAGGATCTCCAGAAGCTCCTCGAGTACATCGGCTTCACGAAGGTCAGGACCTACATCCAGAGTGGGAATGCCATCTTCGAAAGCGGCCAAGGCAACAAGCGGAAGATGGAGGCCGAGATCGCCTATGAGGTGAAGGCGGTCGTCGGAAGGGATATCGGCGTTCTCGTGTTTTCCATGGAGGAACTCGCGGCCATCGTCGCCTCCCACCCCCTCGAGGCCCTCGGCCCGGCGGAAAAGCTCTATGTCACCCTCCTTGCCCAGGAACCCGAAGAAGGAGATCGCGAAAACCTCCTCGGCACGATGAACGACATCGACCGGCACGCCATGGGGAAGAAGGTCGTATATTCCTACTATGGCGAAGGCTACGGAAACTCGAAGCGTTCGAACAACTTCATCGAGAAGATGCTCAAAGTGACGGCCACCACGAGGAACTGGACCACGATGAGGACGGTCTACGAAATGGGGAGGGCTAGTCCCCCCTGAAGCCGATGGCTTGCAGGCCTTCCGAGGACCACCGCGCCCCTTCGATGCCTGCTATGGCGCAGCCCCCGCCGCCCGCTCGAGCTCCGCGATGTCGAATTTCTTCATCGCCAAAAAGGCCTCGGTCAGCCTGACCCGCGTCGTCTCGTCGCCGGAGCCCATGAGGCGACCGAGGGCCTTCGGTACGATCTGCCAGGAAAAGCCGTATGTGTCCTTGAGCCAGCCGCAGCGCTCCGCCTCCGGATCGGCGCTGAGGGCTTCCCAGTAGCGGTCGATCTCGGCCTGGCTGTCGCAGAAGACCATGAAGGAGATGGCTTCGTTGAAGGTGAACCCATGGTCCATGGCGCTGTCCATCGCGGCGAAGGCCTGGCCCCCGAGCGTGAAGGAGGCGTGTTTGACGAGCTCCGGCCCATTGGGCGCCATGCCCGGACCGTAGCGGTCGATGGCCCCCACCGAGGAATCCTCGAAAAGGGAGGCGTAGTGACGGATCGCCTCCTCCGCGCGACCGCACTGTCGGCCGGTGAACATCATGGTCGGCGTGATTTTTTGCGGAGCCTTCATGTCGCCCATGACCATGAGCTGCCAGGAGAGGCCGAAACGATCCATGACCTAGGCATAATGTCCGCTGAAAGGATAGGCCCCCAGGGGCATCAGTTCCGAGCCGCCCTCATGGAGGGCCTCCCAGTAGCGGTCGACCTCCCGCGCGCTCTCGCAGGCCACGAGGAAGGACAGGGCAGGCGTGAATTTGAAATAGGGCCCGGCCGAAATGGCCTGGAAATCGGAACCGGCCAACTCGAAAGAAAGCAGGTCGACGTCGCCTGAGGGTGTCCCGCTCATCCTCGACTCGCTCGTGATGCGCGAATCGGGGAAGACTCCGACATAAAAACGGGCGGCTTCGGCCGCCTCCCGGTCGAACCAGAGATGGGAAACGATCCTATTCATGCTGTCCCCCTCTTCGTCAAAGTATCGCCTTCGGAAGCAGGAGGAAAGGAAGGCCCCATCCTCCCTCGCGAAAAGCGGAGGGACGCTCGCCTCAGTACATCTCCTCAGTACATCTCCTCAGTACATCGCCTTCAGCCAGTCGGCGAAGAAGAATTGGCCGCCGTCGCTGGCATCCCAGCACTCGCGGAGGAAGCCCTCGGGAAAGGCCCGGGTCCTCGGCCTCGTCGCAATGCCAATCCTCGACCTGAATACGGCCTCGGCGGGAATCCGGTCCACGACGAGCGCGACTTCCTCTCCCTGTCTCCCGCTCCAATTCCGGTTGAGTACGACGAGGCGGAGCCCCTCGCCGGTCGGCGCCGGGGGAAGGCCGAGGCCGGCCCGAGGCTCTACGAGGGCTATCTTCCTGCCCCGGAGGTCGTATTGTCCGCCCGCGCCTTCCAGCTGGGCCAGATCGAGGCTCATCACCTCGCGGATAAAGGGGAGGGCCTCGACGAATCGGAGGCCGGCGATCTCGAAGGCGAGCAGATAGGTGGATGCGCTGCTGGCCAGGCTGGGTTCGGCGGCCTCGGGCGCCGATGTCCAGGCCGCGCCGGAGGCGGCTCCCACGAGGGCCGAAAAATCAAGGGCGGCCTTCCTGATGCCGTCCGCGCAGAGGGCTACACCTTTTCCGCCTTCGAACTTCAGTGCCTCGATCGCGGAATTCACGGAAAGCAATTCGAGGCGTTCGGCTTCCACAGCGGCCCTCGCATCGAAGCTGGCCGAAGCCAATTCGTCGAAGCGGGCGGCTCCGATGAGTTCGAGGAGCCTTTCCCCGAGCCGCTGGGTTTCGTCGGCCACCACGGCGAAGGCCTTCTAATCGAGGCGCGCAGCCTCGAACCCGATCGAAACGGCCATGCCAAGCATCCTCTCGGCGACGAGCTGGCAGCTCCAGAGTTTCCTGTCGTCCTTCATTCCAACCCCCTCAGAAGAATTTCGAGATGGGCCCTCGCCGAGGCTCGGCGGCCGCCCCCCCTCCACCTCGACGACCTCGTCGAAGTAGGCGGCCAGCCTCGGCCTGAGTTTCAGCAAGGCACGTCGATGCTGCGAAAGTACGGTATTCAGCGGAAGGCCACCCGGTCGCAGACCGCGGCCATATAGCCGAAGTTACCCACAAGCTCCCGTCAGCGCGGCCCCTTGAGCGCGTTGACATAGGCCTGTCCCACGATGTCCTCGGCCGCGAGCCCGATGTCGACGAAATTGGAGAACCTGCGCCTCAGGTATCGAAGCAAATCCTCCCGGAGCTCGCCCGTCTCAGTCATGCATCCCCTCTTCCCTGCCAGGATAAAGCCCAAAGCCCCGGCCATTATTGCATCGGCGAGGCGAAATACGCTCCCGAGGCGACTGTCGGGACGGGAGGACCCTGTCGTCGAGGCGGAAGCAAAGCTTCGCTCGGAACGCATGGGGCTCGGGCTGTTGCCTGACCGCCCTTGCCACCTACGCCAAGCGCCCGCATTGACCCAAAGAGGGGGTAGCGGAGAAGCCCGGAGGCGCGCACGCGCGCCGAGGACTTCGTAGCTAGGGGGGGCCGCGTCGTCGAAGCTGGGAGTTGCGCGGTAATGTCGATCCGCGCAAGTCGAATGGATGAAGACGACCACCCTGGTATCGATTCGGGTTGGGCAAACCACGCCGTAGGTATTGAGAAGGCCGGTAGGACGGCGGGTGTAGCGGGTAGGGGGGTAGTGCCGCGGACGCTCGCCGAAGGCGCGGCGGCCGCGACACTACCGCAGTACCCGCGACAGGCCCCGCCCAAGCGGGTTCCTCAAAAGCTTCGAGTTTGTTCCGCGCGGATCGCTGCCAGGGTCGTCGCTGCCCCCCCTTTTGACGCCCACGCGCGAAATCAGCTAGTATTGCCGATCCTTTCCTCTATGGGAGCCCTCATGGCCGACAAGATCACCCCCCGCGCC
>DATKTD010000268.1:0-6185 GCA_035531315.1 Rectinemataceae bacterium
GATCTTCGAGTGGACAGCGTCGCCGAAGCGCCGGCTTGTCGATGTCGGCAAGGCCAGGGAAAGGGTCTTTGCCAGCGACGAGAGCTCGGCGGCAAAGGAATTGTCGGCCGTGCCGAGGAGGAGGGGCCCCCTGTTTTGCCAAGCGGCGCGGCCTTCCTCGTCGAGCCAGCAGTTGAAGCCGACGACGCCGTAGGCGCGGCGGACAAAATGCCGGGGCAATATTTCCTGGTTGTCGATGCCGTTCGCGAGGGAAATCGCGAAGGGCCTGGCCCCGCTCGCCGCCGCCGCCGAAGAGGCGGCCTCTTCAAGACCCCGATTCTTGGTGCAGAAAAGCAGAAGGTCGTCTTCGTCGAGCCCCGCGAGGCTCCGCAGTACCGGGGGCCTTAGGCGACGGGCTGTCCGCGCTCCACTCTTCCCTTCATAATGCTGAATGCCCTCCGCCTCGATTCGATCCATGGCCCCGGGTCGCCCATGGACGACTGCATCGAGGCCCGCCTCGCAGAGCCAGGCGGCGACGCAGCTTCCGACGGCGCCGGGACCGACGATCACGAGCCTTCCGATTGTCATGCCCATAGCCTAGCAGCCCTCCTTGCCGGCGTCAAAGACCCAGGCACCGTCAATGGCCGGCGAGTCGGGCCTCGAGCTCCGCCGCCGCCCCGAAGATCAGGGCCTCGTCGCCGGGCCGGCCCACGAGCTGGAGGCCCACTGGCAGGCCGGTCGCCCCCCGGCCGCAGGGAAGGGAAAGGGCGGGCCAGCCAAGGGCGTTGAAAGGCGCGGTGAAGGTGATCTTGGGCGGCTTCCCCAGGGCCGTGGCCTCGGAGGTCATGGTCGGTGAGCAGAGCAGATCGATCGTGTCGAAGCGGGCCAGCATCCTCCTCCGCAGGGCGCCGAGGGCCTGGCGGGCGCGGAGATAATCGGCCGGGCCGTAGGCCCAGCCAGCGAGGAGTCCCAACCTCGCGAAGTCGCCGTACTCGGAAAGGCGCGTAACCTGCAGGTTCCGATGGAGGGCCGCGGCCTCGATCGCGAGTATGGCGGAATTGACCGCGCGAAGAAGGGGGAGCTCATCCATTTCGAGGTCGACGACCAGGGCCCCCGCTTGGCGCAACAGATCGAGGCCCGCGTCCCAGGCCCCGAGGACATCGGCATCGGCCGCTGCCCTTCCCCTCCCCTCGCCCCGTATCGCGCCGAGCCGAAGCCCCTCGAGGGCCCGGCTCGGGGATCGCCCCGGGCCTGTCTTCGGGAAGCTTGCGAATGGGCGATGGCCAAGGGCGGAACCCATCAGCATCGCGTCCTCGACCCTCATCGTGAGGACGCCGACCGTGTCGAGGGACCAGGAGAGTCCAATGGCTCCCTCGAGGCTGGACCAGGCCCAGGCGGGTTTCCAGCCGACCAGGCCGCAGAAGGAAGCGGGGATGCGAATCGAACCACCTGAATCGCTCCCGAGGGCCCCGAGGACCATGGCATCGGCGACGGCCGCCGCCGAGCCGGCGCTCGAACCGCCGGTATCGCGCTCGGTATTGTGCGGATTGCGCGTCGGGCCATAGTGGTC
Organism: Rectinemataceae bacterium; assembly: GCA_035531315.1. Lineage (GTDB taxonomy): Bacteria > Spirochaetota > Spirochaetia > Treponematales > Rectinemataceae > CAIJMU01. The sequence goes on from DATKTD010000268.1 coordinate 1,550, forward strand.
GTTGTTCGACCCGGGGGAAAAGGAAAACTCGGGCAGGCTGGTCTTTCCAATAATGATGGCTCCCGCCCGCCTCAGCGCGGCCACCGCCGCTGAGTCTCTGAGGGCTGCCGTCGAACCCAGGATGCTTGTGCCAGCCCTGGTCGCCATGCCCGCGACGTCGAAGATATCCTTTACCGCAATGGGTATGCCCTGGAGCGGGGCCTTTCCGGACCCGCTTCGCAGCTCCTCGTCCGCCTTCCGAGCCTCGACCAGGGCCGCCTCGTTCCGCACTTCGGTGAAGGCATTGAGTAGTCCGTTTCGCTCCTCGATGCGCGCGAGCGAGGCTTTGACGATGTCGTAGGAGGAGAGTTCCCCCCTGCGGAGCCGACCCAGCGTGGCGACGATTCCGGGACCGGAGCCGTCGGACCCGAAGGCGCCGGTCTGCGCTTCGCCAGCCCTCGAGGCATCGGCGGCAGTAGCTTCCCTCGCGAAATCGCCCTCAGGCGCGGCAGGGGCGAGGTAGCCCGACCCGGGAGAAGGGCCAAAATCGGGCCGGTCGGCCGGGTCCGAAGCCTTGACCGCCGCCTCGAAAGCGAGGATGCCGTTCAGGAAGCCGCGCTCCGCGATCGCGCCGATATCCTCCTCGGCCGCCGCGATGCCGGCGCCGCGAAGGCTGGCGCGAAGGCGGTCGACGAGATCGGGAATCGAAAGCTCTTTCATTCTCTTGCTCCTCTTCGAAGGCTCGGGTACCGGGCTGCTAGGGCAGCGGTCTGCGCAGCAGGGTCAGGGCCGTCTTCCGTGTCGGCGCCATGGACTCGCAGGCCTCGAGAAAATCGTCGAGGACGGGAGCCGGCAGGCTGTCGAGAAAGGCTTCCGCTCCCAGGCTCCCGTCGAAAAAGGCCCTGATATCCTGGGTGGCCCTTCCCCAGGCGCTGGGCTCGAGTTTTTCGTAAAGATAGAGGGCGAGGGGGGAATTCTTGAGATCGAAGGAGGACTCGTCGAGGCGACCGTCGCGGAGGAGTCGATAGACGGGATTGGCTCGATCGAGCCAGGGTGGGCTGCCGAAGGGAAGGAGGGCCGCGATGCTTTCGTACTCCTCAGCCTCGTTGCCGATGTCGCCCATGAAGAGGGCCATGGGCGCGTCGCCGCCCGACAGGATGGCCACGGCCTCGAGGAGGCCCGCTGCGAGAAGCTTGGCATTCATATAATTGATCGCCCAGGCGAGGTTGCGATGCGTCTTCGTCGCGAATCGACGCATCGAGGCCTCGTCGGGTTCCCCGTCCCAGGCATGGTAGACCTTTTCCGGATCGAGGGATTGGAAGAAGGCCTGCATCTTTTCCAAGGCGACCCTGTACTCGTGGATGCTGAAGGCCCCTTTAACGCGCAGGGCCGCGTTCGACTCCGGAAGGAGCTTCCAGGTATTCGAAAGGAACTCCCCCGGATCGTCGAGGGCGAAGTCCCTGACATCGTGGTTGCCGAAGGCGACGGCCCTATGCACCATGGACGCGAGGCTGCCGGCGCTCGCGTCGAAGAGAGCGGCCGCCGCCATCTCGTCGAGACGGATCGCCAGGATATCGGCGGCCTCTCGCCCCTCGGCGTCGGGCCCGCGGAAGGGGACGCTGGCTTCGATACAGGCGGCGACGGCCACGAGAAAGGCGGCCGGAACGCGATTCAGCAGGAGCCGCATCATGGCCAGGGCGCTCAAATACTCGTTGAGACCGGCGAAAATGCCGACCTTCTGGCCGGGGGAAAAACCGAAGACGCCACGGCAAAGCCGGCAGGCCTCGTCGGCATCCGACTCGGAAAGATAAATATCGAGGCCGGATACGCGGATCGATGAGCCGAGGAGTTCCCCAAGTTCGGGCGGCAGGCCCTCGTCGATCTGGAAATAGACGAGATCGTGGAAAATGGCGGCCGTCGCCGTCTCCGCGTCGGCGCCGTCGAGAAAACCGAACACGTGTTCGAGGGTGTGGAACTGGCGGGACTGCCGCGACATCACCCGGTGTACGAGGATGGCGATCCTTTCCAGCTCTTCGGGTTCGCAGCGCCGGTCGGGAGCCCTGAAGATGTCCAGCAACACGGCCACGAGACGATGCAGCATGCCCCTGCCCATTCCAACCTCCTCCGCCCCTCTCCGGGCATCCTAACATCCGGCGACCGCGGGGTAAATGCGAGGATGGCTGTTCCCGCTAACCTTGACGTGATAGCATGAGGCTTCCCGAAAGGGAGGAGGCGGCCCGCATGAGGCTATCGATGGATCAAGCCCTCGAGACGAGAGACTTCCGGGAACGCCTCGTCACCGTGCTCCTCCGCGTCATAGCTATCGCGAGTCTGATCGCCCTGGTCCCGAGCGCCTGGCTCTCGATGAAAGAGAGACTCTGGCCGGTTTTGGCCGCCGATGTCGCCGCCAACCTCTGGATCGTCATCCTTGCCCTCGTGCCGGCGATACCCTACAGGATCAAGGCCACGACCCTCGTGGTCCTGCCCTACCTCCTCGGAGCCCTCCTCATCTGGGAAACCGGTCCCTTCGGGGCCGGCCATATCTACATCTTCGCCTTCGTCTTCATGTCCGCGCTGCTCGGCGGCCACGGAGCCATTCTTTTCGCGAACGCCCTCGCCATCCTGACACATGTCGGCTTCGTCCTCGCGAGGGCCTACGGCATCGTCAAATGGGAACAGGGCATCGATTCCGTCATCGTCATCTCATCCAACTTCATCCTGGTAAGCCTCGTCCTCTCTTACTCGACGCACTATCTCGTCAGTAAATACGCCGCCGCGGCCGCGGAGGAGAGGCGGATGCGCGGCAGCCTCGAGACCATGCTCCGCGAGATCGAGCATAGGGTGAAGAACAATATCCAGGTCGTGTCGAGCATCGTTAACCTGAAATCGAGGCCGGGCAACGACCCGCGACGGCCATCCAGGATATCAAGTCGAGTCTGTCGGCGATCGCCGCCGTCCACCAGCTCCTCTATCGCCACGAATCCGTCCACCTGATCGGACTGCGCGGTCTCGTCGAAGAGCTGGCCTCCCGCTATCGCGCCATCCATCCGGACATGAGTTGGAGGATTTCCTGGGAGGGTGAGGATGCCGAGATCGAGGGCGACAAGGCCGTCGATCTGGGACTCCTCATCAACGAGCTCGTCATGAACTCACTGAAACACGCCTTCCCCGGCGGAAGGACGGGTAGCATCTTCATCGAGATGCGCCATGACGACGAGGCCCGCATCCTTTACATGAGGCTCGGGGACGACGGAATCGGGAAGACCGGAGGCGCAGCGACGAGCGATGCCGGAGGCGGTCAGGGCCTCAAGATAATCGAGGCCATAGCCCGCCACCTCGGAGCGAAGATGGAACAGGAAGAGGGACCCGCCTTCGTCTACCGCTTCCACTTCGCGCTGGGACCCCGTCTTCGCCCCAAATTGCCGAGGTAAAGGGTCTCGACCTTGGCCCTGGCCCAGGGCGTGCGCCTGAGGAATACCAGGCTCGACTTGAGACTCGGATCGTGGGTGAAGCAGCGGATGGGGATCAGTTCGGCGAGACCTTCCCAGCCGTGGCGGGCGACCAGCTCATTGAGAATCATCTCGAGGGTCTTGCCGTGGAGGGGGTCGCGACTCGGCTTGGAATCGGGCAGCGGGGCCTGGGATCCTGTGGGCTGTGGCGCCATGGCTGAGTCCTCGGGGGAGGCGCCGATCTTCCCGCCACGCGTATCGGAGGCGGCCCGGGCCTGTTTTTTGGCCAGCTTGGCCTTCAACACGGGACCCAGTTCCTCGATCTTGGCGAGGGGCCGCGATATCGAGGCTTCGGGATTGCGCGAACGCGCCTCGGCGAAGGAAAGCCATTCGACCGCATGGGATTCCTCGCTCGACCGAGTCTCCCCGAGGGGCGAGACGAAGAGATAGCGGATATCGAGATGAAGGTGGGCGGGGACGGCATCGCGGGCGGGTATCTCGTGGATGTCGACGTCGAGGGGGAGGCTATCGACGGGGCGGCCGAGCTCCACCCCCGTCTCCTCCGCTGCCTCGCGGCGCGATGCCTCGAGGGCCCCCTCCCCCTCCTCGCAATGCCCGCCGGGCTGGAGCCACTTGTCGAGCTTGGCGTGATGCACGAAGAGGGTCTTCTCCAGCCCGGGATCGACGACGAAGGCCGAGCCGGTTATGTGGCCCTCGAGACAGGATCGCGAGAAGGGCTCCGGATGGCTGCGGAGGAAGCTGATGATGCGATCGACGACCGGAGCCTCCTCGGGCCAGAGGGCGCAATAGGAGGAGAGGGCATCGACGAGTCGGGCGGTGGATTCTGCTTCCATTGTATTGCCTCGGAAAGGGGGGTAGCGGAGCGCCCCGCAGGCCGCCGGCGGCCGAGGAGCGCGGAGCGAGGGGGGAAAGCGACGACGAAGGCCGGCGCCCGGGAAGGGTGGCTTCGCCTCGATTCCCGGTTTCCCCCCCTTCTCGCTATGCCCGCTTGTACTCGCGGATGGACTTCTTGAGCGTCGCTTCCAGCTCGTCGCGATGGACGCGGACCTGCTCCATCGAATCGCGGAAGCGGACGGTGACCGTCTGGTCTTCCTTGGTCTGGTAGTCGACGGTGACGCAGAAGGGGGTGCCGATCTCGTCCTGGCGGCGATAGCGTCGGCCGATGGCCCCTGACTGGTCGTAGTCGG
>DATKTD010000269.1:0-4496 GCA_035531315.1 Rectinemataceae bacterium
GCGGCCACGTGACGTATCATGCCAGCATTGGGCGCGCGGCGGAAGACTCCTTCGAGCGCGCGAAAACGACCGCTTCGAAGGGACGGGTTTCAATGGATTCCCGCATCATCAACGAGAAGGCCGAACTGTATCTTGACCGCGTGCTCCGGCTTAATCCCGCCATCATCGACGAGATCGGGCTTATCAAGCGCGGCATCCATCTCAAGATCGAGGAATTCTTCATCTCCTGTTTTCCCTTCGACATCTCGCTGACCAAGGCTAGCCTCCTCGCCAGCCTTTCGCTCAAGGAAATAGAGTTCTTCAGGAATCTGAGCAAGAAGCCCCACAAGCTCAATCTCAATTTCAGGGTGCCGAGCGCCTCCAAACCCATTTCCTTCTACGCCCTCTCCGACATCCTTGACTTCAGGAAGCCCAACGCCGAATCGCCCTATTGTTTCATCGACGTGAAATTCAGGGAAACGCCCTTCCCGCTCAAGGAGATACTCGTCACTTGGTTCCTCCAAAGCGATTTGGGCGAGGCCTTTTTCGCCGAACCGACCGATCTTGTCGTGCCCCTCGAGGAACTGGGTCGCTTTTTCGACCATCCCCACCTGTCGCTTCTCAAGGAGGGGGTCGTCGCCGACAGACTCAGGATCATCGCCATGTCCAAACGCTCTTTGAGGCTTTTCGGGGAGTATTCCGGGCCTCCGCCCGACAAGGGCGAGGTCCTCGATCTCGAAGGTCCTGGCCTTGACGAAGCCATTCCCATACGAGGCAGCTGCCTCGAGTTCTCGAGCTCTCCCGATCTACCGGGCTTTTCCTGGATCGGCGTGGAGCTAGCCTATAATTCCTACCTGGTTTCGCGTCTCATTCGGCTCTTCCCGCCGCGCAAGACCTCTCCCGCGACCTGAGGGCCACGCCGACTTCGAAGATCTTCTTCAGCCCAAGGCGGGCAAGGACAGCGAAAAGAGGCTGCCGCCGCCCGGTCGTGGCGCATAGGCGAGGTCGCCTCCGGCCTGTCGCGCGATGCTCCGGGCCAAGGCGAGGCCGATGCCGCTCCCCTTTTCCTTGGTGGTAAAAAAGGGCTCGAAGAGCCTTTCGCGCGAATCGGCATCGATGCCCTTGCCTCTATCGGCAATCGTCAAGAGCCAGAAACGACCCTTTCTCGCGAGCTCGATCGAGGGAAGGGCCTCGGGATCGGCCTCGCAGGCGTTGGCGAAAAGATTGTCCAAGGCGAGGGCCAGACGATCGGGATCGACTCGGGCAGGGGCCGATACCCCGTCGCTTGGCAGTTGCAGCGCGATGCCGCCTGCCATGTCCGCGGCGCCTTCGGGATCGTGACGAAGGACAAAGGCTTCGAGAAAGGCCCGAAGTTCGATTTCCCTCGCATCGCCGGGACCGGCCTTGAGGAATTCCCTGATCCTGTCGGCCATGGTGGCCAGGCGACGGACCTCACCGTCGATGACGAGGGCGGCCTTGCCCGTGACCGAATCCTCGCCCTCGCGGCGGCGTAGCGTCGCCGCCTGGATGCCGATGACGCCCAGGGGATTTTTGATCTCGTGAACGAGGGTGCGCGCCGCCTGGCCTAGTTCGGCCAGCTCGCGGTTTTTCGTCTCCCTCTCCCTGAGTTCGCCGTTCCTTTTCAGGAGGATGAGGACGAGGGCATAGATAGCGGCCAATATCAGGCTGAGGACGGCCCCTCCCGTGATGAGGAGGGTCTCGCCGAGGGAGCCCGCCGAAACCGAATACTCGAGCCACATGGTTCGCGAACCCGCCACGACGATGTCGAGGGGATTGGCGGGCGGGGCAGCGATGCCGAAACCCTGCCCCCCCATCATGCCCGCTCCCGGGGGAGCACCCCGCATCATGCCTTGGCCCCTCATTCCATAGCGATCCATGCCGTTGCGCGCGGGCAGGGGACGCATCAAGTAGAGCGAATTCCCGCCCCTTCCCGGCTCTGGCTCCGAGTTCCTTCGGGCCGCGGGATCTATCCCTTCGGGGGCGCTGCCCTGGGCCGTGATGGCCTTGCCGTCGGCGTCATAGATACCGAAGCCCAGGACGGGGCCTCCGACGAAGTTGCCCTTGGGGTTGTCCAGCCAGCCCTCGACCAGGGCCGCCGAAGCCCGGTAAATCTCGAATTGGAGGCTCAGCCTACGCGCGCGCTGTTCCTCGAATACCATGGCCCATACGAGCCCGATGACGAGTATGAGGGCGAGAAGCGAAAGGATGAGGAGAAGGGATGGCCGGAGGGAACTCCTGCTCGACATGTCGCGATGATAGCATGCCTCTCCCCCTGTGCGGGACTCCCTGGCCCAGGCTACTATGGGGGGGTGCCGGATACGAACAACGAGGCGCTCCTGGCGCAGGCCCTCGAGGCTGGCGCCGCAAGGGACTACCGCAGGGCGGTCTCCCTCCTCACCATCCTCGTCGCCGACGACGAGGCGCCCGCCGAGGCCCTCCTCTTTCTCGGGCGTAGCCATCACGCCCTGGGCGAGCTCGGTCGCGCGATAGAGGCCTTCCGGGCCTATCTGCGGGCCGGCGGCGATCAGGCGAAGGGAGCCTTCTTCCTCGGAAGGACCCTCCTGGCTGGGGGCCTCCATGTCGAGGCCGCCAGGGCCCTGAGGAGCAGCGCCGAGGCGGATTCGGCGAAGGCGAGCACCTGGGCCCTCCTCGGCGCTGCAGAGCTCAAGCTTCGCAGGAGCGGAGCTGCGGTCGACCACCTCGAAAGAGCCGTCAATCTCGCCCCACGCGACACCCGCATCTACAAGGGTTATCTGAACGCCCTCTTCGTGAGGGGGATCAGGGATCTCCTGCATGGGGATCCCGAACTCGCGGCCCAGACCTTCGGCTTTGTCGTCGCGAACGGCCTCGACAGCACGGCGGCCAGACTCTGGCGCGCAAGGGCCCTCCGGGAACTCGGCCGCCATGCCGAGGCCCTGGCCGAATGCCTGGCGGCCGAAGCCCTGTCCCCGGGCGACGCCTCCCTCTCCTGGCTCAAGGCGGGCATCCTCATCGATCTCGGGCGCACGAAGGAGGCCCTCGCCCTCGCCGCCTCCCTCGGTGCGGGGCGGATGGAGGGGGCGGGACCTCCCACCGACCAGGTCTCCCTCGATATGCTCAGGGCGGGAGCCGCTTTCAAGCGCGGCGACTGGAAAGAAGCCGCCGCGGCCTCCCTCGCGGCCCTTCGCGGCCGTGGAGATTTGCCCGCGCGCGCCAGGGCCGGCATGCATGCCATGGCGGCGGAGAGCCTCAGGAGGTCGGGCAATGCCTCAAAGGCCCTCGCCGAGGCTCTCGAGGCGGTGGCCGCCGATCAGCGTTCGCCCGACCTCCGCGTGAGCCTCGCCCTCGTCCTCTTCGACCTCGACCGCCATGCCGAGGCCCTAGAGGCCATAGAAGCCGCCCGCTCCCTCGGCGCCGGCGACGAGGACTGCGACTACCTCGAGGCGCTCTGCCATTCGCGGGTCGGAGGCGACGACGAGAGAAGCCTGGCCATTCTCCAGGACAGACTTCATCGAGACAGCAGCGCGGGCATCCTTCCCGACAAACGCCTCCTCTTCGCGATCGGCGAATGCCTCTACAGGAGCGGCCGCCCCGATCTTTCGCGGGGCTGGTTCGAAAAGGTGCTGGAGATGGATCCCGACCACGAACTCGCCCTCCTGTACAGGATCTCGGTCGGCGAGTCCTTGCGCGACGCCAAGCTCCGGAAGACGGCCTATCGGGACTACCTTGGCCACTATCCCGACAACACGGTCCTGCGCCGCGAATTCGCCGACCTCCTCGCCTCGAGCGGCGACTGGAAGGCTGTCGCCTCCGTCCTCGAAGAGGGCCTGCCCTGGGCTGGCTCATCCTTCTCGCAGCGCAGGATGCTGGCCCGGGCCTGGCGCGAAATCGGCAGATGGGGAGAAAGCGCGGTTCTCTATCGCGACCTCCTCCTCGAAGATCCCGAGGATGGCGAACTCCTGATGGCCCTCTGCCTCTGCCTCCACCACGACGGGAGATCCGCCTTCGCCTGGGCCCTCCTCGACAAGGCTCCCGAGGCCGCGCTCACGCGGGCGGGCCCTTGGGTTGTCAAAGGCATCCTCTCGGAGAAACTCGACAAGCAGGAAGCGGCCTTCGATTCCTTCCGCAGGGCGGCCGAGATCGAACCCCACATCGAGCGTCCCTGGCGCGAGCTCGCTAGGATATACGAGGACAAGGGGCTTTACGCCTCCGCCCAGGAGGCGAGGGAGAAGGCGGCCGCGGCACTGCCCAAGGGGGAGATCCCGCGTCCGCGCAAGCCCGCCTGATGGCTTGAGCCAAGACGGCCCAACATTGCGCCGTGACAGCTGAACCCTTCTCGGCTATACTTTCCCCATCGAAGGTTTCCGGCCGCCCGTACGCGGAACGGACCGAAAATCGGCAGCAGGAGGATTGGATGCCCGTCAAAGCGATGGACCTGTTCGACGCTTACCAGAAAAGCGCGCTTCCCAAGGATCATGGATTTCTCGTGTCCTCGTTTTTCAGCACTAACAGCGCCT
>DATKTD010000270.1:0-2809 GCA_035531315.1 Rectinemataceae bacterium
TGAACGTACCCGCACGCATATTCTACGGGTTTCGGCGCATGTCCAAGTCGCTGCGCCTCTTCCTGATGGTCGCCGGTCCCGGCATCATCGTGATGGTCGCCGACAACGACGCGGGCGGCATCACGACCTATTCCGCCACCGGCGCCCAGTACGGCTACAACCTCATCTGGTTCCTCGTCATCCTCGGCCCCATTGCCTACTTCGTCCAGGAGATGACCGTCAGGCTCGGCGCGGTGACGAAGCGCGGCCATGCCGAGGCCATCTTCGACGCCTTCGGCTCCTTCTGGGGCTGGTTCTCGATCGGCGACCTCGTCCTCACCGACTTCCTCACCCTTATCACCGAATTCATCGGCATGACGGCCGCCCTCGGCATCTTCGGCGTGCCGCCCATCCTCACGGTGATCCTGGTGATCGCGCTGATGGGCATCATGGTCCTTTCGGGTTCCTACTGGACCTGGGAAAAGCTCACCCTCCTTTTCTGCGCCTTCAACCTCATCTACATACCCGCGGCCTTCCTCGTGAAGCCGGACGTCCATTCGATCCTCTCGACGGGCATCGTGCCCAATTTCCCCGGCGGCTTCACCTACACCATGTTCTTCTTCATCATGGCCAACATCGGCACGACCATCGCGCCCTGGATGATCTTCTTCCAGCAGAGCTCGGTCGTCGACAAGGGCCTCCAGGAAAAGGACATCAAGAGCGGTCGAATCGATACCTTCATCGGCGCCATCGCCACCGTCCTCGTGGCCGTCTTCATCATCATCGTCACGGCCACCGAGCTCCACGGCCAGCCCGTCCAGGACGCGGCGACGGCCTCCGTCGCCATCATGCGCCACGATCCCCTGGTCGGCCGCCTCATGGCCATCGGCCTCTTCGACGCTGGCCTCCTCGGCGCCATCTGCATCTCGCTCGCGAGCTCCTGGGCCTTCGGCGAGGTCTTCGGCTGGGCGCATTCGCTCAACCGCAAGGTGAAGGAGGCCCCGGGCTTCTACGTCCTCTACTTCACCCTCCTCGTGGGCGCCGGGGCCGTCGTCCTCATCCCGGGCGCCCCCCTCGTCCTCATCACCCTCTTCGTCCAGGTCGTCGCCGTGACCCTCCTGCCGGCGGCCCTCGTATTCCTCCTCCTCCTCCTCAACGACGAGTCGACCATGGGAAAGAAGTACAAAAACACGCGGCTGCAGAACGTGATAGTTACCGCGATCGTGGTCGCGATCATTGCGCTGTCGACCCTCTACGCCCTCAGCGCCCTGTTCCCGAATCTCTTCAGCCAGGGGAGGCCCTGATGTCGGACACAAGGAAATCGGGCTTCATGGCGAAGGTCGCCGAGATCACGAGGAAGTACAAGACGCCGAGGATCAAGGCCACGCCGGCCGTCAAGATCGCCCTCCTCGGCCTGCGCGTCTACCTCGTCGTCCTCGTGGGCCTCCTCGTCTACAAATTCGTGACACTTCTTTGAAGGGAGGATCGACATGACGACTGAAAACAGCGACAGGGCCGGAAAGAGCAGCGGCATCCTCCTCTCGGCGCTCATCAAATCGAGGGTCGTATCGGCCTCCACGGGCCGGCGCCTCGGGACCTTCAAGGACTGCGTCATCGTGGAATTCGCGGCCATCCCCCACATGACCACCCTCCTCGTGAAGCGGAGCTTCGGCCGGCCAGACCTTCTCATCGACGCGGGCCTGATCGAATCGATAGACGGCCGTCGCCTCGTCGTGCGCGTCGACGACATCGAGGCCCACGAGACCTCCCTTCCCGAGGGCTCGGTCCTCCTCAAGGACTTCGTCCTCGACAAGAAGGTGATCGACCTCGAGGACCGCGAGGTGTCGGTCGTCTTCGACGTGAAGCTCCAGCGCGTCGAGTCGACGCGCAAGATCTACGTGACCGACGTGGAATTCGGCCGGCGCGGCCTGTATCGGCGCCTCGGCTTCGGCTGGCTCGCGGGACTCCTCAACCTCGAGGAGGACTTCGTCTCCTGGTCATACGTCCAGCCCCTGCCTCAAAGCCTCGGGAGTTTTTCGGGCGACCTCAAGCTCAAGGCCCTCAAGGACCAGATCGAGGATATGCCGCCCGTCGACCTCGCCGACATTATCGAGGAACTCGACGCTCCCCAGCGCGAGGCCGTCTTCGGCCAGCTGGACGCCGAGGAGGCTTCCGACACCCTCGAGGAGATCGAGCCCAACGTCCAGCGGCAGATCATCGCCACCCTCGACGACGAGACCGCGGCCGGGCTCATCGCGCAGATGACCCCTCCCCAGGCGGCCGATGTCATTGCCGTCCTTCCCTGGGACGAGAAGAAGGACATCCTCGCCCTCCTCGCCGAGGAGAGCCGGGCCAAGATCGTCTCCATCCTGGAGAGGCAGGAGGAGTCCATCCTCGACTACGCCACCGATCGCTACATCATGCTCCCCGCGGAAACCAAGATCGGCTGGGTCGAGGACAACTACGCGACCATAGCCCGCGAAAAGGACGTGTCCATGTACGTGTACGTCTCGGGGCCGGAGGGGCAGGTGGCCGGCGTCGTCGACGTCAGGGAACTCCTCATAGCCGACAACGAGGCGAGCCTCGGCGAGGTGATGACGGACGTGGTCGTCGGCCTCGAGGCGACCCAGACCCTCCGCGACGCCTACGACATCTTCAGTCGCTACGGTTTCCGGGCCCTGCCCATCCTCGACGGGGAGAGGAAGAACCTCGGCGTCATCGTCTACAAGGACGTGATGGGGCTGAAGCACCGCTTCGTCGCGTAGGATCGTCGCGATCCCAGGATCGCGACGATCCTACGCGTGAGGTTTTCCGGCGTCGCAGGCGCCGG
>DATKTD010000271.1:0-13353 GCA_035531315.1 Rectinemataceae bacterium
TGGGTCGACAAGCTCATCGGCATGGGCGCCCGCATCGTGCTCTGCGATCCCCATCGCGCCGTCGTCTCGGGTCCGGTCAGGCTGACCGCCTCGGACCTCACCTCGCCCGACGTCCGCGCCGGCATGGCCATGGTCATCGCCGCCCTCTGCGCCGAGGGCACCAGCACGATCAGCAATGTCTACCAGATCGAGCGTGGCTACGAGCGCATCACCGAGAGGCTCAAGAGCCTCGGCGCCCGCGTCACCCGCGTGGAGACCGATTAACGCGGAGGGTCTCGTAGGCTTCCCGCGCCTCCCTGAAACGGCGCAGCCCCTCCTCGGTGGGGCTGCCCGAGTCGGGATGGCATTCCTTGGAGATGCGGCGCCAGGCGTGGCGTATTTCGGCCGAGCCCGCCTCGGGGCCGAGTCCGAGGACTTCGCGGGCCGTCTTTCGGGCCTCCTCCGCGCGAGCGGCCTCGGCCGTGGGCTCGCCCTCCGTTTCGGGATGCGGCGCCTTCTCCGGGCGGCTGAGGGAGGCCCTCACCCTGTCCACCATGAAACCGATCAGGAGCCCGAAGATGGCTCCATAAAGGCCCCCCAAGGCGCCGACCAGCCCCCCTGCCAGTAGGGCCGCATTGATCTCGAGAAGGGGTCGATAGCGACGGATCGGCGAATCGAGGCCTGTCTTCATTCGTCGAGGGATTCGTGTTCGATCGTCGGTCCCGTCGCCGACCTCGTCGCCCCGATGACGAGGAGCATGGCGACGACGACGAGGATGCTCCGTATCCCCGTCGCAAGCCAGATGGCGTCCATGCCCGCGAGGGCCCTGGCGCTCCAGAGCGAGACGAGGCCGTCGAGGCGCTTGATCATCCACCAAGCCCCGAAGGCAAAGGCGCCGATGAATGGAACGGCGGGCAGCGAGAAACTCCGTTTAACCTTGGGAGAGGTGGGTCTGAAACGCAGGCCGAGAAGAAGGCCGACTATGGCGGAGCCGAAGGAGGCGAAGGGCAGGCCGAGTCTGTCGAGGACGTCGGTCGTCAACTTCTCGGCGGGAAGGCCCCAGGACGAGCTCTTCGTGAGGGCCGAAATCGAATCGAGGAAGCTGAGGGCCCTTGGCTCCTCGTTCGCCTCGGCGATGACGAGAAGGGTCTCCGTTTCGAATCCGGTTTCCAGGGAGGCGGGTGCCGTCACGGGCTTCTCCGAGGCGCTCGACCCGCCTGCCTCGATGGCGAAGGCCTCGGCCCTGAAGGCGCTTCCCGGGGAGCTTCGATCGGCCGCGACGAGGAAGAGACGGCCTCCCGTTATTTTCGCCCATGGAGCGCGAATGTAGAGGGCCGAGCCGTCGGCCTTGACGTCGAGGAATTCGAGGTCCTTGAAGAAGGCGGCCCCGCCGGTCCATCCCGAGTCGAGGGCGGCCAGTATCCTTTCGCCTTTAGTGCTGGCGCCTTTGGCGCCTTCGCCCTTCGCCGCGACTCCATAGCGGAGGAAGAATCGCGGAATTCCATGCGCGGCGAAGGCATCGTCGGCCTCGTCTCGATAGAAGGCGGTCCTGTCGATGCCGTCGAGGCTTTCGCGGAGATAGCGCCTGACCTCCGGATCGGCGCCATGGTCCTTCGACAGGCTGTCGAAGACGCGCCAGGCTCCGATGTAATCGCCCGAACGGAGGAGGCCGTAGCCGCGGAACTTCTCGGCGAAGAAGGCGGCCTCGGCCTCGTCCTTCGGCGTCGAACCGGTGACGCGGGCTATTTCCTCCCAGGCGAGGGCTGCCAATCTCTTCGCCTCGACGAGGGAGGGATCGAGACGGAGGGCGAGGGTGGCCTGCCAATGCGCGTTGTACCAGTCGCCCTTCTCGTAATAGGACCGGGCCTTCCGCCAGGCGGCGCGAGCCGAGGCCGGGTCGGGTTCCTCGGGCCTCTGAGCCTGGATCGATCTGGCGATCTTGGACTCGAGGCCGGCGAGGCGGCTCTGCAGGGGGACAAGACGGATGTCGTTTTCCGAGATGGACGAGAGGATTTCGAGATCGATGCGGGAGGCCTCGAGCCTGTCGGCTTCGAGATCGACGCGGGCGCGCCCGAGATAGTCGGAGAAGCGAGCGCTCGAGGCGAGGTTCGTGTCGAGGCTCGATTGGCAGATAGGCCCGAGTATCAGGGCCGCGGCGGCGACGAGGGCCGACATGACGACGGCGGGAGCGGCGACCTTGACGACGATGGCCTCGGTCTCGCCGGCGACCGAAGACACGGCCAGTATGGCGGCGAAGAGGTGGGCGGCGGGGAACCAGCGGATGGTTTCGAGGCCTGCCGTGGCGAGTTCCCAGGGCAGGGCGAGCCGCGGAACGACGATGGTGGCGCTATGGCTCGCGAGGGCCAGGGCGAAAAAAAAGGCGAAGAGGGCGAGATCGGCGCCGACAAGGGCCATCGCCACCCGGCGCGACGCGCTCATAGCCTCTTCCCCCGCGCGAGGAGGAGGCCGAAAAGTGCCCCTACGAGACCGACAAGGCCCTCAGCAAGGGGCAGGACCCATCCCCCGCCGAGCTCCAGCCCGAGGTTGCGGCCGAGGCCGAGGAGGAAGCTATCGCCCCGGTCCAGGAAGGAGGTTGAACTCGCAAGCGAATCGCCGAGGAGGGCGGCAAGACCCGCGAGAATCGCGATTATAAGGGCGTTCATGGGCAGCTTGGGGCGGAGGGCGAGGGCGCCAAGCCCGACGCAGAGGAGGACGAAGCCGAGGGCCCGGGCGTAGGCCAAGGGAGCAGCCGGCTCTCCGGCGACATGGAGGGGCTCGCGAAGGGAGTCGATCAAAGGCAGGCCGGTCGAAATGGGCGAGGCGGCCTTCTCCCGTCGCGGCGCGAGATTCCAGTCCTTGCCCCCGGCCATGGTCTGGGAGTCGGCGGCGTCGAAGGGGGCCCTCGAGTTCCAGCCGAGCCGTGGCATGGGAAGGGCCCAATCCAGGGTTACCAGGCCGCGGACAGAATCCCCCGAGATGGCCGACACGGAAGCGAGGCGATCGCCGTCCTCGACGAGCTGGCCAACCAGGGGGCGGGGAGCGGCGACTTGGGGAGAATCATGGTTGCCCTCCCTGGCCCAGGTGCCGGCCATCGCGACGACGAGTCCCAGGAGGGCGACCGAAAGGAGAATCGCGAAGGATCGTTGCCCGAGGCCGGCGAAGGAGACGACTCCTGTCGTGAGAGTGAGGGCCAGGGCTATCGGCCAGACCCTGAGGGCTTCTCCCATGGCCGCCGAGGCGAAGGCGCCGAGGCCCGGATCGGCGATCGTCTCCGCGAAGGCCCGCGCCGAGGCGAGCAACAGGAGGAGCATGAGGAGTTCGACGAGGAGCTTCGCGAGGGCTGCGAACCACGCTTTCATCGTCTTCCCATTATCGGCGGCTTTGGGCAATCAAGGCAGGGCGAAGAGCCGACGCAGGGTCTCGAGGTTGCGCGGGTTTTCCGTCTTCGAGCCCTCGGCGCTGCAGGCATAGTCGATCCGATCGCGGTAGATCTCCACGATGCGGTGGCGGACGATCTTCATCGTCGAATTCACCGTGCCGTCACGGTCGCTCCAGGTTTCCGGAAGGATGTGGAAACCCGCCGGTATCCAGGCCGACTGGACCTTCTTGCCCTTCGGGTCGGATTTGAAGCGGAAAAACTCCTCCTTGAGGGCGGCGAGGAGGGTCTCCGCGTTCGCTATGCCCCGTTCGGCGATCAATCTGCGGACCCGGGATTCGTCGAGGGTGACGAAGGCGCTCACGTACTTCTGTTCCTCGCACCAGGCCATTATCTGGTCGATGACGTCGGTCGAGAAGGTGACGGCCTCCTCGATCTCCTCGGGACTGTACTTTTCGCCGTCGGCGCCGACCAGGAGGGCCTTCTCCCGGCCGACCACGGTGAGGAAGCCGTCGGCGTCCATCTTTCCCCTGTCCCCGGAGCGGAGCCAGCCCCCGACGAGGGTCGCATCCGTGGCCTCTGGGTTGGCGAAGTAGCCCTTCATCGCGCTATCGCCGCGCATCACTATCTCGCCGACCTCCCCGATGGGGAGGTCCCTGCCCTCGCCATCGCGGATCAGGCACTCGACGGAGGGGAAGATGTAGCCCGAGCTGCCGAACTTGTGCCGCTTGGGCGAATTGGTGCAGATGACCGGCGAGGCCTCGGTGAGACCGTAGCCCTGGTAGATGGGCATGCCGAAGGCGGCGAAGAACTCCTGCTGCTTGACGTCGAGGAGGGCCCCCCCGCCGACGCAGTAGCGGATCGAGTCGCCGAAGACCCTTCGCTTGATCGTGCCGAAGAGGAGGATTTTGGCGAAGGTCCAGGGGAGGAAGTTGGCGAGTCGGAGGCCGAGGGGGGGCTTCCGGTACCCGTCGCCGTTGTAGGCGATGCCCGCCTCGATGCCGCGTTTGAAGATCTTCTCGATGAGGCCGCCCTTCTCCTCCACGCCCGCGATGATCTTCTTCATGAAATTGGCGGTGAGGGCCGGGACGGTGAGGAGTATGTGGGGTCTGGCCTCGACGAGGTTGAGGGGGATGTTCCGGAGCGTCGCGATGCCGCCTCCCCGCGAATCGACGAACCAGAGGGACCAGCTGATGAGGAGGGAGGCGTAGAAGCCGCAGGTGTGGGCGAAGCTATGGTCGATGGGCAGAATGAGGAGGGTGCGCCAACCGCGGGGTATCTTGAAGACCTCGATGGCGTCGTGGCAGTTCGTCCAGTAGTTGAGATGGGTGAGCTGGATTCCCTTGGGATTGCCCGTAGTGCCCGAGGTATAGCTGATGGTGACCGTGTCGTCCTCGGCCGCCCCCGAGATCCGGGCCTCGACCTCGCGGGCGATTTGGCCCGCAGGGTCGGCGAGGAGGGCGGCGCCTTCGGCGAGGAGGGCCGCGAAGGACAGGACGCGCGATGGGTCGAAGCCCGATTTCGCCGCGATAGCGAGGGCGGCGTCGAGATCCTCGTCGAGGTAGATGGCCAGTATGTCGCGGCTCTCGACCTTTCCGAGGGCCGAAAGGACCTTCTCGAGCTGGTTCTTCGTGGCAAGGATGGCCCGGGAGCCCGAATGTCCGATGCGGAAGGGGATCTCCTCTTCGAGGAGCTTGATGGAGAGCGGCACGGAGATGCAGCCCGCCGCGACGAGGCCGAGCTCGCCGACAATCCATTCCGGGCAGCCTTCGGCGAGGATGGCCGCCCGGTCGCCCTTGGCGAAGCCCCTCGATATGAGCCAGGCCGCGAACTGGCGTGAGCGCCCAGCCGCCTGGCGGTAGCTGGTGGCCGTCCAGCCGGCCTCCGTTTTCCGGAGGGCGTAGGGATCGTCGGAGAAGGCCTCGGCGGCCTCGTCGAGCATGCGGAGAACAGTGCGATTCATTGTTCCTCCGAAGGAGCTGTGTATGGTGCCTGAGGCGATCGAAAAAGGCGGCCCGAGTTCCGACCGCCAAAACGCAACACTAGCATGGGCCGCGGTCCGGGTAAAGCGAGGTCATGATCGCGGGCCCCTGCCGACGCGGGAAGGGAGGCCTCCCCTCCCACGGCCTCCCCGGCCTCCGGCGGAGCGCCGTTTCCCCTTCCGTCCCTCCGGCCGCACACTTCGCCGATTGACTAAAAAAGCCTTGAATTGTACCTTGAAGACCCGGTTCGCGGCGCCTTTCCAGCGCGAGACGGGTCCGCACAAGATCGACCGTTCTCCTAAGAGGCAGCCATGAACTACTCCGAACCCACGTCGCTCGGAATCCTCGCCTGTCCCGGAGGCGAGCATTTCGCCGACCAGGTCATCCGTCGCCTCGGGTCGATCTACAAGCGACGCTTCGATCGCAAGGCCCAGCTCCTCGCCCAGCGCTACCACATCACCGAGGAACTCGTGGTGCGCAAGATGAATTTCAACCACGACATCGAGTCGAGCCTGCCCTACGTGCCGGGCAACGTGAACGGCTATCGGGCCCCGAAATTCAAGGTGCACGCCCGGCATACCTCCTTCGCCAACGGGGAAGTGAAGACCGAGATCCTCGACTCCGTCCGGGGCAAGGACCTCTACATCTTCCAGGACGTCGAAAACCGCCAGCCGATCTCCTTCAACGACGGCTCGACCCAGCGCAGCCTCTCGGTCAACGACCACCTCTTTTCCCTCTTCGTCACCATCGACGCGGCCGCCCAGGCGGGGGCCCGGCGCATCAACCTCGTCCTGCCCGCCTTTCCCTATTCGCGCCAGCACAAGAAAAAGGGCCGCGAGGGCCTTACCGCGGCCCGCATCAGCGAGATGTTCGAGAATCTCGGCGTCACCCGCATCATCACCCTCGACATCCACTCGCGCGAGATCGAGAACGGCTTCGGCAAGATGTGCCTCGAAAACCTCCATCCCTCCCTGCAGATCATCGAAAAGCTCATCGAGATCACCGATATCGGCTCCGACGACCTCGTCGTCCTCTCTCCCGACACCGGGGCCGTCGACCGCAACAAGTTCTACGCCAATACCCTCCATCGACCCCTCGCCCTCCTCTACAAGGAGCGCGACTATTCCAAGGTGAGCAAGAACGCCGCCGATTCGAACATCACCGACATGCGCCTGCTCGGCGACGTGAAGGGAAAGACGGTCTTCATGGCCGACGACATGATCGGAACCGGCGGCACCCTCCTCAAGGGCATGAAGGCCATCAAGGACATGGGCGCCAAGGAGATCTTCTGCGCCGCCTCCCTACCCCTCTTTTCGGGTTCGGCCATCGACGACTTCGAGGCGGCCTACCAGAAGGGCTATTTCCATCGGGTGATCGGGACGAACGCCGTCTACCATAAGGATCTCCTCCACAAGGAGTGGTACGTTCAGGCCGACATCACCCCCCTCTTCGCCCAGATCATAAGCCTCGTCCATCACAACCGCTCCCTCTCGCAGATGCTCGACCCCCGCGACCTCGTCGCCAAGCGCATCAAGCGGCAGCAGGAGCGTCAGGCCCATGTCCATACGGCGCGATCGGGCTCGAGCGATCCCGACCTCTTCGAGTCGGCCGCGAGGGAAGGTCATCTGGAAGAGGGCGACCCCCTCCCATACCCTCCCGTCGACGCCTCGTAGGGACCCTGGGGATCTTGGCGCCCATCCTCAGTCGATGAAGACCTGGCAGCTCCCGCTCCGACCCGGGGCCCTCATTTTCGACCTCGACTCGACCCTGTACACGAATCCTGCCTATGCCCGCTTCCAAACCGAGGTCCTCGTCGAGCGTCTGGCCGTTTTTCGGGGCGAGGCCCTCGAGGACACACAGGCCCTCCTCTCCGGCCTGCGCGCCGAACGAAGAAGCCGTGGCGAAGCCGATACCTCCCTGGGCAATCTCTTCCTGGCCCTCGGTATTCCCATCGGGACGAGCGTCGCCTGGCGGGAAGAGCTCATCGATCCACATCGCTGGCTCGGGCCCGATGCCCGGCTCGCGGCCTCCCTCGCCACCTTGGCCGACCGTCTTCCCCTCTGTCTTGTCACCAACAACCCCCGCTCTATCGGCCTTGCAAGTCTCGAGGCTCTTGGGCTTGCGGCCTCTTTTTCCTTTGTGATCGGCCTTGACGATACCCTCCGCTCGAAGCCCGATCCGGCTCCTTTCAGGCTGGCCCTCTCTCGATTGGGGCTTGCGGCCGCCTCGATCGTTTCGATCGGCGACCGCGAGGATGTCGATATTCGCCCTGCCTTGGAACTAGGAATGGGAGCCATCATGGTCGAGTCCGTCGAGGAGCTGCACTCCCTTCGGAGCCTCCTGTTCCCGGCTCGAAATCCCTGACTCCACACAACTTATCCACAGCCCCCCAGATGTTGGGTCATCCTGCTTCCCCTTGTCAGGACAGCACTTCTTTGACGCAAATCGGGGTTATTGTTGGCTTTGCCACGAGGTGGCCTTGGTGTAATTGTTTGTACCGATGATAAATATTTAATCGTCTTTCGCGAAATTCAAGAAAATTCGAGGGATCGGATTTGGCTGTCTGTGTACAAGTCCTCCAGGGCTTCCAAATTGCCGGGTTATTCCCGACTTTGCCACAGCTTATCCACAGGCTTCTCGTGGAGGGCGTAACCCAGGCCCCTCTCGGCCTTTATTGTCAAGCTCTCTCCCCCCTTCCAATCTTCCAATTTCTTCCTGAGACCCGAAATGAGGACATCCAATCGGCGCGAGGAGGGGAGCTCCCTACCCCACAAAGCCCAGCTCAGGGCAGTCCTCGAAAGGCCGCCGGCTCCCGCCCGCGAAAGGATGACGAGGGCCTGTCTTTCCCTGGCGCCGAGGTCCAGCTGGGTCATGAGACCTTGTGGGAGCGGAGGCTTCAGGCTCTCCCGCCGACCGATGATCCTCGCGACGAGTTCCGCCGGGTCGAGGGGTAGGGTGAGGGCATCGAGGGCCCCCTGGGCAAGGCAGTCGGCGATCAGGTCGAGCCTACCCCAGACTATGCAGGGTGTCGGGCGTGCTTCGGCGGGCAGCGAAAGGAATTCGGCCGAGGGAAGAACATAGAGATCGGAGGGAGGAGGGACCGTGCCGGCCTCGATAAGCACGGAGAAAAAAGAAAGGGAGCCTGACGACTCCCTTCCGATCCTTTCCAGACTGTTCGCGAGGGCGGGGAGTCTGTCTCCCTCGCGCTCGAGAAAGCAAACCCTGAGGCTCAGGGCTTGGGACTCCCGGAGGCTCCGCCCGTGCCGGCATTGTCGGTAAGCATCTTGGCCTTGAGCTCGGCGAGGAGCATGTCGGCTCCGGCTCCACCGCTCTCGAGTTCCGCGAACTGCTTGTCGAGGCTGGCCCCGCTCGTCGCTTCCTCGAGTTCCTTGTGGGCCTCCGCCCTGGCCTCGATCTCGTCGACCTTCTTCGACATGCGTTCGAAGGTGTCGAAGGCGCTCTTGTTGCCCGAGAGGCTCGACATGGTCTTATTGATCTTGTCCTGGGCCTCGGCGCGCTTGGCCCTGGCGACGAGGATGTTCTTCTTGCGGCTGGCCTCGTCGATCTTGGCCTGGAGCTCCCGAAGCGAGACCTTGAGCTTCTCGACGGAGTCCTTCTGGGCCTGCCACTGGGTCCCCAGCTGTGTCACGTAGCCCTCGTACTCCTGCTTGCGGAGGAGGGCCTCCTTGGCCAGGTCGTCGCGACCCGCCTTGACCGCGATGACGGCCTTGCGCTCCCAGTCGGCCGCCTGGGCCTTGTTCTCGCCAAGCTCCCGCTCGAGCTTCTTCTCGTCCGCGATGGCCATGGCGACGGCCTTCTTGGACTCGATCATCTGCTCGTTCATGTCGAGGAGAACCTGGTTGAGCATCTTTTCGGGGTTCTCGGCCTTGTTGATGAGGTCGTTGATGTTCGAGGAGACTACGGTGCGAAATCGGTCGAAAATGCCCATCGGTGGGTCCTCCTTCTAGGTTGCGGCGAACGAAGACAGTCGCGGCCAGTGCTCGCCGAGCGCGATGCCGATCGCGTCGAGCGAGGCCTCCAGTTCCGACCTGTCCATGTTCCCGTATTCGAGGGTATCGATCAGGACGATGTCGTCGCCCTCGATCGCGTAGGCGCCATGTGCGAGCCCCGAGCCGTTGAGGGCGAGGAGTTCGCGGAAAAGGGCCTCGTTGCCGCCAGCCGGCGCGGGGATCTTCATCACCGTCGCGCGGATGACGACGACCGGCTCGACGAGGGAGACGACGATCGGCGGATTGCCGTTCGCCGAATCGTCGATGAGCCACGTATTCGGCTGGACCTCTTCGTAAGGAAGGCCGAGATCCATCAAGAAAGTTTCGATTTTAACAAGTCCCGCCATTGCAGTCCCTCCCTGATATGGGTTGGCTCAGCCCAGGAACACCTGTCCCGAATTGTCGATGGCGAGAATGGTGCGGCACTCGGCGCAGCGGAATCTCCCGGGGCGCGCCGCCCGCAGTCTGCGATTGCAGATGGGACAGGAGAATACCTTGGGGAAGACCGAGGCGGCCGAGCTCTTCTCGCCCTGGCGGAAGAAACCGACGGCCTCGTCGATGTTGTCCTTGATATTGAAGAATTGCGAAAAGCCGAGGAGCTGGAATACCTCATAAACCTTGGGCTGTATCTCGAGGAGGACAATGTCGCCGCCCCGGGGCCTGACCTGCTTGAGAAAGGCGGTAAAGGAGCCGATGCCGGTGGAGGAAACGTAATTGAGGCCGCCGCAGTTGAAGATGAGCCGGGTATAGCCGCCTTCGATCGCCTTGCCGACGCGTTTCTGGAAGGAATTGGAATTGTAGGTATCGATGTAGCCGGTCAAGGCCAGAGTAAGACAATTCTCGACATCGTCTATCTTGGTAAGCTTGATCTTGAGGCTATCGTCTTTCTCGTCGTCGAATCCGGTTACTATACTGTTGTTGTCATTGGCCGGCATGGACTTCTCCTCTTCACCCGAAGTAAGCATCGGCGATTGTAGGCCATTGTAGAAGGCCCAAAGCTTCGCGTCAATCCGATGGGCCGCGCTGTGTTCTCTAAGGTAGTGCCAAAGTCTTGCGACTGCAAGAATAGTGCCATCTTTTGCCTAGGGCCCTCGCGCGAGCTCAAGACCCCCGTCCATGGCGACGACGGCGCCGGAAACGAGGCAGGGCTCCGCGGCAGCGAGAGCCGCCACCGTTTCGCCAAACTCCCGGGGGTCGAGGAGCCTGCCATTCGGTGCCTTGGTGGTCAGGGCCGCCCTAGTCTCCGCGTCGTGGTATTCGGTGTCGACCAATCCGGGGCAGACGACGAAGGAGGCGATGCCGTCGGCCGCATGCTGGAGGGCGATGGATTTGGCGATGACCCCGAGGCCCGTTTTGGCTGCGGCGTAAGCCGCGTTGGTCCTGGAAGCCTTGATGGTATCGGTCCCTGTTCCCCCGAAAAAGACCAGTCGTCCCCATCCGCGTCCGATCATCCCGGGGAGGAGGAAGGAGGCGAGGGCACCGGGGAGGGCGAGATCGAGAAGGGCGAGGCGTCGCCAGTCCGAGGGGGAGGTCTTGGCGAGGGGGAGCTGGAGGAAGGGGCCGAAGGCGCAGACGAGGAGGTCGAAGCGCGGATCGGGGCCAAGGATGGATTCCAGGCCCTCGGCGCTGCCAAAGGCCTCGTCGTCCTCGAGGTCGAGGAGGCTGCCGGCGGCCTTGCCCCCGAATTCGGAGCATTCTCGCAGGGCCTCCTCCATCTTCGCCTCGTCGCGACCGCCAAGGAGAAAGATCTCCGCGCCCCGCCGGGCCAGGGCCCCGGCGACTCCCCGGCCGATGCCCCCGCTGCCGCCGACCACGAGGGCCCGCCTGCCGGTGAGGCCTCGTTCTCCGCCACGGGGTTGATCTACGGCTGGCCGAGCCCTCTCGCGTTCTTGTTCTATTCCCATGCCGTCCTTACTATACCCCGCCATGGAACCGTGGCAATCAAGCGAACCCGATCTTTCCCGTTTTGTCGTCGTGCTCTGCCGTGCCGAGGAGGCCGGAAATGTCGGCTCGGCCTGCCGGGCGATGAAGACTATGGGCCTGGAACGCCTCATTCTCGCCGGGGATCAGGCTTATGACGAGGAGCGGGTCGCCATGATGGCCGTCCACGCCTACGATGTCTATGAAAGGGCCGAAAGATTCCCCGACCTGGCTTCGGCCCTCGCGGGGCGTAGCCTCTCGGCGGGCTTTACGCGGCGGCGCGGCGGGAGGCGCAAGACCTTTTCGGTGCCGGTCGACGAGTTCGTCGCCTCGCTTTCGATGCGGAGCGCACTCGGAGACATCGCCCTCGTCTTCGGCAACGAGAAGAGCGGGCTTTCCGGCGAGGAGATCAGTCTCTGCAGCCTCGCCGTCCACATCCCGAGCTCGGAGCGCTTCGCCTCCCTCAATCTGGCCCAGGCCGTGCAGGTGGCGGCCTGGGAATTGCGCAGACAGGCCGTGGGGCTCCGCACGGGTGGCTACGCCGCGGTGGGGCGCGAGGCCGTCGCCGCAGCCGTCGAAAGGGCCTCCCTCCACCTCGCCGAGCTCGGTTTTTTCCGTCTCAATCAGGGCGAGGAACTCAAGGAATTCCTGCGGGACATAGCCGAGCGCTCGGCCTTCTCGGCCTCGGAATTGCGCTATTTCGAGGCCTTCATCCACAAGATGGCCGGTCTCGCGGCCAAGGGCGGAGGCTGAGCGGCCAAGGGCGGCAGCCTACAGCACGATGTCCTCGGCGCGTATGGTCTCGCGGCCACCCGACAGGACGACGGCTCTTTGGATGGCGTTCCGCAGCTGTCTGACATTGCCGGGCCAAGCATAGCCGGCGAGGCGCTCGATAGCCGCGTCGGCAATGTCCTGGCAGCCGTGGGCCGCGTCTCGGATGAAGTGACGGGCAATGGGGGCTATGTCCTCCGGCCGCTCGCGCAGGGGCGGAATGCTGATCCTGAGGGTCTCGACCCGATAGAAGAGGTCGGGGCGGAAGCTACCCTCGGCCATGGCGGCCTCGAGGTTCCTGCTCGTGGCGGAGACGAAGCGCACGTCGACCGGTATGGCTTGCCTGCCTCCCAACCTCCAGATGCTGCCCGATTCGAGGGCCCGAAGGAGTTTTGCCTGGGTTTCGGGCGAGGCGTCGCCTATCTCGTCGAGGAAGAGGGTCCCTCCGTCCGCGAGTTCGAAGGCTCCGGGGCGGTCGGCGGCGCCCGTAAAGGCTCCCCTGCTCGAGCCGAAGAGTTCGCTTTCGATGAGGGCCGTGGGGAGGGTCGCGCAATTCCGCGCGACATGGGCCTGTCCCCTCCTCTTCGACAGGTCGTGGATGCTGCGGGCGGCGAGTTCCTTTCCAGTCCCGCTCTCTCCCATTATAAGGATGGGAAAGTCCCACTGGGCGAATACCTCTATCTGACGCCTGATCTCGGCGATGGCGTCGGAAGCGCCGAGGAAAAAAAACTCGCGGTCGTCGTGGCGCAACATGCACTTCGTGAGGATGTCCCTGATGTCCGGGGGGCGGGCAGGTTTTGGGAGGACATCGACGGCACCCATCCTGATGGCGCGGACGATCTTTCGAGGATCGCCGCGGGCGGTCAGGGCGAGGACGGGAGCCAGGTTGCCGATGCGGCCGAGCCCGTCGAGAAGCTCGAAGGGATCGTCCTTTTCCAGATCGAGATCGAGGATGAAGGCGCTGGCCTCGTGTCTGCGCGCGGCCTCGAGGGCATCCCCGCATCCGGGACAATGGCGGACGCGATAGTCGAGGCTGAAGAAGGGGCTGAGGGCGAGGGCTGTTTGGGGATCGCTTTCGATATCGATGATTGTTTTCATGCGGCAAGACTGCAGTCCGGCCGCGGAGACTGCAAGTGTCGGCATATAGACAAATGTCTATGCGGCTGTCGCCCTCCGTCGAGATGCTTATTAAATGAATAGGTAAGGAATAAGCTCTCGACCTTCTTTGGGCCGGGGGAGGGGGAGTCCCCTCCCATAGACGCGACTCAACGCTGCGACAGCCTTTCGAAGAGGACGAGGACCTTGAAGACCGCAA